>NZ_JABUYX010000010.1:0-88394 GCF_014898005.1 Halomonas citrativorans
TGAGGCTTGACCCTATAACACCCAAGGGGTCTGGTCGCAGTGACAACGATGACTACCGGATACGCGCGCTGGGCGAGAAAACCGCCTGGCACGAGAGACGATCACCCAACACAGCATGATGTACATTGCCCGTTACGCCTGACGACCATAGCGAGCGTGAACCACCTGATCCCTTGCCGAACTCAGTAGTGAAACCGCTTAGCGCCGATGGTAGTGTGGGGTCTCCCCATGCGAGAGTAGGTCATCGTCAGGCACTTATTGTGAAAAATCCCCCGGAGCTCAGGCCTCGGGGGATTTTTCTGTACATGAAGAAAGAAAAGGGTCTCCCCATGCGAGAGTCCCGGAGCGTCGGCCGGCGGATGGCCGCCCCGGTCATCGTCAGGCACTTATTTAACGAAGAACCCAGCCAATCGGCTGGGTTTTTTGTATGTGTGGAAGAAAATAAAGCACACGTGTTAATGGTATGATGCGTCCCCAGCGACTATATCAACCGGCTGTCACTTTGGGTGATAGACGCAATTTGAGGTGAAGTGGTGAGTGAAACGGTACCGACATCGTGGTTAGTTTACTGCCGCCCTGGTTTTGAACGTGATGCGCTGTCAGAAATGCAGCACCATGCAAAGCACCAAGGGGTACCCTGTGAACCTGCTTATGGGGAAGGGTGGGTCAGCCTAACGCGAACAGACGATGAACCCGTTAATGACTTGCACCGGCGGGCGGCTTTTAAAAGGCTTATTTTTGCTCGCCAAAGCCTAGCGGCCTTACCAGCACTCACCCTGTCACGAGACGATCGATTAACCGCTATTTTAGAGCAGGTTAAAGCTAGCGGCTGGAGTTTTGAAGAAATCTGGCATGAAACGCCCGATACTAATGATGGTAAGGCGCTGGTTGGCCTGATCAAAGCCCTTACCAAGCCGTTGCAAAGCATGTTAAAAAAACGCGGTGCACTACGCGGCAAGGCAGGTGGGCGTCGGTTACATATTTTTTGGACCGATGGTGATCGCGCCCAGCTAGGCATAAGTTTTCCCGGTAATCGTAGCGAGCTGCTTAACGGTATTCGTCGGTTGCGCTTCCCTTCGCGTGCACCAAGCCGCTCTACGCTTAAACTGGAAGAAGCATGGCATGAGTTTATCCCACGCGAAGAGTGGGAGGAGCGCTTGAGTGCGCATATGCAGGCAGCAGATCTAGGAGCCGCGCCCGGTGGATGGACATGGCAGTTGGTGCAGCGGGGCATGTACGTTTATGCCATTGATAATGGGCCAATGGATAAGCAGCTAATGGCCACTGGGCAAGTTGATCACCTTAAAGAAGATGGCTTTACCTGGGAGCCGCCTCAGTGTTTGGATTGGCTGGTATGTGACATCGTGGATAAGCCCGTACGGGTGCTGGCGATGGTCGAGCGTTGGCTAACGCGTAAATGGTGTAGAGAGGCTATTTTTAACCTCAAACTACCCATGAAGAAACGTTGGGATGAAGTAACGCGCTGTTTGGAAACATTGGAAGAAGCGCTTAAAAACGCGGGTGTTGGTGCCCACATAAACTGTAGGCACCTTTATCACGACCGGGAAGAAGTGACTGTGCACGTAAGGCTAACCCACTAAGGTGTTAATAGCCCGCTTCATAGATGCGGATCGTCTCGTCTTCTGTTAATAGCGGTAAAATACGTTGCATCGCAGTGGCACGCGCATCGCTGGCGTGCCACTCTTTCCAGGCGCGTAAATCGCGCCATTTGGTAATCATCAAGCGTCGATCCGTATGGCCTTGTTGTGCCAGCGTTTCACCGCTGACAAAGCCTCTGACACCGAGCGAAACACGCATGACTTCGCGTGCGGCCTGTTCATACTCATCTTCAAGGCCAGGCATAATACGCCGTTCGATGATAACTTTAATCATGCTATCTAGTTCCTAAACCGAGGATATGAATGGCTGACACGACTGATGCCTCACCCCACTACGACACCGTTCTGGACACCACAGGGCTTTATTGTCCTGAACCTATCATGCTAATGCACAACAAGGTGCGTGATATGAGCTCAGGTCAAGTGCTTAAAGTTGTGGCAACAGATCCTGCTACCACGCGTGATGTACCTAAATTTTGTCAATTTTTGGGTCATGAGCTTGTCGACCGCAGTGAATCAGCAGAAAGCTACGTTTACTTTATACGCTTAGCGTAAAGATGTGCAGCCGTGCGCGGCAAAAAATCGACTAATGGTGAATAGCCTCGCACGGTGCGCATAATTAAACAGGTGTACCGCCTCATACGTTAATCGCCTGGCACGACCATCATGGCTAATGTCTCAAGGGTAGCGGGATCTTCCTCAAGAATACGGTTAGCGATATGGCGCTGAAAGTAATAAACGCTCGGGTGGCAGGAGCGTGCACTGTAGAGGCACTTATCACCCAACAGAATGGGTGTCATTGTGGCCTTTTCTTCATCAGCAAGTAAGGCATCAATAGAGCCATCGCTGTACAAACGCCATCCGTAAACGGGTTTCATATGCCACGGTGCATTGGGGTGATTCATGCACAATGCATGAGTGCCCAGGGTATCGGGAATTTGCTGGATGAGCGTAACGTCTCCCGACGCTTCATACTCAAAATAGTCAGCGGCAGCCGTCAGCTCGTAATATTTGTGGTCGGGCGGTGACTCAAAGATCTCTTCTGTTTCTGGATCGCGATAGCCAACAAAATAGCCGTTTTCCTGGCTATCCACCTCTTGGCAGGCGGTTAGTGTTTCCATCCAGGGCACCAACCCAACAACATGGCCATCGGCTCTTAAGCCCCAGGCCAGAATGGGCATGCCAAAATAGGAATCGGGGCTCGCAGCGAGCTGGTATACCATTTCCAACCCGTCTAACTCGGGCGCTAAACGAACCAAACTTTTTTGCGCCTGCTGACGCAGGCGCACGGTATCCAGGTCGATGACCTGGGCAGAGCGGGGTGACTGGGATACGCCCATGATGTCCCTCCTAATGCTGCGTGGCCACGACATTGGTAAACAAGAAATGCTTACCGCATCCTTCACCAATAGCACAGGTTGCCCATAAGGTTAAGAGGGAGGCGAATATTTAATCGCTTAAACAGACTGAGTGCATTTCTCTAAGCGATAAGTGGTGCGTTTTGGCCTGCTGATACTGCTGCCAAGGCGCTTGTGCGTTATCAAGCGCGAGCCATTGGGTTTGGTAAACACGTACCGCTTCTGGCAAGGCAGCGCTTTGGCTGTTTATCAGCCTGTTGATAGCGAGTAGCCACTGTTGCGCGTTAGCTTCAAGGAGGTCCAGGGCTTCAGTGTCCCACGCTGTTAAACACGCTTCATGGTGTGGATCATGCTGGGGTAAGTACTCGCTGGCGTCTTGCAAACGTTGTTCGGCAAGTAGCAATGTGCGCAGTATCTCGGCAGTTAAGGGGCGTTCTTGAAGGTGCTTGAGGTGGTTTTCAAGCTGAGAGGAGTCTTGCTGCCATGCTTGGCTAAACTGGCTATCTACCATCTGCTGCAAATAATCGACAGCGGCAAGCTGCTGCGCAATCGCTGGAAAATCACTCATCGCTAGCGGTTGGCTTGCCCGAGAGAAGCTTTTTATCCACTCATCAGAATCGAAAATAGCATTCCAGCTAACAGCGGATAGTTGGGCTGTTTTCAGAGCAGTAAGCTGCTCAAGGCGCTCTTTATCGCGCTCGCTTAACCGGTCAGGGACATCGCTTTCCTGGCATGCCGCCAAGCGTTGCCATAACTCACGCTCGTAAAGCCAGTGCTGGCTGGGCGGCGCAACCCGGCCAAGCTGATTGTTGCGGGCTGCAATCAGCGACGTGATGTGACACTCGCGCAACGCGTAAATATTGAGTATGCCATCGCGGGTTTCAGCTACCTCAATCAGCCTTTCTTGGCGTTCTGGAAATACCCCTATGTTGGATACCTCTGTGCGCTCGCGCGGAGGCGAGGAAAGGTCTTCGGCTAATTGCTGGTGATAGGCGACCCATGGCTGCTCTGCCTCATGATCGCTGCAACCTGCCAAAATCGACATTGCCGTGAACATAACGAAAAGAAGCCACTGGTTTGTCACTTCTTACCCCTGTCGGCTAATCCATTTTAAACGCCAGGCCAACAACAGTGCGGCGGTGCTAAGCCCTGCAATCAAGCCTATCCAGTACCCATGAACACCTAAAGGCTCGGTTAAACCGCTTGCACCATGCACACCTAACCAGTAACCGCCTCCAAGGCCTACAAGCCAGTAGGAAAGCACTGTAATGACCATGACGATGCGGGTGTCCTTATACCCTCGTAGCGCGCCTGCCAGGTTCACCTGAAGCGAATCAGAGAGCTGGAAGATGACCGCAAGGGCGATGAGGGTAAGGGTTAGCGCCTGTATCTCAGAGTTCGAGGTATACAAGGCAATCACCGGCTTGGCAGTTAGCCACAAAAAGAGGCTGTTAAACGCCGCAATCAGTATACTCACCACCACACCATTCCATGCGACCTGGCGAGCCAGTGTCAGGCGATGCTGGCCTAGGGTATTACCCACGCGTACCGTTAATGCCATGCTCAATGAAAGCGGCAGCATAAACAGAATAGAAGTAAAGCTGAGCGCGATTTGGTGAGCACCTACGGTTATCTCGCCCAGGCTAGCAACAAACAGGGCGATCAAGGTGAACAGGGTCACCTCAACAAAAATGGCCACGCCAATCGGCATGCCTACAAAAATCAGCTCTTTAATACCCGCCAGCTGTGGAGGCGTAAAACGGTGCCATAGCGACACGTTTTGGTAAGCACGCCCTCGGCGAGTATACAGCAGCATGATTAACATCATGGTCCACATGGAGATAGCCGTCGCGATCCCACAGCCAAAGGCACCCATGGCCGGAATTTGTTGCAGAATATCGGGAACGCCGCTACCCAACAAATTGACCAGCCCGTCGCCGCCGTAGATCAGCAGGTAGTTGGCCGGAATATTCACGAGCAAACCGATGACACTGATCCACAATGATGGCCGCGTATGGTTCATGCCATCCGAAAACGCGCGTAATGCTTGAAAGAGGGCAATACCGGGCATACCGAACGCCACCGCTGAAAGATAAGCAGCTGATTCTTGAGCGACTTGAGCCGGTACATCCATTAATTCGAAAATGGGCATGACGCTGGTTCTAAGCAGAATCGCGGCGATAATGCCTAGCACCAAGGCCACCCATAATCCTTGATGAACCGCAGGGCGAATGGCATTGCTTCGCTGTCCGCCGAGGTGATAAGCGACAATAGGGGTAAGCCCCATGAGCGTGCCCGTCATAAAGAGCATCAAGGGCGCCCATAAACTGGTACCTACTGAGACTGCTGCCAGCGACGTAGCGTTAAAGCGTCCCGTCATCATGACATCGACTACCCCCATGCCAGCCTGGGCAAGCTGCGCGCCACAAATAGGCAGCGCCAATAAAATTAAGGCACGGGTTTCTGGCCAGTAGGTGGTTTTGATATCGTCAGCAAAGCGGGCCAAGGAAAGGCTCTCCGTTAGTAAAGTAATCTATAAAACGCCGCTAGATTAGCAGGAGTCGCTGGTTTTTGCCGTTTAGACTTCAGCCTACCTAACGAGGGCCGTTATACTAGGCAAAAAGGCCTTAAATAACGAGGATATTGTGGTTCACGCAGACGACAAGTGGTTACTTGAGGATATTACGGCACTCTTTGATGGCATTTTTATGCCGCGCTATCAAACCCGGTTAGTGCGGGGTGAAGATGAGCCGCTTTATCGACCGGCAAGTAAGGAAGCGCCTTATCATCAGATTATCTTTGCCCGTGGGTTTTATGCCAGCGCCCTGCATGAAATTAGCCACTGGTGTATTGCCGGTGCCAAGCGCCGTCAGTTGGAAGATTATGGCTACTGGTATTTGCCCGATGGGCGTAATGCCCAGGAGCAGAGCGCTTTTGAGCAAGCCGAAATTGCCCCTCAGGCGTTGGAGTCACTGTTTGCCGACGCGTGTGGGCGCATCTTTCATGTCAGCGTGGATAACTTGGGGGGCGATGTTGACGTCGATCGTGACGCATTTGCGGAGAAGGTAAACGCCCGAAAGCAGCGCTATTTACAAGAAGGCCTGCCCACGCGCGCCAACGCCCTTTATGTGGCGTTGACGTCGTTTTATCAGCGCAAAGAGCCACTAGCCGCTGCGATTACCCAAGGCCAGGCAGTCTTGGGTCAAGCGCCTGTGGCTGCTAATGCTTAATCCGTTTCGGTTAAGCGCTGGTGCAAGGACAGCATGACCTCAAGCTCATGTTCGGGGCGCATGGGCTCCAGGCCCAGCTCGCTGAATGTCTCACGTCGCTGGCGGTGCCATTCACCCGGCGTGATAGACGGGTAGAGCACCGATGCCGGCGCCAGTTCTACAAAAGGGTCCAGCCCATACGTATCAAATAGACGCGCCAGCGCCGCCTCGTCCTCACCATTGTCGCTGGTATAAAGAGTGGCGGAGAAGTAATCGTTTTCCAGCTCGCGGATCACCTCAAGGGGGCTAACGCCCAGGCTCTCAAGTTCCTCGATGCTGTAAGTGCCCATGGCATTGGTATCTTCCTTGATCCAGCTATCGTCTGGTTGGATCAAGGTTTCCTTAACGCGTCCATCAGGCAATGACCAGGCTATGGCAAGGGGGAGGCCATCTTCTTCGCCCGTTTCAATGGCAATAAATCCTGGGTAATCGGCCACGCTCGTACTCCTTTCAAGATTCTGTAGGCAGGCGGAAAAAGCGCTGTGCAGTTTGCGTCGTGGCGCTACCTAGTTCAGCTTCGCTGATACCGCGCCACTGGGCAATTTCTTTTACGATCCACGGCAGAAGCGCTGGCTCATGGCGGCGCCCTTTGAGTTTAGCGAGTAGATTGCGGGGCAGCAGGTAAGGGCAGTCGGTCTCCACCATCAAGCGCTCCAGCGGAATATCGTTAACCAGCGGACGCAAGTGATGGCCGCGACGCTCATCGCAAATCCAGCCGGTCAGACCAATATGCATATCCAGGTCCAGATAGCCGTACAGCGTATCGCGGTCAGCGGTAAAGCAGTGTACAACCGCGTCGCTGATATCATCGCGCCAAGCGGCCAGTATTTCGCGCATTCGCGCGCCTGCATCGCGCTCATGTAGAAAAAGCGGTAGGCCGCTTTCAACAGCTAGTGCCAACTGCGCTTCAAACGCATGCTCTTGCTCGGCAGGCGTCGAAAAATTGCGATTGAAATCCAGCCCGCATTCGCCAACGGCGACCACCTTCGGATGTGCGTGCAAGGCTTTCATCTTGTTTGCCAGTTCTGCATTCCAGCAACTGGCATCATGCGGGTGAATGCCCGCCGTTGCGAAAAGGCCGGGATATTGCCCGGAAAGGGCTATTGCCTGCTCGGCGTGCGCCAGGTCCGTGCCCGTGACAATCATTGTATTAACATGAGCAGCATGAGCCCGCGCGATGACGTCATCAAGATCACGATCAAAGCTTTCGTGCGTCAAATTAGCGCCAATATCGACCAACGGAGACGTAGGGCGAAATTGAAGCGCTTCAGGTAAAACGTTATCGACTGCCGATGAAGCCAAGCGTTACTCCTTCGTCGAAAATAGCAAACCAGTATTGTAACGCTAAGCACACGTATCGACTAATGCGTGAAGCTTCCCCTCTACTGCTGTCCATGCGTTACACTGTGCGCCTCACGACGATGGAGGATACTGCGTGACCTTGTTACGACTCGAACAGCTGCAACTTGCCTACGGCACCCAAGTACTGTTGAACCGCGCTGACCTTACGGTCGAAAAAGGCGAGCGGCTGGCGCTGGTCGGGCGCAACGGCACCGGTAAATCTACGCTTTTAAAATTAGTGGCGGGTGATATTCAGGCAGATGACGGCTCGGTTTGGCGAGCGCCTGGCTTGAAAATTGGGGTGTTGGCTCAGGAGTTACCTGAGTCATCGGGCATGACTATTTTCGACATGGTCGCACAGGGTCTGCCTGAGGCGGGCGAGCTGCTATCTGAATATCAGCACTTGATCAACGATCCCGACCCGGACATGAATCGCATGGCGACGTTGCAAACCCGCATCGAAGCGATTGATGGCTGGTCGTTCCATCAGCGTATTGATGTTGTGCTAACGCGGCTGGGACTTCCTCCTGAAACTGAGATGAGTTCTCTTTCAGGCGGCTGGCGTCGCCGGGTCGCGTTAGCGCGAGCGCTGGTGTCTGAGCCTGATTTACTTCTACTTGATGAGCCGACCAACCATTTGGACCTGGACACCATTGCATGGCTTGAAGAGCAGCTTCTGGCTTTTAATGGTGCGGTGCTGTTGATTACCCACGACCGGGCGTTTCTTTCCAGGCTGGCGACTAATATTCTTGAGCTTGATCGTGGCAAGCTGGGCCGCTACCCGGGCAAATACGAAGAGTTTCAGGCTCGCAAGCAGCACGAGCTTGAAGTTGAAGCGCGGGAAAATGCCGAGTTCGATAAAAAGCTGGCGCAGGAAGAGACCTGGATACGCCAAGGGGTTAAAGCGCGCCGTACCCGTAATGAGGGACGGGTGCGTGCTCTTGAAGCCATGCGCGACGAGCGCAGCCAGCGCCGTGAACGCCAAGGCACTGCTAACCTGACCGTTGATAGTGGTGAACGTACCGGTAAGCGGGTAGTTGAGCTTAAAGGGGTGACTCAGCGCTTTGGTAACGACGTTATTCTGCGTAATGTGAATCTGGAAGTCGTGCGCGGCGACCGTATTGGTTTTCTCGGGCGCAATGGTGCGGGCAAAACAACACTACTTAAAATTCTGTTGGGTGAGCTAGCACCGACCGAAGGCAGTGTACAGCTAGGCACGAACCTTAAAGTGGCCTACTTTGACCAACTGCGTGCAGGACTTGAACTGGAAAAAACAGTTTACGATAACGTGGCCCAAGGCAGTGACCGAGTCAGCGTCGGTGGCAAGGATCGCCATGTCATGAGCTACCTGCAGGATTTCCTGTTTACGCCTGACCGCGTGCGTCAGCCTGTAAAAGCACTGTCGGGCGGGGAGTCTAATCGCCTGCTCTTGGCCAAGCTGTTTACCCAACCTGCCAACGTGTTGGTGCTTGATGAGCCGACCAACGACCTGGATATGGAAACCCTGGAGCTGCTTGAAGAGCTGTTGCTGGACTTTGACGGTACGCTGCTACTGGTTTCCCACGACCGAACCTTTATGGACAATGTGGTGACCAGCATGCTGGCCTTTGAAGGCGAAGGCGTTGTCCGTGAATACGTGGGCGGTTACACCGATTGGATACGTCAGGGCGGTAAGCTACCGCCTGCCCCTTGGGAAGGCGCGGCGCGTCAACAAACCGAGCCCACCAGCGCGGCGGTGGAAAAAGCACCCGAGAAGGCACCTGAAGAGCCCGCTAAAAAAAACGTCAAGCTCTCCTATAAGTTTCAGCGCGAGCTGGATGCATTGCCTGCCGACATCGAGCGGCTTGAAGCCAGTGTCGAAGCGCTGGAGCAAGTGGTAGGCGATCCCGCGTTTTATCAGCAGGAGGCCAGCGCGGTAACAGCGAAACTACAAGAGCTAGAGCATGCTCAGCAGGCGCTTGAAGCCGCCATGGAACGCTGGATGGAGCTTGAAGCCATGGCCAACGGCGAATAGCGGAAACTCAAGTGTATGTTCCCAAAGGCACCTGGTCGGTGCCTTTGGGGATAGTAGCTTTTTGAACAGAAGCGTTCGATATGCAAGTAAGGCGCCGAGAATAAGCGCGTATACTTATTCGTCGCTGCTCTCGCCCTTTTTGCCAACCCGTACGGCGAGTACATCACACTGCGCGCCGTGCAGCACGCCTGTTGACGTTGAACCCAGTAGCAGGGCAAAGCCGTGTCTTCCGTGGGAGCCAACCACAATCAAATCAACGTTATGTTCATCCGCGAAGCGATGAATTTCCGTGTCGGGCATGCCCACCACTACGTGCTGGTCGGCCTTGTCGATATGAGGGGTCGCAATTTCAGCCAGGCGCTGCTTTGCATGCTCATCCAATTGGTCTTGAATGCTGGTAAGGTCCATCGGGATATCACCTCCATAGGCGAAACCCAAAGGCTCAAGGGTATGCATAATGGAGATTTTGGCACCATTGTTGCGCTCAGCGATAACGATCGCGCGCTCTAGTACCTTGTGAGAATCTTTTGTTAGGTCAACGGCAACCAGAATATGGTGATAGCTCATGGCTTATCTCCTTGGCGATAATTAACAAAGAAGCAAACTTTGTTAGATAACCTTTACTTTAAGCTGCATGGACAATCTTAACAACGATCTGCGTCATGGTTTTTTTAACGTGTTAACAGCGTACGACTGAAATAGGGTGGAAGCAGTGATGGTATGGTTAATTATCGTTTTTGTATTGTTATTTGTGATGGCGCCGGTCATGTGGCTCAAGCCAAGCCCGCGTCAGGTAAGGCAAATGGCGTTGCGTAACGGTGCTAAGCAACAAGGGGTCAGCGTTAAAATGGAAAAACCCCCGCTGCACCATTTTAGGGGCACCATGCCCGCTTATCGTTGGCACTATCCTCAGGATGCGCCAGGCCCGGACTTTGTGCTGCTACGGGACAGCAATGCCAGTGCCGTACTAGAACCCTATTATGCTGGCTGGCGTTGGCGTATTGCACCGTTGCGCGATTTACCTGAAAGTGCCAGTGCGCCGTTAAAAGCACTCTTGGAGCGGCTGCCTCAGGATGCACTAGTGATTGAATCGACGCCTTATGCGCTAACGCTTTGGTGGTGGGAGTCGCAAACCGCCGAGCGTTTTTCCACTTATCTTGCAGACGTAAAGCAATTAAAGGGCGCGCTAAGCGGCTTATCGGACCAGCCGCTAGGCAAGCCGTTGGATAGTCGAAACGGTGCGCATCACCGCTAGATGAGCACCTAAGCAGTAGGGGGGTCTTGCTCGCGTGCTTGAATGGCTAGCCCGTTTGATTCAATTATTGACAACCATTCATTAAGCTGTTCAAGCTCACGCTCACCAAGCCCGACAAAAAACTCTCCACGGGCTTGGGTGACCACCGCATCAATTTTTTCTAAAAGCGGCATTGCTGCTGGCGTAAGGTAAATACGCTTGCTGCGTCGGTCACTATCACAAGCGCGTCGCTCAACCAGACCCTGCTCCTCAAGTTGGCCCAGTGTACGAACAAGTGAAGGGGCCTCAACACCAATCGCTCGCGCCAGGTCGCACTGGGGATGTCCCTCACCCAAGCGCCAGATATGATAAAGCGTGACCCAACGCGTTTGGGTAAGCCCCAAAGGAGCGAGCCTACGATCCAAAATTGAGCGCCACAAATGCGGCAGGCGTGCAAGACGAAAACCAATCGATGAAGCCATGGGCAACTCGCTACCAAAAAGTGGGAGGGTAGATTGTCATTAGCTATGGCTTGGATTGCAAGCCATAGGCGGACTTAGTCGCTTGTCGGCGTGTCAGAGCGTTCACGGCTTCCTGGCACAAAACGACGTAAATTAAGTCTGCTTAAACCGCTGGCGTGAATAGCGCTATCGGCTTTAGAGGCCTTTTGTAAGTCTTCCGATACCGTAAAACGAATCAGCCCCACGCGTTGACCACTATCGGTCATGATATCTACTCGCCAGTCACCTGATGGATCAGCAGGAAAGTTAAGCTTATGACTCCATGCCCGATAACCCTGTTCACGCCCACCACTAATGTCCAGCCGGACGGTATCTAACGGTTCACCGTTATGACGCCAGGCGTGGTAAATAGTTTCGCTTAATCCTCGTGGGGCACGGATCGCGGTATACACATAAAGGCCGTTTTCACGAATAGCATCCGGCGTCAGCGCAATGGAACCCTGCGGTTCTCGCTGCTGAATATCAAGCGAAGGGGAGAGCGCACTGCTGGTCAACCAAAGGCTTGCGGGCGGCACCCAAATACGGCCTATCCAGGCAGCATACGCAAGTGCAAGCGTTAGCCCTAGAAATAGGCACCAGCGTTTTAACGAGCGCTGCTTGAGTAAATGCCAAAAGCTGGGAAGCGCTACCAGTACCATCAAAGACATCGCTAACAAAAGGCTTTGTCCGGTCGTGAGATGGAGCATGATCGGTAGCGTTACCAGCATCACCAAAAAAACGCACAGCGCATGGAAAATAAAATAGAGACTGCGCCAGCGGCCAGCTACCTTGTAATAAAGCGGGTCGATAATTGATAACAGCGCCATGCCAATGACCAAGAGAGCAAATAGCGTTTGTCCGCTGTTCCATACCGTCGTAATTAAAATGAACGGAAGGGTAAAAAACAGCGTCTCCTGGTGAATCATTTGGGCAATAAACGTAGTGGCGCCACGGTGCAGGGTAGGGTGGCCGCGCTTGGCCAGCCAGCGGCCAATTAAACTTTCAGAAAGCAGCAGCGTCCAGGTAAATAGCAGCCCCAGCGCTAGCGCCGCACCTAGCCACTGCTGACGGTCGACCAGAAAAAAACTGCCCACTCCCGCTGAAAATGCCATGGCCGGCCATAGCCAGCTCCAGGGTTTAATGCGCTCCACTAAGCGCTCGGTAAAGTGCTGAATGGCTTTTATGCGCGTCGGTGTTAACAGGGCGCCCATGAATATATGACCCATAGTGAAAAAAATCATGATCCATGGGTTTCTGAAAAAAGTCGATGCCCAGCAGGTAATCGTCTTAATGTGTCCTTAATAACGGAATATTTAGGTGATGAGAAAGTGTACTCCCTGGCAGGGATTAGCCAAAAGTCAGGGCTTGACGTTGTTGGATAACTCAACCAAGCTAACGCTATCAAACGACCGTATGAAATGCTGACGAACCAGCCAGGGACTTGTCGCTAAAACTTGCTGCAAGAGTCTGCTGACAGGAGCGCCAGTTCAAACCTGTGGAGAGAGCACGGATGATCTATCAAGGCAATGCCATCACGGTGGAGCGTCGTGACACCCTGAGTGGCCATCACATCGCGCGGCTTATTTTTGATTTAAAAGATGAGTCCGTTAATAAGCTTTCCAGCGCTGTTGTTACCGAGCTGGGAGAGGCCGTTAGCGCTCTTCAGGCGGTAGATGACTTGCAGGGCCTGATGATTGGCAGCGGCAAAGACGCATTCATTGTCGGGGCGGATATCACCGAGTTTCATAGCCTGTTCACTAAAGGTGAAGCGTACCTTGAAGAGATGAACCTCAAGGTGCACGAGATATTTAATGCGATTGAAGATCTCCCTTTTCCAACCGTTGCCGCTATTAATGGCCTTGCCTTGGGTGGCGGGTGCGAAGTGCTGCTCACCACGGATTTTCGCGTGATGAGCGAAAAAGCTAAAATTGGACTTCCGGAAACCAAACTGGGCATTTTGCCGGGCTGGGGTGGTTGTGTACGCTTGCCACGCTTGATTGGCGCTGACAATGCGATTGAATGGATTGCCGGTGGCACTGAAAACCGCGCCGATGCGGCGCTAAAAGACGGCGCTGTCGATGCCGTGGTCACGCCCGAGCAGCTAGAGGAGGCGGCGCTAGACATACTCGACCGCGCTAACGCTGGCGAGCTTGATTACCAGGCGCGTCGCGCAGAGAAAAAAGGCCCCTTAAAGCTCAATGCTATCGAACAAATGATGGCGTTTGAAACGGCCAAAGGGTATGTCGCCGGCAAAGCGGGCCCTCACTATCCAGCGCCTATTGAAGCTATCAAGGTTATTCAAAAAGGTGCGGGTGAAGAGCGCAGTCGCGCCCAGGCCATTGAGGCGAAAGCCTTTGCCAAGCTTGCGCTAAGCAGCGTGGCATTTAACCTGGTCGGTCTGTTTATGAACGATCAGGTCGTCAAAAAGAAAGCCAGCAAGTATGAAAAGCAGGCGCAGCCTGTTAAGCAAACGGCCGTGTTGGGCGCCGGTATAATGGGCGGTGGTATTGCTTACCAAAGCGCCTCTAAAGGCACGCCTATCTTGATGAAAGACATCAAGGATGAAGCCATTGAACTGGGCCTGAAAGAGTCCCGTAAACTATTCGCCAAGCAGGTTGAGCGTAAAAAACTCACCAGTGAGCAAATGGCGGAAAAGCTGACCAATATTCGCCCCACGCTCTCCTACGGCGACTTCGGCAATGTTGATTTGGTGGTTGAAGCGGTTGTTGAAAATCCCAAGGTAAAAGGTGCGGTGCTCAGCGAAGTCGAAGAGATGGTAGGAGAGAATACGATCCTGACCTCCAACACATCGACCATTTCGATTAACCGCTTGGCTCAGAATCTGAAGCGCCCTGAAAATTTCTGTGGCATGCACTTTTTTAACCCTGTGCATCGCATGCCGCTGGTTGAAGTTATTCGCGGTGAAAAAACCTCTGACGCAGCCGTTGCGGCGACGGTGGCTTATGCTCGTGCCATGGGGAAAACGCCCATTGTGGTGAATGACTGCCCCGGCTTTTTAGTAAACCGTGTGCTGTTCCCCTATTTCGGCGGCTTCAGCTTCCTGGTCGAGCAGGGTGCCGACTTCCAGCGTGTTGATAAGGTCATGGAGAAGTTTGGCTGGCCGATGGGGCCTGCTTACCTGCTGGATGTGGTCGGTATGGATACGGCGGTTCACGCTAATGACGTCATGGCGGAAGGCTTCCCGGACCGCATGGCGCGTGAAGGCAAAACGGCAATCCAGGTGATGTACGAAAACGAGCGCCTGGGCCAGAAAAACGCCAAGGGTTTTTATGCCTATGAAGAGGATAAAAAAGGCAAGCCCAAAAAAGTAACGGATGAGCAGGCCTACGCGTTAATCGAGGAAGTGGTTAGCGACAAAAAAGAGTTCTCCGACGAGGATATTATTGCCCGCATGATGGTGCCGCTCTGCATGGAGACGGTTCGTTGTCTGGAAGACAATATTGTTGATACGCCTGCCGAAGCGGATATGGCGCTGATTTACGGTATTGGTTTCCCGCCTTTCCGCGGTGGCGCGCTGCGCTATATCGACGCCATGGGCGTGGCGGAGTTCGTCAAACTGGCGGAAGGATTGGCTGAAGAGCTCGGCCCGCTGTACGCGCCGACTGAAAAGCTGCGCCAAATGGCGAAGAACAATGAGCAGTTTTATCCCGCCCCCGGTCAGGCCTAAGTCACCGCGAACAGGAGAAATAAGATGAGTTTGAATCCCAGAGATATCGTGGTGGTCGACGGTGTACGTACCGCCATGGCAAAAGCCAAGCATGGCGCATTTCGTAACGTTCGTGCGGAAAACCTGTCCGCTGCTGTCATGCAGGCGTTGTTTACCCGTAATCCCAATCTAGACCCTTCTGAAGTAGATGATGTAATTTGGGGCTGCGTTAACCAGACCCTTGAACAAGCCATGAACATTGCTCGCAACGCGGCGATCATGACCGGCATTCCACGCTCGGTGCCGGCTCAAACCGTTAACCGTCTGTGTGGCTCCTCCATGACTGCGCTGCATATTGCAGCGGCGAATATCAAAGCGGGCATGGGCGATTTCTACATCATTGGTGGTGTAGAACACATGGAACATGTGCCCATGGCGCATGGGGTTGATGTAAACCCTGCGATTAGTAAATACGCCGCTAAAGCCTCCATGATGATGGGGCTGACCGCTGAGCTACTAGGTAAGATGCACGGTATTACGCGGGAGGATCAGGACCGGTTTGGCGTGCGTTCGCACCAGCGTGCTCAGGCAGCAATGGAGAAAGGCTACTTCGATAACGAGATTGTCGGTGTTGAAGGCCATGACCAGCGCGGCTTTAAAGTGCTGTTCAAGAGCGATGAAGTGATCCGCTCTGATGCAAGCTTTGAGTCCATGGCCCAGCTTAAGCCGGTGTTTGATCCGCGTAGCGGCACCGTCTCGGCAGGCACGTCGTCAGCGCTTTCCGTGGGTGCTTCCGCCATGGCGATCATGAGCTACGAGCGCGCCCAGGCGTTGGGGCTTGAGCCTATCGCTAAAGTGCTTTCCACAGGTGTGGCTGGGTGCGATGCATCCATTATGGGCTATGGCCCGGTGCCTGCCTCGAAAAAGGCGCTGAAAGCGGCGGGGCTTTCGTCGGATGATATCCAGACTGTCGAGCTTAACGAAGCCTTTGCAGCGCAAAGTCTGCCGGTATTAAAAGACCTGGGCTTTTTGGATGCCATGGACGAAAAGGTTAACTTAAACGGTGGTGCGATTGCCTTGGGCCACCCTCTCGGTTGTTCCGGTTCACGCATCAGCACCACGCTGCTTAACGTTATGCAGCAGCGCGACACCACGTTAGGCCTGGCCACCATGTGCATTGGTATGGGGCAGGGGGTTGCGACGGTATTTGAGCGCTTGAAGTAACCAGCCCTATGCACTGATAAACGGTACCTATCAAGGTGCCGTTTTTTTTCGCCTTAAATAATCCCAGCCTCTAGGCTGGCAGCCACAGATAGCCCCAGCTCTTCGCATTGCTCGATAAAATCTGCCTGGAAGTCGCCCCGGCAAATAAGCGGCTCTTGTATCAGTCTCCAGCGCAGCCCGGTGGTAATGCTCTCAATTCCACGCTGGGTGCCGGTGCCATCGTGACCCGCCCGAACGTAAAACGCGAACGGTAAGCCCTCGGTTTTATCAAGGCAGGCGTAGTAGCATCGATCAAATACGTCCTTCACTAATCCTGCCATATAGCCCAGATTTTCAGTGGTACCGAGAATAATCGCATCGGCTGAAAGAATATCGTCCGGTTGTGTTTCAAGCGGGGTGAGCGATGTTACCACCACCTTTTCTACGTCAGGATGGGACGCGCCGTGTACCACAGCCTTCAGCATCTTTTGTGTGTTCTCGGAAGGTGCGTGCGCAATGATCAGCAGTTTTTTGCATTCCGCCATGGCTGCCTCTTGTCTGATGAAGTAATGACACGCAAAGGCAAACAGCCATTCTTTAAAGTGGCGCGTCTACCGGATGCTAGGGTAGCAACCTGGCTCTTATGTGTCGTCACAGGTGAATACTTAGCGCTATGAGTGAGTACATCTACACTTAAGGTTCAGTGAACCAAGTTCTGATAGGGATGGGGAATGATAGGGGTGGAGAACATAGAGGTAGAAAACAATAGGAGTGAAGAATGGCTAAGCGCTTCAAGGTGGGCGATCACGTAAAATGGAACTCAGAGGCTGGCTATGTAAGCGGACATATCACTCGCGTACATACGCAGGATACGACCTACAAAGGTCATCACCGTTATGCCAGTGAGGAGGAGCCGCAGTATGAAATCAAAAGCGACAAAACCGATCATGTTGCGATGCATAAAGACGCCGCGCTTACTCTGATGGATCACTAGCGTTGCGTCGTGCCGCCGACGTGCCACACTTAACCCCTCAATGTCCGCTCCGAGTATTATATGCCCACTGACAACACAATTAAGGTCTACTACGATGCGGTTTGTCCCCGCTGCCGCAAAGACAGGCAGCGTTATGAGCGTTGGGCAGGCGAGGGGGCAAGCGATATTCGTTGGTGTGATGTCAGTGAGCACCGGCATACACTGCAAGAGAAGGGTATAGAACCTGACACTGCGTTAAAGTCGCTGCATGTTGAGCGGGCTGATGGGGATATAGTAGAAGGCATTGATGCCTATCGCCTGTTAATGACTCGGGTTGTCTTTTTACGCCCGGTTGCGTGGTTGATCGGTCTGCCGGTGATTAAACCAGGGTTAAGGAAGCTCTATGATGGCTGGGTAAAACGACGCTTAAAGCAGCAGGGTCGCTGGTCTTAAAAATGATGGTGGTAATTTGCATGGGGAGCCCATAGGAAACATGAAAATAAAGCAAAACATGTTATGTGTCCTGCTACTTGGGAGTGTGCTATTGGCAGGGTGTGCAGGCAAGCAACACAGGACGACATCGACCGCACCTCAAACGAATGATGAGCCTGTTCAGGCAGCACCCGTTGCAAGTTCCAGCAGTGTATCGGCGACTGACTGGGTGCCGCCGCTGTACATGAGCCCTGAAGAAGAGGCTGCTTACTATGTGAGCCGGCTTTCTGATCGCCGCTTCGTTTCCTATTACGGCGACCAAGATAACCGCCGCACCTTTTATATTGCCGCTGAGCGGTTAGGTGATATTGGCTTACCCGCAGTGCCACTTTTGTATGCGCGCTTGAATACCCAGGATGAGTACGAACAAATGCTGGTGCTTTACGCGCTTCAACTGGCAACACAAGATCCGCTGTTAACGTCTAAAACCGGTGGGAATTATGTGCAGCTACCCTCCGTGCTAAGCCCCGAGAGCAACGCAGAAAATGTGGTAATTGCGCAGCAGTGGTGGCAACGCAACGCGAGTTATCTGAATTAACGTTGATGCCTTGGATATTTACTACCACTCTGTAGACATAGTGATTGGCTAACCAGGGAGAAACTTATGGCATTTGCTTTGTCATCAATGGAAGTCACCAGCACCGCTTTTGAGCAGCATCAGGCGATTCCTGCCCGCTATACCGGGGAAGGCGATGATATATCACCTCCTCTTGAGTGGCATAACGTACCTGAAGGTACAAAAGGGTTTGCGGTTATTTGCCACGACCCCGATGCGCCGCTGGTAAAAGATGGCCGCTACGGGTTTGTTCACTGGACCCTTTATAACCTGCCCGGCGATATTGCCGGGCTGGATGAAAACACTCAGCTGGGCACTTGTGGCAATAACGACTTCGACAAGCAGGGCTACGGCGGTCCTATGCCCCCAGAAGGGCATGGTAAGCACCTTTACTACTTTTTAGTGCTTGCTTTGGATCAGCCAATGGATCTGCCAAACGGTCTAAGTATCGCGGCGCTATTTGAGAAGGTAGAGCCGCACGTATTGGGAATTGACCGGCTTGTAGGCACCTACCAGCGGGACTAATGCCTCCTTGGACTGGAGCATTTTGCCTAACCGGTGTAGGCTCCATCGCTTTGCTGGTTTTTGTGATGGAGCCATTGATGAACGAATTACCTAATTGTCCTGCCTGCGCCTCAACGTTTACTTACGATGACGGCTTGCAGTACGTCTGCCCGGAATGTGGTAATGAGTGGTCGAAAACGGCGGATGCCGATGCCCCTGACGATACTCCCAGCGTACGCGATGCGAACGGCAATCCCCTTTTTGACGGCGATAGTGTGACCGTCATTAAAGATTTAAAGGTCAAAGGCAGCTCGTTGGTTGTTAAGGTCGGCACGAAGGTCAAGAGTATTCGTATTGTTGAAGGTGATCATGATATCGACTGTAAAGTTGATGGCATTGGCCCCATGAAGCTTAAATCTGAATTCGTTAAAAAAGCCTGATGGTCAGTTAATCAGGTGCTGAGCCATAACAAGCCTATCCCTGGTGGATGGGCTTTTTTGTGGGATAGCCAATAAAATTCTTAAATGATAATGATTGTTGTTTTTGATGGTAACGGTGGCGAACGTGCCAGAACTTGACGCAATTTGCCAAGAATTGGGCAATAGGGCTTCACATCGATTTTATACAGGACTAAAATGGTACCCAATTAACACGCAAGCCAGCCTGATGATTTGCTGGCTAACGGGAGTCGCTATGCTCAAGCTTTCTCGGCTGACAGATTACGCCGCTGTTGTGATGGCACAAATTGCGCGTTACCCAGAGGCATCGCATACGGCTGCAGACTTGGCGGAAGATGTACAGCTACCGCACCCAACGGTAAGCAAGACGCTTAAGATGTTGGTCCGAGCGGGGCTTTTAGCGTCACAGCGAGGGGCGCAAGGCGGTTATCGGCTTGCCAGACCCGCGTCACAAATTACCGCAGCGGATATTATTGCGGCGATTGAAGGCCCTGTCGCGATGACCGAATGTAGTCATGCCCAAGGAGAGTGCGAGTTGGTCGCAACGTGTGGTGTGGCCGACAATTGGCAGCGTGTATCGCTCGCGATTCGTACCCTGCTTGAAAGCGTAACGTTAGCCCATTTGGCGGCATCATCGCCTCTCAAGCTACCCGTACAATTACCAATTCAAAGTATCAATCTATCGACGGTATCTGCATAGCTCTGGATATACAGGGTTCTGAACATACGCAAATCCCGATAAGCGTTGATACGCATTTATTTATAATTGACGGCGAGCGGTGCTCGCCACCAACTGCCCGGAGGGTAACACCATGGCAACCGAAGAAATGGAACAGTTGGTTCGTCGCGAATACAAAGATGGCTTTGTAACCGATATTGAAAGCGACACGCTTCCACCTGGTCTAGACGAAAATACCATCGCGTTTATCTCCAAGAAGAAGGGCGAGCCGGAGTGGATGCTTGAATGGCGTCTTGACGCTTACCGCCAGTGGTTGGCCATGAAAGAGCCTTCCTGGGCGCATCTTGATTATCCGCCTATCGACTACCAGGCGATTTCCTACTTCAGTGCGCCCAAGCGCCCTGAAGATGGCCCGCAAAGCCTCGACGAAGTAGACCCCAAGCTGCTGGAAACCTACGAAAAGCTAGGTATTCCACTACACGAGCGGGCGGCGCTTGCCGGCGTTGCAGTCGATGCGGTATTCGATTCAGTATCCGTAACGACGACCTTTAAAAAGGAACTGGCTGAAGCCGGTGTTATCTTCTGCTCCATTTCTGAGGCAATCCGCGATTATCCCGAGCTGATCAAGCAGTATTTAGGTACCGTCGTGCCGGTGGCCGATAACTACTTTGCCGCGCTTAACTCAGCCGTGTTTACCGACGGCTCGTTCGTATTTGTTCCTGAAGGCGTTACCTGCCCAATGGAGCTATCGACGTACTTCCGTATCAATGCGGCCAATACCGGCCAGTTTGAGCGTACGCTGATTATTTGTGAAAACCGTGCTCAGGTCTCTTATCTGGAAGGTTGCACCGCGCCGATGCGCGATGAGAACCAACTGCACGCGGCTGTAGTTGAGCTTGTCGCATTGGATGATGCCTACATCAAATACTCTACCGTCCAGAACTGGTACCCCGGTGATGAGAACGGCAAGGGCGGCATCTATAACTTCGTGACCAAACGTGGCGACTGCCGTGGCGCGCGTTCACGCATTAGCTGGACCCAAGTTGAAACCGGCTCGGCCATTACCTGGAAATATCCTTCCTGCGTGCTGCGCGGTAAAGACAGCATTGGTGAGTTCTACTCCGTTGCCGTTACTAACGGGCGCCAGCAGGCCGATACCGGTACCAAGATGATTCACATTGGTGAAGGCACGCGTTCCTATATCGTGGCCAAAGGTATTTCGGCAGGTAAGAGCGACCAGTCCTATCGCGGCCTGGTGAAAATTGGCCCGCGTGCCAAAGGCGCGCGTAACTTCACGCAGTGTGATTCGCTGCTGATTGGCGACAAGTGTGGCGCTCACACCTTCCCGTATCAGGAAATCGGTAACAGCACGGCAACGATTGAGCATGAAGCCACCACCTCAAAAATTGGTGAAGATCAGCTGTTCTACTGCCGGAGCCGGGGTATTTCCGAGGAAGATGCGGTCAGTATGATTGTTAACGGTTTCTGTAAAGATGTTTTCCAGGAGCTACCGATGGAGTTCGCGGTAGAGGCTGAAGCGCTCTTGAACGTGACATTGGAAGGCGCGGTAGGCTAATCGTTTAGCCGGATTGCCGTACACATTACTTTGATACGCGTCGCGCCAGCGACTCGCCAGAATTAGAAGGTTTATGACTATGTTGCAAGTAACTGATTTACACGTCACCGTTGAAGACAAGCAGATCCTTAAAGGGCTTACCTTGACCATCAACGCCGGTGAAGTACACGCCATCATGGGGCCTAACGGCGCGGGTAAATCAACCCTGTCAGCGGTGATTGCAGGTAAAGATGGCTATGAAGTCACCCAGGGCAGCATCACCTTTGAAGGTAAAGACGTACTTGAGATGGAAATTGAAGAGCGCGCCCAGGCAGGCCTGCTGTTGGGTTTCCAGTACCCGGTTGAGATTCCGGGGGTAAAGAATATTTACCTGTTGAAGTCAGCGCTGAACGCCCAGCGCAAGGCGCGCGGTGAAGAAGATATGCCAGCGCCTGAGTTTATGAAGCTGGTAAAAGAGAAGCTTGGCTCTATGAAAATGGATGCCAGCTTCCTGCAGCGCGCGGTTAACGAAGGCTTCTCTGGCGGCGAGAAAAAGCGCAACGAAATTCTCCAAATGCTGGTGCTTCAGCCTAAACTCGCCATGCTGGATGAGATCGACTCCGGCCTTGATATCGACGCCATGAAAGTGGTCGCCGACGGTGTTAACAGCCTGCGTGCCAAAGAGCGCGCGATTCTGTTGGTAACCCACTATCAGCGCCTGCTTGACTATATCGTTCCTGATAAAGTCCACGTCCTGGTTGACGGCCGTATTGTTAAAACCGGTGATGCCGAGCTTGCCAAAGAGCTAGAGGCTAACGGATACGAAGGTATTGAGGAGTCTGTGGCATGAGCGATACGCAAACCTTTCTGGACACGCTAAAAGCGCGTAGCCAGCAGCGCGAAACGGAGCCGTCGTGGATTGCTGCGCGTCGCCAAGCGGGCGCTGCTCGCTTTGAAGCGCTGGGCTTTCCCACGCGCCGTGATGAAGAGTGGAAATATACCGATGTTCGCACCATCGCTCAGGGTAACTTTACACTGGCCGATAATGGCGACTACTCACCCGCTCAGGCAGCAGCGTTAACGCTACCTGTCGCGGCTTATCGGTTAACGTTTGTTGATGGTGTTTACGCCCCGGCGCTGTCGGATATCGACGCACTGCCCCAGAGCGTTCATGTTATGCCACTGTCAAAAGCGCTTGCTGAAAATCACGAAGCGGTGGGTGGCCCACTTGGCCGCTTAACAGGCGTGGATTTCTCTCCCTTCGCAGCTTTGAATACCGCGTTTATGGAAGAGGGCGCTGTGGTGCGTATCGCGCCGGGTACGGTGGTCGATAAGCCTATCGTGCTGCAGTTTCTCTCCAAGGCGAGCAGTGCGCCGGTGATGAGCCATCCACGTATTCTGGTTGAGGCGGGTGGTCGCAGTGAAGCCACGTTGATTGAGCACTATTGTGGCGATCAGGACGCAGCCAACTTCACCAACATTGTGGGCGAATTTATGTTGGACCGTGGCGCTATCCTGAACCACTACAAGCTTCAGGAAGCACCGCTTAACGACATGCATATTGCCAGCATGCATGTTGAACAGGGGCGCGATAGCCGTTACACCTCGTATAACCTGAATCTGGGTGGTGCGCTGGTGCGTAACGACCTGATCAGTGACCTTAATGGTCAGGGGGCCGAAACCAACTTCTTTGGCCTGTTCTTCGGTCAGGGGCGTCAACATGTGGACAACCACACCAAGGTCAATCATAACGCGCCCTTGACGTTCTCCAATGAGAACTACAAAGGCATCCTGGATGACCGTGCGCATGGCGTGTTTAACGGCAAGGTGTACGTTAAGCGCGATAGCCAGAAGATTGAAGGCTTTCAGAGCAACCAGAACCTGCTGCTGTCTGACCGCGCCCAGATTGATGCCAAGCCTGAGCTGGAAATTTATGCCGACGATGTGAAGTGCTCTCACGGCACCACGACCGGTCAGCTGGATGAAGAGGCTATTTACGCGCTGCGTACGCGTGGTATCGATGAGGCGACGGCGCGGGGGCTGTTGACCCTGGCCTTTGCCGGTGAAGTGCTGGATAAAGTGACGCTGGATGAAGTCGCTGAGCGCGTAGAGCTTGCGGTTGCCGGTAAATTGCCGGAACGCTTTAACCTGGCTGGCCTGGTAGAAACGGCCGTCGCGCTCAACGACTAAGCGCTACGGCCTACTAAGGAGTGATGAATGTCGTCTACGGTACTTGAGAAAGCGACAGCGAATGGCCAGGCACCTTTTGACGTTCTGGCACTACGCAATGACTTCCCGATCCTTCGTCGGGAAGTGCATGGTAAGCCGCTGGTCTATTTGGATAACGCTGCTACCAGCCAGACGCCTCAGCAGGTAATAGACGTGTTTAGCGATTACTACTCGCGCTATAACGCGAATATTCACCGTGGCCTGCATACGCTGGCCGATGAGGCGACTGTGGCGTATGAAAACACACGCCAGCGTGTTAAAGCGTTTCTCAATGCTGAAGAGGCGCGCCAGATTATCTTCACGCGTGGCACGTCGGAAGCCATTAATCTGGTGGCTCAATCATGGGGTCGTACCCACCTGGCAGCAGGTGATGAAGTATTGATCTCACTGCTTGAGCATCACTCCAATATTGTACCGTGGCAGCTGTTGGCGGCTGAGCGTGGTTTTACCATTAAAGTGATTCCGGTGGATGAAACGGGGGCACTGGATATGGCGGCTTACCGTGCGCTGTTAAGCGAGCGCACTAAATTGGTCGCCGTGAACCATGTGTCTAACGCACTGGGAACCATTAATCCGGTAAAAGAGATGGCGGCACTTGCCCACCAGCATGGTGCGGTCATTCTGATTGATGGCGCGCAGGCGGTACCTCATCAGGAAGTGGATGTACAAGCGATTGATGCCGATTTTTACGCCTTCTCTGGCCACAAGGTTTACGGGCCAACAGGTGTCGGCGTGCTTTACGGTAAGCAGGCACTGCTTGAATCCATGCCGCCCTGGCAAGGCGGTGGCGAGATGATCAAGACGGTCTCCTTTGACGCTGGCACTACCTTTGCGGATATTCCGCATAAGTTTGAGGCGGGCACACCCGCCATTGCTGAAGTCATTGCCTTGGGCCGCGCACTTGAGTGGGTCGAAGGTGTTGGCGTCGCGGCGATTGGAGAGTGGGAAGGGGTGTTGCTTGAACATGCCACTCAAGGCGTAAAGCGCATTGATGGATTGCGGATTGTGGGAACCGCGCCGCACAAAGCCGGGGTGCTATCGTTTGTTGTTGACGGTGCACACTCCCAGGATATTGGTCTGTTGATCGATCAGTTAGGCGTCGCCATACGTACCGGTAATCACTGTGCGCAGCCGCTGCTTCAACACTTTGGCGTGGATGCTACGTGCCGAGCATCGTTTGCGGCGTATAATACCCTCGAAGAAGTGGAGGTGTTTATTGCCGCTCTCAATCGCGTTATTGGTATGGTGCGTTAAGGCAATCTATGAGTAACGAGAAAGCTATGGACATCGAGCAAATCGCGAGCCTTGAGCGGGGCCAGAAATTGCCACTTCAGCGTGACGTGGAAGCTATTGCGATTCCTTTTGGGAAAACGGATATCCTGGCGGAAGATAGCGTTGTTAGCGTGATGCAAGCCAAGGGCAGCTCGGTCAGTGTTGGCTTTGAAGGGCGCCTCTATCTCATAGAGGGGCGCAATTTAGATGCCTTGGGGCTTGAGGCGTTACCGCGCCCGACCCTGCACGAAAATGCCAGCGAGGAAGAAGTAGAGCAGTTTGTATGGGACCAGCTACGGACCTGCTTTGATCCGGAAATCCCGGTTAATATCGTGGATCTCGGGCTGGTGTATGGGTGCCGTATTGAGCGGCTGATTACGGGCGAACAGGTCGTGACGATCCGCATGACGCTGACAGCTCCTGGCTGTGGGATGGGGGATGTCATTGCGGCAGATGCACGTAATAAAATTCTCGGAGCGCCCCAGATTAGCAAGGTCCATACCGAGATTGTGTTCAGCCCCTCCTGGAACCGTGACATGATGAGCGACGAGGCGAAACTTGAGCTTGGCATGTTCTAAGCGCCTCAGGATCGCCGGATGCACAGCGTCTTGCTAAGGTGGATCAAACGCCTGCTAATGTCGCTAGGAGCGTTATTGCTGCTGGCGGCATTGCTATTTGTAGGCGGTAATTTATGGGTAGTAGGTAGCACGGCACGCTACATCGAAAGCCAAGTGCTTGAGTGTCGCCCTGCGGATGTAGGGATTGTATTTGGCACCTCCCACTGGACTCGCAGTGGTCTACGTAACCCGCATTTTCATGCCCGCATGCGTACGTCAGCCCTGCTTGCCAATGAGCAGCGCGTGTCTCATTTGTTGCTGTCGGGGGATAATCGTACCCAAGCGTATAACGAGCCGCGTGCCATGTGGCGTGATTTGCATCGACGAGGCGTACCTGCCGAGCAGCTCACCATGGATTTTGCGGGGTTTAGTACCTACGATACGCTGGCGCGAGCCCGCGACGTTTTTCAGCTTGAACAGGCGCTTTTGGTGACCCAAAGCTGGCATTTGCCGCGCGCGATATTTATTGGTCGCGCACTTGGGTTGGATGTAACGGGATGCGTTGCAGAAGAGAACCCTGCAGCCGATGAGTGGCGTTTGAGAGCGCGCGAATGGTTGGCGCGAGTTGCGACGCTGGGCGATATCTATATATGGAATCGGCAGCCTTACTTTCTGGGCCCACCCGAACCCATTGAGCTTCAAAACGTCGTGCCATTCACTGCGCCGACGCTTGATAGGCTGGAACCAGAACAAGTTTTATAGAGCTTAGCGCTTTGCTTTACGTTTTTGCAGCGTATAAAGCTCGCGAATAAGCTTACGGCACCCCTGCATGCACTCATCCACCACCGGCTCAATGGGGTCGGGTAGGGGATGGGTAAACAGGGTAGATAGTGCCTGCATCAAAACTCGCTCTTGCTCTAACAGCTCGTTGATTAATACCTGGCTATCGTTGCCCACAAAGCTTTTTAGACGGCTCCATAGCCATAAAAAATCATCGCGTTCAACGTCAGCATCTCGCGGCAGCATCTTTAAATGTGCCCGTGCAAGTTCCTGGAGAGAGCGCATCTGCTTTAAGCGCGCTGTATAGTGCGGCTTCAGCGCATCACGCAGCGAGGGGCGCAGGCGTTCGATATTGTCCTGGAAATAATCAATGCTGTCGGCCAGCGCTTCTAACACGCTGTCCATCGCCACTTGGCGATTGTCGAGAAACATGAGCGTCTACCTCCTTCGGTGACGCAGATTGTGGGGGGGGCAGCAAATATTTGCCACCCCTCATACGGATTATTTTTGGTTTTTTCCCTTAACCTTTAGGCTTGGGCGGCGCTTTACGATTTGGAGAGGCATTTTTTTCAATATGTTCAATGATCAAGCCTGCAATATCCTTACCGGTTGAGTTCTCGATACCCTGAAGGCCTGGTGAGGAATTGACTTCCATAATGACTGGCCCGTGGTTAGAGCGTAAAAGATCGACCCCCGCAACGCGTAGGCCCATGGCTTTGGCTGCCCGAATGGCCGTTGAGCGCTCTTCCGGCGTAATCCGAATAACACTGGCCGTGCCGCCCCGGTGTAAATTAGAACGGAACTCGCCTTCTGCTGCCTGGCGCTTCATGGAAGCGACGACTTTATCACCAATAACAAAGCAGCGTATATCCGCGCCGCGAGCTTCCTTGATGTACTCCTGAACCATGATGTTGGCCTTCATGCCCATGAACGCTTGAATCACCGATTCAGCGGCCTGGTTGGTTTCCGCCAATACAACGCCGATGCCTTGCGTGCCTTCCAGCAGTTTGATGACCAGTGGGGCGCCTTTAACCATGGTAATCAGGTCCGGAATATCATCCGGCGAATGGGCAAAGCCGGTAATCGGCAGCCCAAGTCCCTTGCGCGAAAGCAACTGGAGCGAGCGCAGCTTGTCACGGGAACGAGTAATGGCAACGGAGTCATTAATAACGTAGGTGCCCATCATTTCAAACTGACGCAGTACCGCACAGCCATAGAACGTTACTGAGGCGCCAATGCGCGGAATGACAGCATCGAACGGCTCAATTTCCTGCCCCTTGTAGTGAATAGAAGGGTGGTGAGATGCAATACTCATGTAGCAGCGCAACGTATCAACAACACGGGCCGAGTGCCCACGCTGCTCAGCAGCCTCGATGAGGCGACGTGTCGAGTACAAATTGCGATTACGTGACAGTAGTGCGATATGCATTCAGGACTCCGGGCCAAATAAAGGGCTAATCGTCATTAATTTAAGGCTCGCCATGTAAAAATGCAGCGCCCGGGGCCACTAGCAGGCGGCGCATGGCGCGGCGCCCTAATAGCATGGCGTGACGCATATTGCTGCGATCTGTCAATGTCAATTCAACAGGAAAGCTCATCTGGCCCATTTCCATCATCGTACGAACAACATATCGCCATTCGCTATGCCCATTTGAGCTGATCACCCGGCGTCTATCATGCAGATGCATTTTTAGGCGATGAGCGGGCGTTTCTGGCCCACCGCTATGGGTGATAAAGCTAATCCATAGCTGCCCATGCTCATCTTCATGTGTTTCAATTTCCTCGGCATGTAGTGCTGATGTACGTGCCCCGGTATCTGCCTTACAGCATAGGTGAAGCCCCAGCTCAGGCAACGTCACCATCTCGCGGCGGCCAATAACCGCTTTAGCCTGGTAGGGTAGTTCCTTCACGGCTGACTCCTTGAAATTTGTTAATAGCGCTGCCCATTTAACGGCTAGCCGCTGATGTCATGGCCGCCATACGACGCTGTATGGCCGAGCCGTTAGGGGCATCTCGTAACGCTACCATTATTGGTAGCCGTAAACGCGGTATTAAAGCAAGGTCGCGCACGACCGCAGAAAAGTTGGTCCGTTCATCCTCCGCCAAGCGGCTCAGGAAAAGCGGTAAACGATGCGCGTCTTCCAGTAAGAGCCAACCGCGGCCAGCCATCGCAGCCAGTACATCGGGTCCACACGCATGAGCGTCTTCCAGCAAGCTTGTATACCAGTCGCCTACGCTTGGTTGGCACGTGCTACCCACCGCACGAATACAGGCGCAGAGCGTTTCAACATCGCCTTCACTCGCCGCTTTTTCACCTATCTCACGCAGCGCCAATACGACCGACGCCGCTAGAGGCTGATGCTCTAAACAGTAGCAGAGTGAGTGCACAACGCTAGTGGGTAGGGTGGCGAGCCGGGGGGCCAGGGTGTTGGCCTGGGAATCATCCATGCGTGCCGTGAAATCGGCGATTCCTTGAAGCCCCAGTGCTTGCCAATCAATGGTTTGCTGGCCGGTCAGGTAGGCTTCAACAGGCTCGAAATGTTGGCTGGCGGGCAGTCCACGCTCTTGCGTTGCTAAGGCGTTGAGCACTGCCTGGAAGGTTACGTTAGGCGTAAAGGCGAGCGGATTATCCGTCATTAAATGATCCACGTCTTTAGCGTTTTGGCCTACGTATGCAACATTTTTCCCCAGGGTTTCCATCAGGCGATTTAAAAATCCATCGCGCTGAGCAGGGGAGAGCAGCCCCTGCTCGTCAAGAGGAAGCGCTAAAAACCATATCGCCGGTTCGGGCATGTCGCCTAGCCGAAATATGGCCGCGAAGCGTGCCTGACCTTGCCAGGGCTCGGGCCAGGCACATTGGCCACGCTCAAAGCGACTCAGTGTGTCACGCGAGCAGGCACTCACGCGTCGGCCCATATAATAGAGCGAAACCTCGGCGCCACTACGTGTAAAAAAATCATCAATGGTCTGAATCGGTTGCATGATGTCCTTCCGCTTTGCAAGCCTGCACTCTACCTTGACCGCTGCACAGTGTCAGCCGTAACGGTCGATAAATTGGTGCTTTTTTATACGGATGATCAAAAAATGAACAACTTCCCGTAAGCCTCTTGAGAGTAGCGTTAGCGAGACCTTTCCATAGTTTATCCACAGCCTCTTGCAGGTTTTCTGTGAATCGGTGAATAACCTGAGTTGGCGGGGGATAAAGTGGTAACTCGTGGGCAGAGTTGGGATAATGGGCATTAACCAAACTGATTTGACCAAGGTGTATATGAGCGTCCATCAACAGCTTCAAACCGCGCTTCTTGAGCTTGAAGCCGCCATGAAGGCCGCCAATTTATGGCGCGTCCCCACGCCGGATGTAACGGCGTTCGCAAGCCAGGAACCCTTCTGTATTGATACGATGTCGCTGCCCCAATGGGTGCGTTTTGTATTCGTGGCACGGCTGAATGCGCTCGCCGAAGCGAAAGCGCCAATGCCTGCGAAATGCGAGGTAGCCCCGGCAATGGCCGCCTATCTTATTCAGGAAAAAGTACGCCCCAGCGACCAATGGCTGGTCGTGCGTGCTTTTGAGAAAGTCGACCAGCTGGTTACCGAGAATTAATCGATAGTACGGCGCCTTGTATGTGTTGCGTCAGAATCCTTTGGTGACGCATCCAAAAGCGATGACCGACGGTGGTGACCGGTTAGTTGCGCGTTTGTTAGCACCGTTGTGCAATACGAAAAGGCCACCTCGCGGTGGCCTTGGTAACGCTCTATTGATCTACTGCGGTTAGGACTCAATACGCTGATATTCACCGGCATCAGCGGTCATGCTGCTTACCACCATAATGGCGATGAAAGAAGCGATGAAGCCAGGAATGATTTCATAGATGCCGGGGCCACCCATAAACTCGCCGTTCCAACCCAGGGCGATCCAGATAATAACGGTGAGAGCACCTACCACCATGCCTGCAATGGCACCCGCGCCGTTGGTGCGTGGCCACATGAGTGACAGAATGATTAACGGACCGAAAGCGGCACCAAAACCTGCCCACGCGTTACTCACCAGGCCGAGTACCTGTGACTCTGGATCAGAGGCGATAATGGCGGCTATCAGGCCTACCAGCACGACACAAATCCGGCCAACGGTAACGGTCTGCTTTTCCGAGGCTTGTTTGTTCAGGAACAGGCGGTAGATATCCTCTGTCAGTGATGAAGATGCCACCAGAAGCTGGCTGGAAATGGTACTCATCACTGCCGCTAGAAGGGCTGCAAAAAGGAAGCCGGTCACCAGCGGATGGAATAAAAGCTCTGCCAGGATAATAAAGATAGTTTCGGGATCCTGAATTTCCAGGCCATTACGAATAGCGTAAGCCCGGCCAAAAATACCGAGCGAGATGGCGCCAATCAGGGAAATAGCCATCCAACCCATACCAATATTACGGGCGGTAGGCACATCTTTCAGATGCCGGATAGCCATAAAGCGCACGATAATATGCGGCTGACCGAAATAACCCAGCCCCCAGGTCACCGCCGAGAGCCAGCCAATAAAGGTCAAGCCCTCTGTCCACGACAGTAGCGTTGGATCGACTTCATTAAGGGTCTGGGTTGCTTGGCTGAAGCCCCCACCGCCTTCGCCGAACAGCACCACTGCAGGCATGATAATTAGCGCCAGCATCATAATGCAGCCTTGTACAAAGTCCGTCAGGCTCACGGCCAAAAAGCCGCCCACCACGGTATAGACAAGTACCACGCCCAGCGTGATGATGATGCCGGTTGCATAATCGCTTAGGCCACCAACATTCACCAAGCCAGAAAATGCACTTTCAAACAGCTTACCGCCAGCCACCAGACCTGACGCGGTGTAGACCGCGAAAAAGATGACGATGACAATCGCCGAGACCGTTTTCAGTGACATTGCCCGGGTCGGGAATCGGTTAGCCAAAAAGGCCGGGATGGTGATTGCATTGCCATAGTGAACGGTCTGTTCACGCAGGCGGGGTGCAACCAGAAGCCAGTTGAAGAAGGCCCCGACGAACAGGCCGATGCCGATCCAGGCAGAGCCCAGGCCCGATACAAACATCGCGCCAGGTAAACCCAGCAGCAGCCAGCCACTCATGTCTGAGGCACCCGCTGAAAGAGCGGCTACTTTAGGACTTAAGGTACGACCGCCTAGCACGTAATCTTCAGAGGTGGATGTCGATGTGCGCATCGCATAAAGCCCGATGCCGATCATCAGCGCAAAGTAAGCAAAAAGGCTGATCCAAACGCCAATAGCCATGAAATTCTCCCGTTTATCAAGTCGGATAGCACCGACCGGTGAGTGCGCTTACCGAGCCATGCTTGGTAATAGCACAGACTTATTGTTGTTAACCCTATTTCTTGTTAACCCAGCCTCTTGTTCACGCTGTGACCTGCAAACATTTGGCGAAGGTACCGTCAAAAAGAGGCTTCAAGCGTTTATTTGCCATATTCCCTGTGCCTAATGCCCCCCTTCTGTGGAGGGGGCATGTAAAGGCCGTTACGCTTTTATTTTCAACCATGAGAGATCCTTTTTGAGGAGTTCAGGTTTTCCATTTAGATGAGCTATTTACTCATCGCCTAGCGCCAGCAAGGACGCATTCCCGCCTAAAGCGGCCGTATTGTTAGTAATCGTCTTTTCAGTGATAAAACGCTGCAGGTAATTCGGCCCGCCTGCTTTAGGGCCTGTACCTGAAAGCCCTTGTCCACCAAAGGGTTGAACGCCTACTACGGCCCCAATGATATTACGATTAATGTACACATTGCCCGCACGAATTTTCTGTGCAATGCCCGCAGCAAAGGATTCATTACGGCTATGGACACCAAACGTTAGCCCGTAACCCCGGCTATTGATATCGCTGATCACCTGGTCAAGCTCGCTGGCCTTATAGCGCACAATGTGCAGTACAGGGCCGAATTGTTCGCGGGTTAACGCATTGATACTGTCGATAGTAAAGGCCACGGGGGCCACGAAGGTACCGTTTTCGGTGTGCTCGGCTGACATGGGCGTTTCGGCGACCAGGCGATCTTCCCCTTTAAGTTTTTCGATATGCTCAAGCAGGCCCTTGCGCGCCTCCTCGTCGATCACCGGGCCAACATCAGTACCCAAATCGCGCGGATCACCGATACGCAGCTCGTTCATTGCGCCTTTTAAAATCGTGATGACGCGGTCGGCAACGTCGTCTTGCAGGTAAAGAACTCGCAATGCCGAGCAGCGTTGACCAGCGCTTTGGAACGCAGACTGGATAACATCCACCACGACCTGCTCGGGAAGCGCGGTAGAGTCGACGATCATGGCGTTCATGCCGCCGGTTTCAGCAATCAGCGTGGGCAGCGGCGCATTTTCACGCGCAGCCAAGGCACGGTTGATGATCTGCGCCGTGTCGGTGCCGCCGGTAAATACCACGCCAGTAATGCGTGGGTCAGAGGTCAGCACGCTGCCCACGGTCGGGCCATCGCCTGGCAGCAACTGAACCACATCGCGTGGCAAGCCCGCTTCATAAAGCAGCTCGATCACCCGGTGGGCGACAATTGACGTTTGCTCGGCAGGCTTGGCCAGCACGGTATTGCCCGCAACCGCCGCCGCAACAATCTGCCCGCAGAAAATCGCCACCGGGAAGTTCCACGGACTGATCGCGGCAAACACGCCTTTACCGCCCATGATTAGCTGGTTGGATTCACCGGTCGGACCAGGCAGCTCAATCGGCTCGCCGAAGGAGTCTTCCGCGCGCATGGCGTAATAGCGGCAGAAATCGACGGCTTCTTTGATCTCGTCCACACCGTCCGTTAAGAGCTTGCCGCCTTCGCGTGAGCAAAGGGTCATAAGCTCCGGCATGTGCTCTTCCATTAGGTCAGCCAAACGGCGCAGCACGGCAGCACGTTCGGTAACCGGCGTGGTTTCCCAGCGCGGGAAGGCATTCCAGGCAGCGTCAAGCGCCTTGGTGGCCTGTTCTTTGGTTGTCCACTGAACGCTGCCTACGCTTTGACGGCGATCAAAGGGGCAGGTCACGTTGTGGGTATTGGCAGCATCGTCCGCCACATCGAACGCCAGCAGCGGTTTGACCGGGTACTGCTTATCCATAAAGACGGCCATCTTATCCATTAACGGATAGAAGTGGCTGCGGATATTCAGGTTGACGCCTCGCGAGTTGCGCCGCTTGGGCCCATAAATATCCTTGGGTAGTGGAATCTGCGTATTGGCTAAGGATGACTGCTTACGCAGAGCCTCTATGGGGTGCTGGCAAAGCCATTCCACCGGTACTTCGGGGTCGACCAATTGGTGAACAAACGACGAATTCGCGCCGTTTTCCAGCAAGCGGCGAACCAGATAGGGGAGCAGGTCTTTGTGCGCGCCAACTGGCGCGTAGATGCGGCAGTACGTACCTTGGGGAGCGCGCTTCAGGGCGGCTTCATAAAGGGCTTCGCCCATGCCGTGCAAACGCTGGAACTCAAACGGACGACTATCGTGATTGGCTAATTCAAGAATAGTCGTAACCGTATGCGCGTTATGGGTCGCAAACTGGGGGAAAATGCGCCCGAGGGTGTCGTTTGACAGCAGGAACTGAGCACAGGCCAGGTAGGCAACATCCGTACACGCCTTGCGGGTATAGACGGGATAGCCGTCGACACCTAACTGCTGAGACTCCTTGATTTCGCTATCCCAGTAAGCACCTTTCACCAAACGCAGCGGAATTTCATCACCTTGCTCATCCGCTAAGCGGTTAATGTAGTGCAGGACCGGCAGGGCGCGCTTGGAGTACGCCTGCACGACCAGTCCAAAGTGTCCCCAGCCTTTAACCGCATCGCTTGAGTAAACGTCGCGGAAAACTTCCAACGAAAGCTCCAGACGGTCAACTTCTTCGGCATCAATGGTGACCGCCACATCCAGCTCGCGAGCTTTGGATACCAGCTTGATAACTGTATCAACCAGCTCTGCCAGCACCTGTTCGCGGCGACCAAACTCATAGCGGGGATGCAGCGCTGAGAGTTTGATCGATACCGAAGGCTTGGGCGTTTTATCACTTAAGTGCTGGGACGTTTTACCCACCTGCTCTATGGCGCGGGCGTAGTCGTCAAAGTAGCGTTTGGCATCATCGTGGGTGCGTGCGGCTTCACCCAGCATGTCGTAGGAGTAGGTGTAACCTTTATTGAATAGCGGCTTGGAGCGTTTTAATGCTTCGTTAATATCACGGCCCAATACGAACTGCTTGCCCATGATTTTCATCGCTTCAACCATCGCGCGACGAATCACAGGCTCACCCATACGATTAACCATGCGGTTAATAAACGTCGCAGGCTGGCCATCTTTAGGGTGGTCAAGCTTCAGGACACGGCCGGTCATTAACAGGCCCCATGTGGAGGCGTTCACCATCCACGACTCACTTTTGCCGGCATAAGATTGCCAGTCAGCGGGGCCAAGCTTATCTTCAATCAGCGCATCAGCGGTGGCTTTGTCGGGAATACGCAGCATCGCTTCAGCCAGACACATCAGCATTAGCCCTTCGTGGGTATCCAGGCTGTACTGCTGTAGGAGCTCATCAATGGTATCTACCGCCGTGTCCATTGCACGAACATCGTGGATGAGCTCTGCGGTATTGGCTTCAATGCGGGAAAAATCGTCGCGATCCGTATCCAGCCACGTGATTAATTCGCTGACGTAGGTTTCTTCGTCCACAAGGTAGTGGTCGCTCACCTGAGCCATCAGCGTATCAAGGTCCGTTTGCCAAGTGGCAGAGTCACGCATGTTTTTAGCGTTGAGCATTGAGGCCCCCGTAAATTTACATAAAACGAGTAGGTGGTAGGGCATTTCGCCCAAGCTGCGCTCGAATGTAGAGTGGTCTGTGTTTCCGTGTATGTCGTTTTCTCGGTAAAACGTGTCAATTTCGCGGCAAGCAGGGTTACTTTGCGACCTTAGTAGTGTGTGCTTGATGCTGCCAGTGGTTTTTTGAGCATAGTGGAGGATGCTGTCGTTAGCGAAACCGGTGCCTCTTGGCGTAGAGCACGGGGCGATATGCCGTAGCTGCGCCGAAACGCATGAGAGAGTGCGCTCTGGTTGGAAAATCCTGTTTGAATGGCAATGTCGGTTAACGGCAACCGACTTTGCAAAATCAGCTGCCGAGCCGCGTGAAGTCGTCGGCGCTTAACGTATTGCCAGGGCGAAAGTCCTGTCTGATTACGGAAGCACTCTGAAAAGTGGGCTTCACTGAGGCAGGCAAGCCTGGCCAAGTCAGCAACCCGCAGCTCATCGGCCAAGTGGCGGTTAATAAAGCGGTCGATAAGAGAGACATCAATTCTGCGCAGAGAAGCCGATGGGGTATGCCCAAGGCGCGCTTTGAGCGAGCCCAGTAGCGTGGCGGCCAAGCGGTCTTGCTGAAACGAGACAGGAGAGGTATCAAACCCTTGGGCAAGCTCGCTTTCCATAAACGCCAGGTAGTGGCGTAAAGGGTTATCTAACGCAAAAAAACGTGGGACATCAAACAGGGCGACCAACTCGCGGTGTTCACCTGTCAGGGCGGGCGCATTTTCTGGCAGATCAATAATCAACTGCCGGTTATGCCCATGGCCTGAGTAGTAGTGCTCGTGATTGGCAGGCACGATACAGCCTGAGAACGCATTTACACGTCCGCCGAGCCCCTCAATTTCAAACTCCGAGGAACCACACAACGTAATCACAATTTGGTGAAAGTCATGTGCGTGATGATGGGTTGCGCTCGCCAGCGGTATTTTGCGAATAGTACTGGGCATCAGGTTGTCTCCTCGGCGCTTTCAACCGCATCTACGTTTGACGCAAGGCGGTATGAGCCGCCAGATGATCTCGTAATACTTGTAGCTCCGCTTGCCCTTCCTGATTTAATAGCGGTTTGCCTTGGGCGATTTGCCAGCGTCGCCCATGCAGCTCCATTAAACGCGACGCTCTGCGTCGAATGCCGTCCAGATAGTCATTATGACGTATTGGATAGCCGATAATCGTATCCCACTCGGCTTCGCTCACTTGGCTATCCAGGGCCTTGTCAAACAGTGCCAGCAAATCCTTTGGCTCGGTACGGTAGCGCGGCGTACCTACCGTCATCAGGGCTAATAAAACAGCACCTATCACCAGCAGGCAGACGCCGAGTACCAGTAGGTACAGTGCCATGCATCCACTCCTGTGCTCTTTCATGAATTGAATGCTTAAGTATACGCGCGACCTCTTAAAGACAAAAATTTTAAACGATGGCGAACTTTTTCGGCGCAAGGTGTCTGAAGTAGTACGACAACGTAGCGATAGCAGTCGCTAATAGTGTTGTCCTAGCTATTGTTTCTCGATCCCTTGCTTCCGCTGCCTTTTGGGCAGCGGTTTTTTTATGCGCCACTGTTTTTTCCTACGCACATCGTTATCAATGGCGGCGAATGGTTAGCAAGGCCATAAGAATATCGCGCCGGGTCACGATGCCGACGAGTCGCTGTTGTTCAACCACCGGGTAAACCTTGGGTTTGTCTCCGAGCATTTCCTGGGCAAGGTCTGTGATGCTTTTGTTAGGTGTGGTGGTAAGCACCTCTTCGCGCATCAGCTCACCCACCAGTGGCGACTCATGGTCATGGTATAAGCAGTCAAGCACACGGCCTAGCACATCTTTCTCAGAAATATAGCCGATTAATCGATCTGCCATATCGACTACCGGCACACCAGGCAGGCGATGAAGTGCCAGCCCCTGTGACAGCGTGGTAATTGAGGTAGATGGCGAAACGCGGTAACAATCCTTGGACATGATATCGCGGACAATATGCGGGCTTGGGTGTTTCATCTTGGCACTCCTTACGCACACTTTCATTTACCTTACTTGTGTGTGCAGCATTTGGCGAAGGCATCGTGGCTAAGTGCAACGTTTATGATGTTATTCGATAATAGGGTGAGTAACGTCTTAAACGTATTTACTCACTGTAGATGATTTAGGCGTAGTTGATGTAGGTGGACGCCACGCCTATTCAACGCTTTGCTGAACGTGACTCAAAGGAGCTTTACATGGATGCACGCGAATACCTGAACCGCAAAGGCGTCGGTGTCGAGCGGGAATCTGACCGCCCCAATACCCTTGAGGAAAAATCCTGGGAGCGAGCCCGCGGGGCAGGGGAGCAGCGGCCCAAGTCGGGTACCCCTCATGATTGGGAGGATTGGGAGCGCTATCACGACGAGCTAGCGAAAGATGCCAGCGAGCTAGAGCAAAAAATTGATAAGCAGGCACATCGAAAAGAGACACTTGAGGCAACGCCTGCCGAGCAGGCGCACGTGGCGGTAGAGCACTTTACGCCTCCTAAACCATCGTCGGCGCCCCATCCGCATGTCGCCAACCCCGATGCGCAAGTTGTAAGGCCTGACATCACGCTTAGCGAGCCTCACTCAAGTGCTGATCAACCTTCGGCCAGGCGTGCGGATAGCGAGCCAGGCGCACTCAAGGCAGCCTATCTCGCCCTAGCTGTTTTGCTCCCGCCGTTAGCACTGGGGCTCACCGGCGCGGGAGGCACGCGCCTGCTTATTGGCATTGTGTTAACGCTGCTGGGTTGGCTGCCTGGGGTTATCTATGCACTTGTGTGGCTCCAGCGTCGTTAACTTATTTCTTGGTTGTTGGTTTACCTGTTGGCAGGCCCTAAGAAATCCGTATAATTTGCGTAAACTATTTCTAAGAAACGAGGTTTACGGTGGGCTATCTAATTAGCGTGACAGCGCTTTGGGCGTTTTCCTTTTCTTTAATCGGGGTTTATCTAGCGGGGCAGGTCGATAGTTATTTCGCGGTGCTTGTGCGGGTAACCCTGGCGATGCTGGTTTTTTTACCCTTTTTGCGCCCCAGTCTGCTACGCGGCAAACAGCGTATTACGCTGATGGCGCTTGGCGCCATTCAACTTGGGGTGATGTACACCTTTCTTTATCAGTCGTTTCTACTGCTTTCAGTGCCAGAAGTGCTGCTCTTCACCATCTTTACGCCGGTGTATATCGCTTTACTGGATGATTTGATGTTTGGCCGTTTCACGCCTATCTACTTACTTACCGCACTATTGGCCGTTGTGGGGGCTGCTGTCATTCGTTATGACGGGATCGACAGTGGCTTCTGGCTCGGTTTTTTTGTGGTCCAGGGGGCCAATCTCTGCTTTGCGCTAGGCCAGGTCGGGTATCGCCGCTTGGCCGCAGACTTGCCGGCTGACCTTGCGTGGCATAACGTTTTTGGATGGTTTTTCATTGGCGCCATGGTCGTTGCACTACCGGCTTATTTATTGTTCGGCAATAGTGCGGCGTTACCCAGCACACCGCTGCAGTGGGGAGTGCTTGCCTGGCTTGGTCTGGCCGCCTCTGGTGTGGGGTATTTTGCTTGGAACCAAGGTGCTACCCGCGTCGATGCCGGTACTTTGGCGATCATGAATAATGCACTCATCCCGGCCGGGTTATTGGTTAATCTTGTCATCTGGAGCCGTGAGGCCGATATCGTTCGACTACTGCTGGGCGCACTGATCATGGCGGCCTCGCTCTGGTTGAATCACTGGTTACTCCAGCGACGTAAGGTAGCGGCAGCCTAAGAGTTTCTCTTGATTTGGTTAGGCGTATTTGCCCGATACTCCCGGTATCCCCATAATGTCAGGCTGATGCTAGCGAGAGCCGCCCATGCCTAACACGTCACCACCCACTTCAGCGCCGCTAACTGGCCAAGGAAGCTCACGGCCCTTTAAAACGATTGGCTTAATTGGGCGCTTGGGCAGCGAGAAAGTCATCGACTCGTTGCAGCGGCTCATTAGCTACCTGGTCGAGCATGATTACAGCGTTTTGATTGAAGACCGTACGGCAACGGCGCTTCCCCAACACGGGCAGCCGGAAGCCAGCCGCCGGATGCTGGGCGAGCTTTGCGACCTTGTTATTGTGATCGGCGGGGACGGTAGCCTGTTAGGCGCCGCCCGCACATTGTGCCGCAGCGGGACACTGATGTTAGGCGTTAACCGTGGCCGCTTAGGGTTTCTTACCGATATCTCGCCTGACGAGCTGGAAAGCCGAGTGGGCGAAGTATTGGCGGGCGAATTTGAAATTGAGCAGCGCTTTTTGCTGGAAGCGGTGCTTTATCGTAACGGCGTTGCGGTCGGCAATGGTGATGCATTGAATGAAGTCGTCGTGCATCCGGGTAAAGCCGTCCGCATGATTGAATTTGAACTGTTTATTGATGGTCAGTTTGTTTACAGCCAGCGCAGCGATGGCTTGATTATCGCAACGCCTACCGGCTCTACCGCGTATGCACTTTCCGGCGGAGGCCCCATCATGCATCCCAAGCTTGATGTCGTGACGCTGGTGCCCATGTTTCCGCATACGCTTTCCAGCCGACCGATTGTGATTGATGCCGCCAGTGAGATTCGAATTCATATTGGTGAAACCAACCAGACCTACCCGCACATTAGCTGCGATGGACAAACCCGGGCGGTTGCTAAGCCGGATGATGTACTGGTGATAAAGCGCAAAGCCGAACGTGTGCAGCTTGTGCACCCTATCGGACATAACTTCTATGATGTGCTGCGCAGTAAATTGGGTTGGAGCCACCGGTTAGGGGATTAAGCATGACAGGCTACGACCTGATTGGTGATGTTCACGGCTGCGGTGCCACGCTAGTCACCTTGTTAGAAATGCTGGGTTACCGCGAACAGCGTGGCGTTTATCGCCATCCGCAGCGTAAAGTTATCTTTTTGGGTGACCTGATTGACCGTGGCCCACGTATTCGCCTCGCCGTCACCGTTGCGCGACGCATGGTCGAGGAGGGCGAAGCCTATATTGTGATGGGCAATCACGAACATAATGCACTTGCCTATATGCACCCGGCGCCACCCGGTAGCCATAAGCGTTGGCTGCGTGAGCATACGCCGCGCCATAATCGCATCATGGAAGACACGTTGGCGCAGTATCAGGATTACACCAATGAGTGGGATGACACGCTCGCCTGGTTTAAAACACTGCCGCTTTTTTTAGAAATCGACGGTATTCGCGTGGTACATGCCTGTTGGGACGATAGGTTGATCGAGCAGTTAAAACAGCGCCTGCCTGATGGCCGTATGGATACGCGATTTTTGATCGAATCTACTGATCCTGGCACGCAAGCCTATCGCATCATTGACCGATTAACCCGTGGGGCCAACATTCCCTTGCCTGGCGGTATCGCGATTCATTCAGGCGATGGCTATACACGGCAAAGCTTTCGAGCGCATTTTTGGGCCGCTAATCCAACTCGTTGGGGTGATGTGGTTTTTCAACCCGATCACTTGCCTGGCGACCTGGAAACACGCCTATTAACCGAAAACGAGCGCCAGCGTTTGAGTTACTATGGGCCGGAGCAGCCGCCTCTGTTTATCGGCCATTACTGGTGTGAAGGTATTCCTGCGTTACCTGCTCCCAATATTGCGTGTTTGGATTATAGTGCTGTCAAGTATGGCCGTTTGGTCGCCTATCGATGGGACGGCGAAACACCGCTGAATGCAGATAATTTCGTTTGGGTAGAAGTGATTAAAGAAGAGCGTTCCCAAGCCAATTTATATGGAAACGATTTTTATTAACCTACGTTGTCTTAATATACAAGGCTTTACATTTTTTTTATAAAACTGCTGAACTAACTGTGCGGTCGGCCATCAGAGTAGGTGTTCCCTTGAATGATCCCTTGCTTTATCCGGCGGCCCCCTCCGCCGGTTTTTTTTGGCCATGATTTTTTGCTTATGGTATTTGTCTTCATGCAGCAATAGTCGATGAAGGGGTTGGTTTTCAAAGGCGAGGGCCTCAATAGGGAGAGTTTATGCACCCCGTAATGCACTTACCAAGTGATGCTGATACGCAGGAACTGCGTAAAGCACTTTGGCACTATCGAATTGGGCATCGCATTACAGAAGAAGCCGAGGGCCCTCTGCTTTGGATAGCCGACCCACGTCAGCACGCAGAGCTTAAAAGCCTGGTAGCGCGCTGGGAGCGTGGCGAAGCACTTATTGTTGATCAGCCCGCCAATCGCCGCTACGCATCCGGCAATATACTAACCACCTTGCGCCATGTTCCTGTTACCGCTATCGCGATGGCTATTAGTCTTGTGATATTTGCGTTAACGGGAGTGTTGGGTGATAGCGTCGTGATGGCGTTAACCATCGTACCGATAGAAATTTCGGGCAATCAGTTTGTATATCGCAGCTTAACCGATGGGCTAATAAACGGGCAGGTATGGCGGCTGCTTTCACCGGCATTCCTGCACTTTGGCTGGATGCACTTGATCTTCAACCTTATGTGGTTATGGTACTTTGGGCGCCAGGTGGAGGTGCTACAAGGCAGCCGTACCATGCTGCTTCTGCTTTTAGTTGCGGGTATCGGCGCTAATCTTGCGCAATATTTTACCGGAACCGTGCTGTTTGGCGGTATGTCGGGCGTGGTTTATGCCCTGCTAGGGCATGTTTGGGTGATGTCGCGACGTGCGCCACAACGTGGTTTTTTCGTTCCTCAAATGCTGGTTGTGTTCATGTTGGGGTGGATGGTGTTCACCATGACCGATATGGCCAGTTGGGTAGGTTTTGGCAATGTCGCTAACGAAGCACATTTAGGTGGGCTCCTCGTCGGGCTTATTACTGGCGTGTATTATTCGTCTCGCCGTTTGAAAACAGATTAAGAGATCCGTAATGAGCGATATGACGTTCGATAAAATGATCAACCAAATGACACCTGCGATTTATGAAAGCCTTAAGCAAGCGGTGTCGCTGCGTAAGTGGCCCGACGGTCGCTTTCTTACCGCTGAGCAAACAGAGCTGTGTCTGGAAGCGGTGATGCGCTTTGAGGCTGAAAATAACGTGCCTGAAGAGAAACGCGTGGGGTATCTGGAGCAGCGTACCTGTGGAGCGGCGTCTTCTGGCGCAGGTGTTACGCCAGAAATGGCAGGTTTGGGACGGGATGCAACGCGTGGTTGAACAGGCAGTGCAAGGGTGTTTACGCAAGATGTCGGTCGTATTGCCTGACCGGCCGGGTGACCAGGTGAGTTACCATTTGCGTGCTGGGGATCAGCACATCCCCCTCAATTCGCGCGTAGGCAAGCCGATATCGCTTCATTGGAGCGGCGCTATTGCTTGTACTCACTGCGGTCGAGCGACTAAAAAAAGCTTTGCCCAAGGGCATTGTTATCCGTGCTTCAAGCGCTTGGCGCAGTGCGATACCTGCATCATGAAGCCTGAGACGTGCCACTTTTTTCAAGGCACTTGCCGCGAGCCTGAGTGGGGCGAAACGCATTGTTTCCAACCGCATATCGTGTATTTGGCGAACTCATCGGGTTTAAAAGTTGGCATCACCCGTAAAACACAGATGCCGACTCGTTGGATGGACCAAGGCGCTATCCAGGCGCTTCCCATACTTGAGGTCGACACGCGTCAGCAATCAGGGTTCGTCGAGATGCTTTTCAAAGAGCAGGTAAGCGACCGAACCAATTGGCGGGCTATGCTGAAAGGGGAGGTGGAGGCGCTTGATTTAATTGCCGAACGTGATCGCCTGTTGGAAACGCTTGATGGCGGTTTGAATCAGCTGCGCGACCAGCATGGCAATGACGCAATTCGTGAGCTGGATGAAACGCCCTACACGTTTGATTACCCGGTGGAGACGTTTCCACGCAAAGTGATTTCCCATAATTTTGACAAACAACCCTTGGTCGAAGGCGTGTTACAAGGCATTAAAGGACAGTATCTCATTCTTGATAGTGGAGTGATTAATCTTCGTAAATTCACGGGTTACGAAATCACCCTAAGGTAAATCGGCTAGCCAGAGTGGCGAGCGTTGACTAAGGTTAGTGGAGTGTTCTTTCACTAAGCCTAACGCAATGCAAGGAAGCCTCAATGCCTTGGCTAAAACTTCTTCATATAGCCTCGCTTGTTATCTGGTGCGGCTCGCTGCTGTATCTGCCTGCGTTACTCAGCTATACGCTGCAACTTCGTAAAGACGCAGGCTTTGCGCAGGGCTCTCCTCCCATGCCACGGTTTTTTTATATTTCTGTGGCAACACCGGCAGCGCTAATTGCCATATTTTCCGGCACGCTTCTCTTTATCTTGCATGGTTTGGTGGGCGGCTGGCTGGTGCTCAAATTGGGCGCTGTCGTTGCCATGGTGGCTGCCCACGGCGCCTATGGATGGCTAATTTTACGTCTGGAAATGGGGATTTATAAAGGCGTAAAAACGGCGTTAATACTCGCGTTTTTGGTGGCCCTGGCGGGCATTCTTTGCGTGCTTGGGCTGGTATTAGCCAAGCCGCTGGATTGGAGCTAGCCCGCCATGACCACTATCGCATCACTCTTCAACTTCGACACCGACGGCGTGTTCATACACGAGTTGGCCGCCCAGCCAGCCAGCCAACGCTACCAGTCCGGCGGTTACCACAGAAACCGCAATGCCCCAAGGCAGCACCAACTCCGGTTCGCTAAACCGGATCAGCCAGTTAAGCGAAGCAAGCGAGAGCATGACAACAGCGACAATAGCGTGGCTCCAGCCGGTAATGAGACGGCGAATTTGGCCTACGCTCACCAGGTCAATGATGCCTGCAATACTCGCCAGCCAGCCCCCAAGTGCCCCTATACCCGCCAGCCACAAACCTACGCGCAGCCAGAAAGGATCGTCGGTATACCAGTATCCCAAATCGCAGGCTACCAGGGCCATCAGTGCAGCCACGGGAAAGTGAACCATCAGCGGATGCAGCGGGTGGCCAGAAATAGAAGCGCGACTTTTGATATTACGCCTATTGGAGTTTGCCATTATCACTTCCTGTGGGCAGAAAAAAGGAATAAACAATGAGGGAACGCTACTTATGTCACGTCGCCTTGCTGTGTATTCAACGTGCTGTACCGCAGTGGGTCAACCGGTGCATGCTCACTCTGCTGGGCACTCTGACGTTAGGTCTTACAGGCTGCACGGGTGATAGGTCTATTCTAGACCCCGCTGGGCAAGCTGCACGCGATGTGGTCCTAATCTGGTGGATAATGCTGACATTTGCCACAGTGGTGCTGATTGGCGTGGTGGCGTTATGGCTTTATACCTTCAAACGTAAATACCAGGAACGTACGCCTCAAGAGGAGCGCAAAATTGCTCGCCGTTGGATTATTGGTGGGGGCATTTTACTGCCTGTTTTGAGCGTTACGGCATTACTTATTTTTGGGGTGCCGACTGGCAAGCGAATGTTGCCGCTACCGTTGGGCCAGCCCCCTGAAGTGATTGAGGTGATCGGCCATCAATGGTGGTGGGAAGTTCGCTACCCGGGAGCAGAAGGCGGAGAAGTCGTCACCGCGAACCAGCTCATCATGCCTGCGGGGGAACCTGTAGATTTTCACGTTACCTCCGCCGATGTTATTCACTCCTTTTGGATACCCAGGCTAGGTGGCAAGATCGATATGCTACCCGGGCGCACCAATGTTATTCGTCTTGAGGCCGATGCGCCGGGCGTCTTTGGTGGTCAGTGCGCGGAGTTTTGCGGTGCTCAGCATGCGAATATGGAGTTTTACGTTGAAGCCGTAGAACGTGAAGTGTATGACGCGTGGCTCGCTGAACGGCAGGAAGAGCGCTTGGCCGAACTAGCACTTGCAAATGATGACTTTGCCCAAGCGCGGGATGAGTTTGCATCTACCTGTGCCAGCTGCCATAGCGTTGCTGGGCTCTCTGCCTCCACTATTGGGCCTGATCTTTCTGATGTTGGTGCGCGCTATACCCTGGGCGCGGGCACGCTCCCCATGGAGGAGGGCGCTATTCACTACTGGTTGGAAAATCACCAAACGCTTAAGCCGAGTAACAAAATGCCATCTCATAACTATATGGATACTGCCACCTTGGAGTCCCTGGGTGCTTGGCTGGAGACCTTGGCCCCATGACAACGATTGATCGCGACGCAACTGGCCCTGAAGACCTTCAAAAGTTACACAATGACCTTGCAGAGGTATGGGCAAATCCTCCTGGTTTAAAAGCGTTAACCATAGTTAACCACACCACGCTTGGCCTTCGATTTATGGTCACCGGGATGGCCTTCTTTCTGTTTGGCGGCATTTTGGCGATGCTGATTCGCACGCAGATTGCGACACCCGATCAAGGCTTTTTAACGCCCGAAATCTATAGTCAAGTTACCACCATGCACGGCACGGTGATGATGTTTTTGTTCGCCATCCCCATTTTGGAAGGCTTGGCGATCTATATGATCCCCAAGATGATTGGCGCGCGTGACCTGGTGTGCCCGCGGTTAACCGCGCTGGGCTACTGGTGTTATCTGTTTGGCGGCATCATTCTTTCTTTCAGCATGGTGCTGGAAATGGCGCCGGACAGCGGCTGGTTTATGTACACGCCGCTTAGCAGTAGCGAGTATTCGCCAGGCCTCGGCTCCGATTTCTGGCTGTTGGGGATCACCTTCGTTGAGATTTCGGCGCTTTCAGCCGGGGTAGAGTTGGTGGTTTCCATTCTACGAACCCGTACTCAAGGGATGGCGCTGCACAAGATGCCGCTGTTTGCGTGGTACATTTTGGCCATGGCGCTGATGATTGTGGTGGGGTTTCCGCCCCTTATTCTGGGCAGTATCTTGCTAGAGCTTGAGCGTGCTGTAGGCATGCCATTTTTCGACATCGCAGGCGGCGGCGACCCGGTACTCTGGCAGCACCTGTTCTGGCTATTTGGCCACCCAGAGGTTTACATCATCTTTCTGCCGGCTGCCGGCATTGTTTCGACGCTGATTCCCGTCTTCGCCGGTCGGCCTATCGTAGGCTACGGCTGGGTTGTATTCGCCATTACCGTGATGGGATTTATTAGCTTTGGGCTATGGGTCCACCACATGTTTACGGTGGGCATCCCCCAACTGGCTCAGGCATTTTTCTCAGCTGCCAGTATGCTGGTGGCGATACCTACTGGTATTCAAATCTTTGCCTGGTTGGCCACACTGTGGCTTGGTAAACCCAAAATGAAACTCCCGATGCTATGGATCGTCGGATTTTTGGTCATTTTTGTGTGCGGTGGTTTAACCGGCGTTATGTTGGCGCTAGTGCCCTTTAACTGGCAGGTGCATGACACGCACTTTGTCGTGGCGCATATGCACTATGTACTGGTAGGCGGCATGCTTTTCCCGTTAATGGCCGGGCTTTACTACTGGTTGCCGCTCTTTTCAGGGCGGATGCCCTCTGAAACGATTGGCAAATGGGGCTTCTGGCTGGTGTTTATCGGCTTCAATGCCACCTTTTTGATTATGCACTGGACAGGTCTTTTGGGAATGCCCCGGCGGGTTTATACCTATGACACGGGATTGGGCTGGGATATTTTTAACTTGCTGTCTTCCATCGGCGGGTTTGTGATGTCGGCAGGGTTCGCCATGGTGCTGATTGATATCGCGCTGCACTTTCGCTACGGCAAACCCGCCAAAACCAATCCATGGAATGCGGATACACTGGAGTGGGCCAATAAACTGCCACCGACTCCCTATAACTTTGTCAGCTTGCCTCCTATTGAAACACGTCACCCGCTTTGGGAGCACCCTGAGTTGCCGCAGGAGATGGAAGAAGGCAAACACGGCCTGGCCTCAGCAGACCACGGCCGCCGCGAGATGTGGGGCACCGATCCGCTAACCGGCAAAGTGCGTGAAGTTATTCATGTGCCCAGTAACTCCTGGTGGCCGCTTTTTGCTGCTATGGCGCTGGCGATAGTGTGTATCAGCCTGTTATTGCGCTGGTACCCGTTGGCCGGTTTGGGGGCAGTGGTGGCGGTCGTTTTCCTGCTGCGCTGGTCGTGGGAGAACGGGGCCCATCCTAAAGCGGCACCTAACGCTAATGTTACGCCTGGCGACCCACCACTGCACTCCCGAACCATGGATGGCCCCGGCGTTTGGGCCATGACAACCGCAATGATCGCCAATGGATCTTTTTTCCTATCTTATCTATTTGGCTGGTTTTATCTGTGGACGATATCGCCTGAATGGCGGATGCCCGAGACATCGCCGCTTTCCTTAATAGCGCTTGTCATCGCGGGTGGCGCATTACTGGGTGGTGCGGCGTTAATGGAGAAGAGCGTACGAGGACTGCGTAAGCAACAAGAGCGTGGCTTGGCATTTAACTTTTACGGCGCCGCGCTATTGGGCGGCATTCAGTTTGCGCTGATTTTATGGGTAATGGTACGCGCTAACCTGGCGGTTACTGAAACGTCGCATGATGCAATTCTGATGGTAGGCCTCTACTACGCGCTGCTGCATAGCGCCTTGGGGGCGGTACTTTCCCTGCTCCAGGGCTTACGTGTTGGTTATCGCTATGTGGGATTGCATGCGCCGTTTGAACCGGTAGTCGTCGCTTATTTCTGGCGCTATAACGTGGTGGTGTTCTGGATATTGGTTATTGCGCTGGCCGTGTTACCGCGCGTGATTGGAGGCTAAGCGATGAAAGCAATCGTGCAGCGATTAAATCTTACTCATCCGGGCCATTTTGTAGGTGGGTTGACGCTTTGGAGCATCTGGTTTGTCGCCATTTACGGCGGGCTATCGGTTGCCTGTGCCCTGGTGCCGCCTGAGCCTGACCAAGGTGCATTTAACCATATCAATATCACTCTGCTGTTGCTGAGCCTGATAACCGCCGTGTTATTGGCCGGGCTTGCCTGGGGGTGTTTTCAGGAAGCGAAACAACATAAAGGGCGGCAGCACTTTAATGCCTTTGTGTCCGCATGGCTATACGTGTTTTCTGCCTTGGGCGTGGTGTTTGTCGCCGGGCCGATGGTTGGCTTACCGCCTTGTCTGTAAGCGGTAAAGAGCCACCGATGCAGGCGCAGGGGGAGCCAAGCGCCAAAGAAGCGCTGTACACGCTAAACGGCATGTGGTGCACCAGTTGTGCGCTCGCCGTGGAGGGCGTGCTTAGCCACCGAAAGGGGATTGAGAGCATCAGCGTTCACTACCCAACCGCCACGCTATGGGTAAAAGGAGCTGCTGAGGCTATCTCGCTCGACACGTTGGCCCCTGGAGTAAAACGCCTGGGCTACCGATTAACCGAGCTGGAAGCTGGTGCGGACGCGCATGCGCGCCTTGAGCAGGAAAGCCGCTATTTGAGTTTACGCCTGCTGGTGGGGGCCGTGTTTGGCATGTGGACCATGTTGGCATCTCTTTTAATTTACGCAGGAGCGTTGCCCAACCCAACGATTGAGTGGGTCGTCGCTTGGGTGTCGGGGGCATTTTCTATTCCCGTTGTGACTTTTGCCGGGTGGCCGTTTTATCGAGCAGGCCTGCGCACGCTGCGTGCCAAACGTCCGGGCATGGACGTGCTGGTTACCCTCGGCGTTTGGTCTGCGGTCGTGGTGTCGTTCGGACTTTTGTGGCGCGGCTCTGCCGAGGTGTATTTCGATACGGCCGTCATGCTCATTGTGCTTTTGCTAGGCGGGCGGCTAGTGGAAACGCTGTGTCGTCATCGCGGGTTAAAAGCCCTTGATGTCCTGCCCCAACCAAAGGGTGAGGCGCTGGTGTGGGAGGGCGCCAAGTGGCAGGTGAAACCCTTGGCTGAGGTGCTGCCGAGTGCCAGCGTAATGCTCACGCCAGGTGAGTTTATTGCGCTGGACGGCATTTTAGAAGAGGCCGCGTGGGTGGATACCGCATCGCTGACAGGGGAGAGCACACCTCGCCACTTTCCTAAAGGCGAGCCAATTTATGCCGGCTGTCGGTTACTAGGCAGCGATGATGTCACTATGACGGTCACTCATGCCTTGGGCGATCGGCGTCTGGACCGTCTCCGCGACCAAATGCGCCACTATCAGACGCAAAAGGGCGAGCTGCAAAAACTCGCCGACCGCTTTGCTGCCTGGTTAAGCCCCGTGGCGTTGATACTGGGGTTAGCTACTCTGCCGGTTGGGCTATTGTTGGGGCTTGGCCTTGAAGATGCCGCCGTTCGAGCGCTTTCAGTTCTGGTAGTCGCATGCCCCTGCGCCGTAGGTTTGGCCGTGCCACTGGCAAGCCTCGCGGGGAGCGGCCGACTGTTAAACCAGGGGATCGCCTTGCGCGACCCAGCAGCGCTTGAAACGCTGGCGAGAGTAAAAACCATTGCCCTGGATAAAACCGGCACGTTAACGAAGGGCGAACCGGTGCTAGTAAACTGGGTAGGCCGCGAAGGGATGACCGAGCCAGCGGTTAAAGCCACGTTGTATCAAGTGGCAGCCAACAGCCAGCATCCCTTGGCCCAAGCGCTCAAGCGTTGGGCGGGTTCTGACCCGGCATACGTGCCTCGGCAAGCCCAGGTGATAGAAGAGGTGCCTGGGCAAGGGGTTCATCTTCACTTGCCAGAACATGGCGATATTTGGCTAGGCAGCCAGCGCTTTTTAACTCGTCAGGGTATTGAGCTACCTGAACATGAAACGGATACCTCACTTGCCGCCTCTGAAGTGGTACTTGCGGACGCCTTGGGCTGGCTAGGCAGCTTCTACCTTGAAGATACGCCGTATGAGGATGCCGCGCCGAGTATTCAATCACTGCAAGCCGATTACTGGGTGGTCATGCTGAGTGGAGATAGGCCTGGCGCCGTTGAGGCGGTGGCTGAGCGCCTTGGGCTGGTGCCGAATGCATGTTTTGCAGAGCGTTCGCCGGAGGCGAAAGCCCGCTTGGTTCAGGGGCTGCCAGGGCCTACGCTGTTTGTGGGCGATGGGGTTAATGACACCTTAAGCCTGACGGCCGCCGATATTGGGGCAGCCCCTTTCAACGCCAGTGATGCCGCCCGTGAAGGTGCAGCTGCGCATTTACTGAAACCGGGTGTTTCTAGCCTGGTTGAGGGGCTTGCCACTGCTCAGGCAACTCGGCGTGTCATGTTGCAGAATTTAACCCTGTCGGCCGTCTATAATACGCTAGCACTGGGCTTGGTGATCGTGATGGCCATCCCCCCGCTGGTGGCGGTACTGGCCATGGTCGCCAGTTCATTAAGCGTTACGCTGAATGCTGCTCGGCTTGCCTGGCGTGATTGAGCATCTGAACCAGCAGGCAATCAAAACGAGATCGAGGGATAACCCAGTGCCTCGGCCAGCCGTTTTGCCTGATTTTTGACCCAGGAAGGGTCAATTGGCCCCCAACTGATAATCCGGTATTCACCACTGTTATGGCGCTCGCCTTGGGTTGGTTGAAACTGGCATTCAATGTCCAGTTCGGCAAGTGACGCAATCGTATCCTGAGCCGTACGACGCGGCATGCCGCAGGCGCTTACGAGCGCAGGTACGCTAGCGACGCCCTGGTCGATCAGGTAAGCCACGTAAAGACGTCGATAAAAGCTGGATTTTGTCTTGCTGAGAGAGTCGGTCATAAAATCTACCGTGTGAATGTCTTATAAATGAGCGCGGACTAAAGCATACTGAACGTCCTCTGCCACAGCCACCGTTTAATACGTATGCCTACTCTCTTTAAAGACGTCATGCCGCATGCGTTAACGCAGACGATTGATGCGCTGCACACGGTGAGCTTCACCTCACAGCTGACGGCGCTTCTCAAAACCATTATCCACTTTGACTGTGCGGTGATCATTGGGTACCGGCCTGATAAACACCCTATCTACCTGTTCGATTCCATTCCCGAGCGCCGTGAGCTGCTTTTTCAGCGTTACTTGCTACAGGATTACCAGCAGGACCCTTTTCTGGTAGCGCTCGACCAGGCACCGCGCCAAGGTGTGCTGTGTATGGCCGATGTGGTACCGCCTGCCGGGTATAACGAGTATGCCAGCAACTTCTATCAGCGAACCGGCTGGCAGGGTGAACTTTGTCTCGCCATTCGTCTGGATGATGCCCGCTGGATAGTTATCTACTTGGGATTGTTGGCGGAGAGTGGCGGGTTTTCTTCCTCCGATGCCCACTACCTTGAGCTGTATATTGAGCTGCTGGCCGCGCTGTGCCGCAAACAGTGGGGCAATAATCCGCTGTATCTTTCTGAGCCTTTGCAGCCCGATCAGCCGATTAGCCAGCACATTCACCAGGCCATTGGCAGCTTTGGGCAGGCGCATTTAACCCACCGTGAACAGCAGGTGGCTGCCTTGATGGTGCAGGGCCTGGATTCCGAAGAGATTGCCGAGCGCCTGCAGATCACCCAAGGTACGGTCAAGAATCACCGCAAACGTATTTACGCCCAGCTGGGTGTGGCGTCGTTAAGCGAGATCTTTGGCCTGTTTATCAATCATGCCATTACCGCACCGCCCGTCACCCAATCCTGATTTCTATCCCTTTAGGGATATCGCGGATTGCGCCGCCAACTTTTAGCCTATGACCATCTTCTCTAATGGCTAAAAAGGCGAGCATGATGACTGTACAGGCATTGCTTCACGACCTTGAACGGCGTGGTTTGATTGCGCAGACAACTCACCTGGATGAGCTTCAGGCTCTGCTCGAATCACCGCAGACCGTTTACTGCGGTTTTGACCCCACGGCGGGCAGCCTGCATATCGGGCACTTGGTGCCCTTATTGATGCTCAAACGCTTTCAGGATGCCGGCCACCAAAGTGTGGCGTTGGTCGGGGGGGCCACCGGCTTGATTGGTGATCCCAGCTTCAAGGCGGCGGAGCGTTCGCTTAACTCTCCCGAAACGGTTGAGGGTTGGGTTAACGCCTTAAGCGAACAGATTTATTGGTTGATGGCCCCGCACCTCGAAGCGCCCCTGAAAGCGGTTAATAATGCAGAGTGGATTGGCCAGATTAGCGTGATCGACTTCTTTCGCGATGTGGGCAAACACTTCTCGATGAATGCGATGATTAACCGTGAATCCGTTCGTCAGCGTCTTGAACGGCCTGACCAGGGCATGTCGTTTACTGAATTCAGCTATGCGCTGCTGCAATCCTATGACTTTGCCCACCTCAACAAGACGTTGGGCTGCCGGTTACAAGTGGGTGGCAACGACCAGTGGGGCAATATCGTCAGTGGTATCGACCTCACACGCCGCCTGAACGGCGAGCAGGTGTTCGGTATGACGCTGCCGTTGATCACCAAATCCGACGGTACCAAATTCGGTAAAACGGAAAGCGGCACGGTATGGCTCGACCCGGAACAGACCTCGCCTTACCAGTTTTACCAGTTCTGGTTGAATACGGATGATGCTGACGTTTACCGTTTTTTACGCTATTACACGTTCATGGATTGCGATCACATCGACGCAATCGAAGCAGAAGACAAGCAGGCCGCTGGCAAGCCCCAAGCGCAGCGTGTACTTGCTGAAACCATTACCCGCTTTGTGCATGGCGAGGAGGGGCTGGCTGCTGCTCAGCGTATTTCCCAGGCGCTGTTCAGTGGTGAAGTAGCTGCGCTCTCATGTAGTGAGCTACAGCAACTTGAACTTGATGGGCTACGCTGCCAAGACGTAGCGTTTGGACAGACGCTGGAAGAAGCTATGGTGGCAAGCGAACTCGCCTCATCCAGGCGGCAGGCCCGTGAATTGATTGACCAGAACGCTGTACGTATCAATGGCGAGCGCGCCGAGCAAGGGCAGCTAAGTCAAGCATTCGCGCTTTTTGACCAATACTGGATCGTACAAAAAGGTAAAAAGCACTTTCGATTGTTCAAGCGTGGGTAACTTACATGGGATGCCGTTTCCAGGAAGTAGCAGCATTCGCTTGATGTTGCCCATTGTGAACAACCTCTCTTCGATCCAATACCGTTCGCTCTAACACGATAGTGCCACGCCGTTGTCACGCCTATGTCACTTATAGACGCCACTCTTTGCAGGAGTGGGTGGGTTATACGTGCGTTCTTCCTTCCAAGAGGATGTGGCAATGGCCGAAAATATCAATAGTGCTGTGCAAGAGGTCTTACCAAGCCAGGGTCGCAGAATAAAAGTCCGGCGCAAGGGCACGCTAAGGCAGTGGCTCACGCTTGCATTGCTGGTGTATTTCCTGATCTGTGCCGTATCCATCATAGGTAATGGCTTTAAGATTGCCGCGGGCGGCCATGCCGCTCAGTTGTTTGAATTTGCCACCAACCCCTTTGTTGGTTTGATGATTGGGATTGTCGCGACGGCCCTGATACAGTCATCTTCAACCGTTACTTCTGTTATCGTGGCGTTTGTGGCGGGTGGCCTGCCTGTCGCTATGGCGGTGCCCATGATTATGGGGGCCAATATTGGTACTACTGTTACCAATACATTGGTAAGTCTGGGCCATGTACGTGATAAAGCCGAGTTTAGGCGGGCGTTCTCTGCCGCAACGGTGCATGACTTTTTTAACTTGCTGGCCGTGGCGATTTTTCTGCCCATTGAGCTTATTTTTCATCCGCTTGAAAAGCTGTCGAACGCTACGGCGTTTCTGTTTTACGGTGATGCTGACCTTTCCATGGGTAGTATTAATATTGTTGGGATGGCAACAAAGCCGATTACCTCTTCGGTTGAAAGTGTCGCCATGAACCTGCCCACGATTGCCGGTGGCGTTGCCATGATTATTTTTGGTATTGCCGTGATTTTTTTAGCGATTCGTTATATCGGCGCACTGCTGAGAGTATTGATGGTAGGGCAGGCAAAAAACATTATGCATAACGCCATTGGACGTGGCCCCGTCGCCGGTATTGCTTCTGGTGCTGTGGTGACGTTTTTAGTCCAGTCTTCCTCTACCACCACAAGCTTAATGGTGCCGTTAGCTGGGTCAGGCGCATTCTCTTTACGTCAGATTTACCCTTTTACATTGGGCACCAATATTGGCACGACGTTTACCGCGCTACTTGCTGCCACCGCAATCACTGGGGCAACTGCCATACTGGCGCTGGAAATCGCACTGGTTCACCTCTTCTTTAATTTATTTGCGGTTGTGGTGATTTTTGGCCTACCGTTTTTAAGACCACTGCCTGTTAAGGGTGCCGAGTGGCTAGGCCGTGCCGCCTCAGAAAGAAAAGCACTCGCCGCTGCTTGGGTATTAGGCGTATTTATTGCCGTGCCAGCTATCCTGATTGCGCTCACCACGCTGTTTTGAGGAAACACCCATGACCCATCAACACGAGCTAGTATCAACATCGACCGCTGAACTCAAGGCCATGCTGGATGACTCTTCCGAGCTCATTGAAGAAATAAGAGAAGAAATTGCACAAAGAGAAGCGCAAGAGCGCGAACTAGAACCTTTCGATACGCTGATTAAAGAAGCACGACCCAAAATGAACGAAATTCGTAGTTTCTTTACGTTAGTGCTTAATGAGCTACGCCACCGGCCTAAATAAGCGTTACGAATAGCGAAAGCAACAAAGGCTACTCCTTTAGGTATTTGTTTGACACTTTCAGTAAGCTGAGAGTATGTCAGGCAAATGCCTTTTTATGGGACCTGTTAGATCATGCCATACTGTATTTTCATGTCTTGACTATATTCCATTATAGCACTGTTGTTTATTCGTCAGCACAAATGGTTGCTTGTTGAATATTTATCTTTCTAATTCTTGGTCGAGTCACCCAGTATTCATTAAATGATGGCTGGATAAAATACCTTTTTCACTCATGATACCTTATTGTAAAACAGTGGCTTAAGTTGTTTTTATTGAGTGGTCATATCGTGCTATGGCCTTGAAGATAATCCTATACCGTTGTGTAGATTAATATGGGAGCCATTGTTTGGATGTTTGTAGCGTCAAGGTTTTTAATCTATTGATGAGTTGGTATATTTTCTTATACTCGTTATTAAACCACTTTTCTACCCGTTGGGTGCTATGAGAAAGAGATGTCACGCCTTGGTTGGTAATATTTTTAGCATTTTCAAATGGATAGACGTTTGCTGGCGAAATAATTTTTTAAATCATACTTACGATTTTTCATTTTTAAGATTTTGTCATAGACTAAAAGCACCATCTATGTAGGTATAGTAAATGTTGATGGTTTGGTAGGGTGGTTTTAGCTGATCTTTGAGCAGTAAACGTGATCCATATAAAAAAACTGGGGGTAGTACGATGGATGTCAAAGGGTTAAATGCACGTAATGATAATGACGATGTATATGCATCAATTGACTTGGCGACATCGTTGCCGAAATCCGGGTTTCCCGATGAGGAACGGAATCCTCACAATGTATTTAGCGCCATTCGTGACGAATTAATGCTTGATGGAAATTCCCGCCAGAACCTGGCAACATTTTGCCAAACGTGGGTTGATGATGAAATTCGTAATTTGATGGATCTTTCAATCGATAAAAACATGATCGATAAAGATGAATATCCACAAACTGCGGAGATCGAAGCACGCTGCGTTAGGATGTTAGCAGATCTCTGGAACTCACCCTCGCCAGAAACAACCATGGGATGCTCGACGATTGGCTCTTCAGAAGCCGCAATGCTTGGCGGGCTAGCGCTTAAGTGGCAATGGCGGAAAAAACGTGCGGCAGAAGGGTTGCCCACTGATAAACCAAATATGATTTGTGGGCCAGTACAAATTTGCTGGCACAAATTTGCCCGTTATTTTGATGTTGAACTGCGTGAAATTCCGCTGGAAGGCGATCGCTTGATTATGAGCCCAGAGGAAGTTATCAAACGCGTTGATGAAAATACGATTGGCGTCATACCAACGCTGGGCGTTACCTTTACTTGCCAATACGAGCCAGTAAAAGCTGTCAGCGATGCGCTGGATCAATTGCAACAAGAAACCGGCCTGGATATTCCTATGCACGTTGACGGTGCCAGTGGGGGCTTCTTGGCTCCGTTCTGCGCGCCAGATCTAGTGTGGGACTTCCAACTCCCGAGAGTAAAGTCCATTAACACGTCTGGCCACAAATTTGGGCTTGCACCTTTGGGAGCTGGCTGGGTGGTCTGGCGTGAAGCAATAGACTTGCCCGAAGAGCTCATTTTTAACGTTAACTATCTCGGCGGTGATATGCCGACATTCGCGCTCAATTTTTCGCGCCCCGGCGGGCAAATCATTGCGCAGTACTACAACTTCCTGCGACTTGGCCGTGAAGGTTACGCCAAAATCCATAATGCCTGTTACGCTACCGCGCAGCATATTGCAGATGAGATTAGTAAACTAGGCCCCTTCGAAATCCTCTTTGATGGGAACAGCAATGAAGGTATTCCTGCGTTGGCATGGAAGCTGAAAGAGGGAGCAAATATTGGCGGTTATACGCTCTATGACCTGGCCGACAAATTACGCTCGCGCGGCTGGCAAGTCCCTGCTTATTCTATGCCAGCTCACCGTGAAGACTTGGTTATCCAGCGTATCCTTGTTCGTCATGGGGTGAGCTACGATCTAGGCTGCTTGTTAATTGAAGATATGAAGCGAGCACTTCAGCATTTTGAAGATCATCCCGTGGTTAATCCACTATCAGAAGATGAAGCCAGCGGCTTTAATCATTCCTGATTTGAGACTCTTTGGTTGTTAGGGCGGCTAGACATCGCCGCTCTAATTAGCGAATAAAAGAATGACGGATTAATAATTCGTTTCTTCGGGGAATAAATATGGATAATACACAATCGACAGCCGCGCCAAAGCAGCTTTCGTTATTGGGTTTCTTCGCGATAACGGCTTCAATGGTAATGGCGGTATATGAATATCCTACCTTTGCAACATCGGGTTTCTCGTTGGTCTTCTTTCTTATTCTTGGTGGGGTTCTGTGGTTTATTCCGGTAGGGCTTTGCGCGGCAGAAATGGCGACGGTTAAAGGCTGGGAAGAGGGCGGGGTTTTTACGTGGGTATCCAAAACGCTAGGTGAACGATGGGGATTTGCGGCAATCTCCTTTGGCTATTTGCAAATTGCTGTCGGCTTTATTCCTATGCTTTACTTCGTGCTAGGCGCACTCTCTTATATTCTTAATTGGCCTGCACTGAATAGCGACCCGATAGTCAAAACGATTGCGGCGTTGATTATATTGTGGGGATTAGCGTTAACTCAGTTTGGCGGTACCAAGAATACGGCGCGGATTGCAAAGCTAGGCTTTTTTGCAGGTATTCTACTGCCCGCTTTTATCTTAATTGGGCTTGCAGTTTTGTATCTTCGCTCAGGTGCGCCGGTCGCTATTGAAATGAGTGCACAGACGTTTTTCCCCACCTTTGGTAGTATGAGTACCTTGGTAGTGTTTGTCGCTTTTATACTGAGTTATATGGGGGTTGAAGCGTCGGCGACTCATGTCAATGAGATGAAAAACCCTGGTCGTGACTATCCTCTCGCCATGTTATTTCTTATGGTTTCTGCCATTCTCTTAAGTTCTCTCGGTGGGTTGACGATTGCATCTGTTATTCCTCACGAGCAAATCAACTTATCTGCGGGCGTGATGCAAACGTTCAGTGTGTTGATTAACCACTTTGGCAGCCATTTTGAATGGGCTATTCGGATTATTGCTGCGCTGCTATTGCTGGGCGTGCTGGCTGAAATAGCCGCATGGATTGTTGGACCATCACGCGGCATGTTGGTAACCGCGCAGCAGGGTATATTGCCGGCGCGTTTTGCTAAAGTAAACAAGAACGGCGTGCCGGTGGCGTTGGTTATTTCTCAGCTAACCATTACAACTATCGCATTGATTATTCTGACGAATACGGGGGGAGGAAATAATATGTCCTTCCTGATTGCACTAGCGCTAACCGTCGTTATCTATCTGTGCAGCTACTTTATGCTATTTCTGGCTTACATTACCCTTGTTCGAAAACAGCCTGAAAATCAACGTACCTTCAATATCCCTGGCGGTAACAAAATAAAAATTACCGTTGCAGTAGTGGGGTTACTTACTTCTTTAGTTGCTTTTGTCGTCTCCTTCTTCCCTCCCACGGGGTTGCCAGGAAAAGAGTCTAACGAAGTGTATACCGGTTTGCTGATCGGCTGTTTCCTTGTAGTGCTATCGATTCCGTTTATTATTTATGGAGTGCATAATAAAAGCGCTGCGCCAAAAAACCTTAAACTACACCATATCAAGCCCCATACCGCGCCCGAAGGTCACTACTTTATTCATCCCAAAGCCCGCAGTACGCATCACATCACTGTTGATGGAGAAAAGCTGCATTGATGAACCATGGGAGGATGTTTAGAAAGGTCGTCATTAGATTTTAAGCAGAGCTATGACGAATAGCGAAAAACAGTAGTATTAATCACTTAGGCATTTGCTTGGCACTTTCAGTAAGCTGAGAGTATGTCAGGCAAATGCCTTTTTCATGGGCTTTAATAAAAAAGCTCGCCCTGAGCGTTGGGCGGGCGAAAGTCTCGGGTATTCAGCCCTTGCTCGGTACGAGATTGAAAGTTCCACTGGCGGCTGGCGCGATTAAAGCGTTGTGCAATCATATCGGCAAAAATACCTTCGCCGCGAAAGCGCTTACCGAACTGAGCGTCGTAGGCCTTGCCGCCCCGGCATTGGCGAATCAGGCTCATTACCTTGGCCGCACGCTCGGGGTAATGGGCTTCCAGCCGGGCTTCAAAAAGAGGAGCGACTTCATGGGGTAAGCGCAGCAGCATCCAGGACGCCGTTCGTGCGCCAGCACGGCTGGCGGCCTCAAGAATCCGCTCTATTTCATGATCCGTTAATCCGGGGATGACCGGAGAAACAAGCGTTCCGACGGGAATGCCAGCAGTATTCAGCTCACGGATAACTTTTAAACGCGCTTGAGGAGAGGCCGCACGAGGTTCCAGCGTGCGTTTCATATTGGCGTCTAGGCTGGTCAGGCTAATAAATACGCGCACCAGGCGGTGTTCGGCCATCTCAGCCAGCAGATCCATATCCCGTAACACTAACGTGCTTTTGGTCACAATAGTGACTGGATGGCGGCAAGCCAATAATAGCTCAAGCAACTGGCGCGTTAAGTGGCGCTTGGCTTCTAGTGGCTGGTAACAATCGGTATTACCAGAGAGATTGATTGGTCGGCAGACGTATCCAGGCTTGCAAAACTCCTCACTTAATTGCTCCACCAGGCCATTTTTGGCAATCAGCCTGGTTTCAAAATCAAGCCCCGGGGACAGATCCCAATAGGCATGAGAAGGGCGGGCATAGCAGTAAACACAGCCATGTTCGCAACCTCGGTAAGGGTTCAATGAGCGATCAAAAGGCAAGTCTGGCGACCGGTTCCAGGAAAGCGCACTCTTACTGGTTTCTTCGCGTACTTCAGTTGCCCGTGTGGGGGAAGTCTCTTCGCGCCACCATCCGTCGTCTTCTGCCACGCTATGGGTTGGGGCAAAGCGGTTGTGCGGGTCATAGGTTGCCCCGCGGCCTTTGTGCACGGGAGGCCGTATTGGTGATTTGCCGAGAGACGCCATACGCCTGCCTCTTTCTATATTTGTGTATATATATACAGTATATGCGTTGTGACCAAGCGTGCAAGCGTTACTCAGGAGAAACCCGCAATGAACAGTTTTACGGATCGGCTACTGATTGCGATTCATGTTTATTAGAAATAATTGACTTACCTTCATTAGCAGTCATGAAAATGACATTTTTAGGCGCTACGATTTGTTGGATATCAAATTAGCTAAATTTATTTTAGGGATGAAAATGAAGAACTTTACGCGCAACGCACTCACGTTGGCACTGGCATCGGTCATGGCTACGCCGGTATTAGCGCAGGAAAATACAGCTAAGAACGTTATTTTGATGATCACCGACGGTACCGGTATCGAGACGTTCCGTGCGGCAAGTTACTTCCGTCACGGCGCGCTGGGCCATGAAGTTTATGATGAGTTTGACACACAGCTTTTCATGGCAACGCATCCGTTAAACACCTCTACCACGCCCACCAAGAGTGATGACGGTACGGTTACGTTTGAACCAGCCGAGCTCTGGAACGACGAGGCGGTAGATACCGTTTACGAAGGTAGCCTGGGTAACTACAAGGGCTACTTTGCCGGTTACGACTACGCTCGGGCTGATTACACCGACAGCGCGGCAGCGGCAACGGCGCTGGCTTCAGGCCATAAGTCCTATAACAGCGCCATCAACTGGTCCAACGATGATGAGCCGCTTAAGCATATTGGCGAATACACTGTTGATAGCGGCCGCGCTCTGGGTGTTGTCTCATCGGTGCAGGTCTCCCACGCGACGCCTGCCGGTTTCATGGCCCATAACGTAAGCCGCAACGACTATAGAGCCATTGGCCGCGAAATTGTCGATTCTGGCCTTGCCACTGTCGCCATCGGTACCGGGCACCCCTATTACGATGCAGCCGGCGAGCATGTCGATAACCCCGGTGAGAGCGATTTCCGCTTTATCGGTGGCGAAGAGACCTACCAGCGCTTGGTAGGCGGCGAAACGGATTACGCCTTTATCGAAAGCAAGGACGATTTTGAAGCTCTGGCTGCTGGTGAGTTGGATCTTCCCAAGGACAAAGTACTGGGCCTGGTGCAGAACATTCAGACGCTGCAATACAGCCGCCCCGGCGTAACCGGCGGTAATCTACTGGATACGTCACCAAGCCTTGCCACACTGACGGGAGGCGCTTTGAACGTGCTCAATGCCAGTGAAAACGGCAACGAAAATGGCTTTTTCCTGATGGTTGAGGGTGGCGCTGTGGATTGGGCTGCTCACGCTAACAACCTGCCGCGTATTATCGAAGAGCAAATCGACTTCAACGAAGCTGTGGAAGCGGCCGTTGAGTGGGTAGAAAACAACAGTTCCTGGGACGATACCTTGATCATTGTAACGACTGATCACGGTAACGGTTTGCTTCAAGGTCCTGACTCTGATGTGAATGCCTATAGCCCGATCGTTAATCAGGGTGCTGGCGCGCTACCCTTGGTACGTTGGCATTCCGATACCCACACGCGTGAGCTGGTACCGTTGTATGCCCACGGCGCAGGCGCTGAGTTCTTCTTTGACATTGCTCAGGCAGAAGACGGTCTTTCCCGCTATGAAGTAGACGAAGACAGCCACTACTGGATCGACAACACCGACGTATTCCGCGCGGGCCTAAACGCTTTCGGTATCGAAGCTGAATAAATAGGCAAGTATAGCAAGTACAACAGAGCCGCCTTCGGGTGGCTCTGTTCCGTTGGTAACCACTGACTGATATCACTTCGCCAACGACCATCCACTCACTACCCCGAAAAGAGTCAGATATGAAGCTTCATAACACGCTTTCACTGCTGTTAATGACAACACTAGCCAGCACGTCAGCATTTGCACTTAATGCTGAGCGCGCGCCCACCGCCAGTGGTCACGCCTATGCTGAGCCTTATAAAGCCGTTCGCAAAGAGGGCGTTTTACATATTGAAGTACGTTTCGTGACGGACTACCCAGGTTACTCTGGTGAGATCATTTATGACGATATCCCGCTAGATCGAATTGACGGGAAGATCTACGCCGAGTTCGGCGACCAGTCGTTCTCGCTGCTGCGTGAAGATGGAGGTGTGGTCGCGCCAGACAGCTTGCGCCTGAGCTTTAACTACGAACCAGACAAGAACCCACGCGTAGGCACCTGGAAAGCCGATTTTGTCGCCCCCATGCACGACGTTAACGAAGTCATGCTGTTCATGCCTAATGTTGCGCCCATTGGTCCGATTGTCATTCGGGATCGTTAAACAACCGGTTCTACATCCGTCCGTTATACAGAGTGTAGCCGTACTGCTTCATTGCCTTGGTAAGAAATTACCAAGGCAATGTTGTATCGGGTACCAGGTTTTTGGGCCAAATTTGGCTTATGCTGGAGGTTTAAGTGTAAGGTAAGCCTATGAAACCTTTCTCCATTCTTTTGATTCGATTACTCGCTATTTACCTCGCCATTACGCCTTTGCTAAGCGTATCGCCGCTGCTGTTTAGCCCCGGCTACGATGCGGAGCTAGCCCAGTGGCTGCCATGGCTCGCAGCCACTGCTGTTATTCCTATCATCGCGGGTATCGTACTGTGGTTTTCTGCGGTAACGCTGGCCAATAAATTTTTTGGAGAAGAGCGTGCTGAGCCTGCTTTAACGATTGCCGAGGAGGGCCTGGTACGCGCAGGCAGCTTCTTGATCGGTGTGTATCTTTTCGTTCAGCATTTGAGCACAGCGATTGGCCAATGGGCATGGGGAGGCATAGTAGCCTATGGTTCGCTAGCAGCGGTGGTGCTCAGCATTGGCCTAATAGTTGGCGCTCGTTTTCTAGCCAAGCTGTATAGAAGGTTGAAGTATTTCGAGTAATTTTGGGAAGGGGCAGGCTAGTAACGCATAGCTTCCACGTAAGCGCTTGGGTTTACGCCTGATCCAAGAAGCCTATAAACGAGGATGTTGAATTGGTAACGAGTAATCAACCTGTCGCGCTGATGATCATCGATATGCAACGGGGTATGAGAGACCCTGCCGCTGGCGAGCGCAATAACCCTAATGCGGAGGAAAATATCCAGCGCCTGCTTACAAAGTGGCGTAGTACATGCTGGCCGGTGGTGCATGTACGGCATATCTCTCGGACCCCCGGCTCGCCGTTCTGGCCGGGACAGCCAGGCGCAGAGTTCCAGCCCGCACTAGTCCCGCAACCTAAAGAGCACGTAGTAGAAAAGAACATACCCTGTGCGTTTACCCACTCAGGCTTAGAGCGCTGGCTTCACGCTCGCGAGATCAAGCGGCTGGTTATCGTCGGTGTAAGTACCAGCAATTCGGTTGAAGCCACCGCTCGCACGGCCGGTAATCTTGGCTTTGATACCCACGTCGTCGCCGATGCCACGTTTACCTTTGCTAAGCAGGATTACGCAGGTACTTATCGCACGGCGGATGAAGTGCATGCTATGTCACTGGCGAATCTGGAAGGGGAGTATGCGGCTATTACGCAGGCGGCAGACATATTGGAGGCGTTGATTTCAATCCAGTAGCCTATGGGGGGCGTTGCAATGGCTGAACCTTCAGACAGTCTTTTCAAGCGCTTTTTTAGCGTCTTGGCGTTGTATCACACGCGTAAGTTCCTCTGACTTTTGTTGCCTTGACTTCAGCGGGCTTAACAAAACGGCATTTATAACGGCGTGCTTCCTCGGCTTCTCCAAAGGCACGAGTGTTCATTGCTATTTATCTTAAAAACACAACACGTCGTTTGGTAAGTCTCTTGAGATCTTATACTTTGGGTTAATATCCTAAAGTATTTTATTATTTTTTTCTTTTTTAATCATATATTTATTTCACTTCTTACGACGATTTTTTTGTCCTCTCATAGTGGGCTAATTGCCGGTTATACGAGCGTGTGTTATTAATATTTCGTGATATATCACGAGTGGGAGGCAGTCTGGATTGTACTGGGTTGATACGCACTTTGAACAGAACCTAACGCTTTAAAGAGATGTCGTTCGAGTTCGATACTTATTTAAAGAAAGCGGTACTCACTGCTTCAATAATCCGATACGGCGTCTCGCGCTACCAATAAAACCCCGATGCAAGTAATGGCTGATTCCAATACCCGGATGGGCAGTAGGAGTGCATGAAATAATGAAAATCACCTCAATTAAAACCTTTAGGCTTAAGGAGTTCGCTAACGTTCTCTGGGTGCATGTTGAAACGGATAGCGGCATCGTGGGCTTGGGCGAGACGTTCTATGGAGCGGGGGCCGTTGAGGCGCACATTCATGACACGCTGGCAGGCCGCTTGTTGGGTAAAAACCCCCTGCATATTGAGGCACTGCATAAGGAGATGGTATCGCTGCCCATGGCGCAGTCTTCTACAGGGGCTGAATATCGAGCCGCCTCGGCCATCGATATCGCGCTTTGGGATATCTTTGGCAAGGTGTGCGACTTGCCTGTACATCAAATGCTGGGCGGGCTGTGCTGGGACAAGATTCGCATCTATAACACATGCGCCGGTTATAAGTACGTTAGAACTAATGAAATCAAGCCGGTTTCCAACTGGAATCTGGATAAGCCGGAAGGTCCATACGAGGATCTTGAAGGTTTTATGAGACGCCCTGCACAGCTGGCGGAAAACCTGCTCGAATCGGGTATCACGGCCATGAAAATCTGGCCGTTTGATCCTGCCGCGGCCGAAACACGGGGCCAGTATATTACGGCTGCTCAGATGAAGCAGGCGGTCAAGCCCTTCGAAGAGATCCGTAAGGCGGTAGGCGATCAAATGGAGATCATGGTCGAATTCCACTCGCAGTGGAACCTGCCGACCGCCAAGAACATCGCCCGCGAGCTCGAGCAGTTCGCGCCCACCTGGTATGAAGACCCTATTCGCATGAACTCGCCCCAAGCGCTTGCCGAATTCGCAGCGTCGACCAGCGTGTGGACATGCGCCAGTGAAACGCTGGGTTCGCGCTGGCCCTACAAGGATATGCTGGACCGGGACGCCGCGCACGTGGTCATGGTGGATCTTTGCTGGACCGGCGGATTGACGGAAGGGCGCAAGATCGCGGCGCTGGCGGAAACTTGGCACCGCCCGTTTGCACCCCACGATTGCATCGGGCCGGTCGGCTTTGCAGCAGCGATACACATGTCGTTCAGCCAGCCCAATACGCTTATTCAGGAAAGCGTCCGAGCATTTTATAAAGGGTGGTACAACGAGCTTGTCACCCAGGTGCCCAAAATCGAAAATGGCTATGTCTACCCCATGGAGGGGCCAGGCCTAGGGGTCGAATTACTGCCCAGCGTTTTCGAAAGGCCGGATTTATCCGTACGTACGTCGACGGTATAAACGAGATCACGCGAAGGAGACGTCATGTCCATCAAGCTGTTTGATTTAACCGGAAAGACCGCGCTGATAACGGGCTCATCGCGCGGACTTGGGCTGGCCATTGCCGAAGGCATGGCCGCGGCCGGAGCCCGGATCATACTCAACGGTATGAACACCGAGCGTCTTGAAGCCAGCGCCGCAAGGATGCAGGGCGAAGGCTACGAGGTTAACGTCTCGGCCTTCGACGTTACCGATGAAACTGCGGTCTGTCAGGCCCTGGCGCAATTGGACCAGGGCGGTATCGAAATCGACATACTGGTCAATAACGCGGGGATTCAGTTTAGAAAGCCGATGCTTGAACTGGATACTCGCGATTGGCAGCGAGTAATCGATACCAACCTGACCTCGGCTTTCATCGTGAGCCGTGAAGTAGCCAAACGGATGGTAGAGAAAGGGGCAGGCAAGATCATCAATATCGGCTCTTTGACCAGCGACCTGGCCCGAGCGACCGTCACTCCTTATACGGTGGCTAAGGGCGGCATCAAGATGCTGACCAAATCGATGGCGGCGGAGTGGGGGCAGTACGGTATCCAGGCCAACGCTATCGGCCCGGGCTATATGCTGACCGATATGAACGAAGCCCTGACGAGCAATCCTGAGTTCGACAGCTGGGTTAAAGGGCGCACGCCGGCAGGGCGCTGGGGCCGACCAGACGAGCTGGCAGGCACGGCGATCTATCTCGCCTCGGCCGCCTCCAACTACGTCAACGGCCACATCGTTTATGTCGATGGCGGCATGATTTCCGTGCTGTAACACTCATCGAGTGGGGTAAGTGATGCTGACGATTAAAATACACAAGGCCCATGATCTTCGAGTCGAAGAGGAGCCTGATGCCACGCCTCCAGGGCAGCATGAAGTGACGGTCACGATCAGTAGGGGCGGCATTTGTGGCTCCGACCTGCACTATTACCACCAGGGTGGTTTCGGCCAAGTCAGGTTGCGCGAGCCGATGACGTTGGGTCACGAGGTGTCCGGCATGGTAAGCGCGGTCGGCGATGGCGTGACGGATCTTCGCGTTGATGACAAGGTGGCTATCAACCCTTCCATACCGTGCGAAAAATGCACTTATTGCCATCAGGGGCTTTTCAATCAGTGTGACGACATGCGGTTTTTTGGAAGCGCCATGCGCTTTCCGCATCAGCAGGGGCTGTTTCGTCAAACGATCACGATTGATCGTCAACAGCTCGTCGCACTGCCCGGCGATATCGACTTGACCCACGCCGCATGTGCCGAGCCCTTAGCCGTTTGCCTACATGCCGTGGGCCAGGCGGGTGCGCTCGAGGGCAAGCGCGTGCTGATTTCCGGATGCGGGCCCATCGGCTGTTTGACGGCCATGCTGGCCGCCCACGCCGGCGCGAAAGAAGTGATCGTGACCGATATGCACGAAGCACCCTTGAAAATTGCTCGGCAGATGGGGGCGATGCGCACCATTAACGTCGGCTCGTCGCCGGAAGAGCTTCAGTCGTTGGCGAAGGGAAAAGGGGCGCTGGACGTTATTATTGAGTGTTCGGGCAGCCCGCAAGCGCTGGGTGCTGCGTTAGAAGTGGTACGCCCGCGGGGCACTATCGTGACGGTGGGGCTTGGCGGCGCAGTGAATCTCGAAATGAATCTTGTTGTGGCGAAAGAGATAAACATAAAAGGGACTTTCCGCTTCGACAAGGAATTCAAACAGGCGGTAGAGCTCATAGGCAGCAAGCGTATTGATGTCGCCCCGTTGATCACGTCTGTGCTTCCCATGGCCAATGCAGAGCAAGCATTTGAATTGGCCGCTCGGCGTGATCGCGCCATGAAGGTTCAAATCGATTTCGAAAACGCATGAACACGCTGGCCAACTGTGAAGGTTTAGTCGTGAACGTCAGAACAAGGCACCCTTACGGGCGCTTTGCATCAGCCAAGCATCATAAATAAGGAAAACAAGTATGATTAAGCGCGCCAAACTCAAAAATATCCTCGCGGCTGCGGCACTGCTGACCACTCCTGCATTGGCCCAGGCCGATACTTTGCGTCTTGCTAACGTCGTGGCCGAATCCGCAAAAGAAGCTGGCATCGAGTTCAAACGTATGGTCGAGGAGAAAACTGGTGACGAACTGGAGATCAGCCTCTTTCCCGATAACCAGTTAGGCGACGATCGCGTAGTGCTCGAAAGCACGATCTTTGGAGATATCGATATTGGCATTGCCTCTACCAGTCCTCTGGCCAATTTGGTGCCTGATTTTTATCTGTTCGATGCGCCCTTTTTGTTCCTCTCTTCCGAAGAAGCCTATTCGACCTTGGATGGAGAGGTTGGTCAGCAGATCCTCGACTCCCTTGAAGGAAAAGGATTAAAAGGGCTGGCATTTTGGGAAAACGGCTTTCGTAACTACACCGGCAACAATCATGAAGTGACCGAGCCCTCGGATCTTGCCGGCATGAAAGTACGCACCATGGAAAATCAGGTGCATCTGGCCGCTTGGCGAGCGTTGGGCGCTAACCCCACGCCTATGGCGTTTTCCGAACTTTTCACTGCCTTGCAGCAGGGCACAGTCGATGCCCAAGAGAATCCACTTTCGGTGATCGACAGTAATCGGTTTTTGGAGGTGCAGGACTACGTTTCGCTGACTCAGCACGTTTACACTCCGTTTGTCGTTTTCATGAACCTGGAGCGCTACAACGCCTTGGACGAGGCTCAGCGGCAAGCAATCGACGAAGCTATTGAAGAGGCCACAGTGTTTCAGCGTGAGCGTTCACAGGCGCTGGAAGCCGAGGTCGTTGAACGTTTTTCTGAGCAGTCCGGCGTGACCGTTACTGAGCTTACGCCAGAGCAAAAAGCGCTATGGCAGCAGACGATGATCGATGCCGATATCTATTCGCTGGTTGGTTCCATGATGGATCATCCGGAATACCTCGAACAGTTGCTGAACGATTGATCGACATGGCGCCATTACGACCGTAATGGCGCCATGTCATTTTGGTGCGTTGTTACGGTAGCTCGGTCTGCCCCAAGGCGAAATCGGTTTTAGGTTACCCGGTTTTACACGTTGTTTCGGCCTGTCTTTAAGCCGGAGAGAGCCAATGAAAGTCATGAAATGGTTTGATGAGTACGCGGAAATATCCGTCTGCGTCGTATTGATGTCTACCATGACCGTACTACTCGCAGTGCAGGTATTCATGCGGTATGTTATGGGTGCCTCTCTGTCCTGGTCCGAGGAGATTGCCCGGTATCTGTTTATCTGGCTTATCTACTTGGGGATCAGCTATGGCGCGCGAGAAATGCGTCATATCAAAATCGATGCCGCGCTTGATCTGTTTCCTCGCCGAATACGCCCGGCCATCGTGATTCTGGGCGATCTTCTGTTTCTGGCATTTGCTCTTTACATCGTATGGACCAGCTGGTCAGTGATTGAGCGTCAGATGATGCTGGGTCAAACTTCTCCCGCGGTCGGCCTTCCGATGTGGATCGTTTATGCCGCCCCATTTGTGGGGTTTGCCATTACCGGGGTACGCCAAATTCAGACTATTATCTGGCGTCTTAAGCACCCCAGCATGGCACAGAGTGGGGGAGATATCACATGACGGCCAGCGTCCTTTTTCTAAGTCTCGTGGTGCTTTTAATTCTCAACGTACCGGTGGGTATCGCCATCGGTTTGGCGTGCGTGGTCACGATTCTATCCTTTGGGATGTTGTCTGATCTTTATGTCGCGCAAACCTTGGTTACAGCCACGGATAGCTTTCCCATTATGGCGATTCCTTTATTTATTTTGGCGGGGGATTTGATGGGGGCCGGAGGTGTGTCGCGGCGGATTCTAGAGGTCGCTAATGCGTTTTTTGGCCGTATCACCGGCGGTTTGGCCATCGTAACGGTAATCGTATGCATGTTTTTCGCCGCGGTTTCTGGCTCTGGGCCGGCCACAGTAGCGGCGGTGGGGTCGATGGTCATTCCCGCCATGCTTCAGGCGGGTTACTCCAAATCGTTCATTTTGGGGCTAGTCGCGGCGGCGGGTAGTATCGGGGTCATCATTCCCCCGTCCATTCCCATGGTGCTGTACGGGGTAACCACGGGCACTTCCATCACGAATATGTTTTTGGGCGGTATTCTACCGGGTCTGCTGATCGGTTTCATGTTGATCATCTACGCCTATGTTTATTCTCGAAAAATGGGTTGGAAGGGCAATGCAGCCAAATTCGATGGACGCAAAACACTAATACTAATGTGGGAAGCAAAGTGGGCGCTGCTCAATCCGGTCATCATTCTGGGGGGCATTTATGCCGGTGTCTTCACGCCGACAGAGGCAGCGGCGGTGGCGGCTGTGTATGCGTTCATTTGCGGTGTCGTCATCCACCGGGAACTCAAGGCACGCGATATCTTCAAGACAATCGCCCGTTCCTGCGCGACAACTGGGACCGTCATGGTGATTCTGGGCTGCGCCTCCACTTTCGCACGCATCCTCACTATCGAGCGCATTCCTTCGACGATCGCAGATTTGATGTTACAGTTATCCTTGGAACCCGTGGCGCTTTTGCTGCTCATTTTGGTGCTACTGCTGTTGGTAGGCTGCGTCATGGATACTACCCCAGCCATTCTGGTACTGGCACCTATTCTCTATCCGGTCGTCACGGCCGTGGGGATAGATCCGATCCATTTCGGGGTCATCATGGTCGTCAGTCTTGCTATCGGCTTCATTACGCCGCCGCTCGGTATCAATCTATTCGTCGCCGCACGAATCGGCAGCACCTCGCTGGGCACGGTGATTCACGGCGTTTTACCCTTCGTTATCATCATGATCCTTGCCTTGATCATCATTACGTTCGTACCATCGCTTTCACTGCTGCCCATATCTCTTTTCAACTAGATTATGAAAGCCGCCCCATAAGGGGCGAGCTATCCGAGTCCAAGTGTTGGGTGCCAAGGTATCAGGCTTTATACCGCTGCAAGTTTGGTTGACGTCAAGAAATCATTCAGCCTTATCACTTGGTGAGGCAGGCATATAAATGAACAAGAATGGGCTTTCATGACTAAAGAAAATAGCCACGGGGCTTCGCATCACGGTCGAAGCGGGAAAAATCTGCTCGAACTCGCCTATCAAAGTATCGAGGAGCTGATCGTCACCTGCGAGCTAAAGCCGGGTGCTTTCATGCGCATTCAGGATTTACAGGAACTGACCGGATTCAACAGAATGCCCGTTTATCAGGCGGTGACTCGCCTTTCGACGGATACCTTGCTGATCATTCAGCCAAGGCAGGGCATTCAGGTATCGCCGATCGATCTGCACCGAGCACAAACACTTCTCAAACTACGCCGGGATATCGAGCGGTTCGTCGTGGCGCTGGCGAGCCAGCGCTCAAGCAACAACGACCGCCAGCATATGACGTATCTGGTGGAGGTATTGAATACGAGGCGTTCGGTCATATCGATTTCTGAATTCAATACCATTGATCGGGAAATCGACGCGATCATTTTACAGGCCTGCGGTGAGCCTTTTCTCGAATCGACATTACGGCCGCTTCATACCATTTTCCGCCGCATTGGTTGGCTATATCACTCGCTTACGCCGGAAGGCGCCCCACTGAATAGCACTATCGACGGGCATCTGGACGTGTTGAACGCGGTGGTCAATGCTGATGCCGCCGCCGCCGAGAAAGCTTCTGATCATCTCATGGATTTTGTCGAAAAAATGTTTTCTGTGCTCACGACCTCGCTTACGCCCAGCACGTTCGATATTCAGAAAAAAACCTTGATACCAAGTGAGAAGCTTTGATGCAGTATGTGAGTAAGCAGCTAGAAAGCGCCAGCGAATAGTGAATTAGGAGAGCCTACGGGTCGACAATATTCAAGTAAACCTTTATCCGTCCATCGACCGACAGCGGACGTACCAACCAACGAGTGCAGCGCAAGTATGATATTAAACTTCCACACTAATACTGCCAGTGACTACGCTGGCACTGTTTACGGTAGTAGGTAGCATTTGGCCTAGCGAAGAGTAGAGAGCATTAGAGGTTGACTGGGCCAGTGTACGGTCAAGTTTGCTCATATCTTCTTCCGCCTTTTTTAGTTCTCGGCGGGCTTCTTTATCCTCTTGACGTAGGCGAATCTTTAGTTCGTTCATCGCTTCCTGAAGCTCTTTTTTTGTGTCGATCAAAATACTGCGTAGAGCGTGTTCGCTGGCGCTAATTCCTTGAGAACGGCGATCATCCTGCGGTTGCGAAGTGATGATTACGGCCGGCTCGTTTGGCGCGTTATTGGTCGTGGTGGCTGCATCTTGGGCATGCTCGCTCTGCTCATCCTCCTGGTTCGCCATAGCCGCCTCCGCACTGGCGAGCGTCGCGTTGGCGGCTTGAGCGTCAGCTTGTGCATCGGCGCTGCCGTTTTCAGCACTGTCAGAAGACGCGGTAGGGGTGACACTTGTTGGCTGGGCGCTCGTTACCGTAGGCGTGACAGAGGGGCCAGCGCTACCACCGCCGCTATCATTTAATTGCCGCGCTGCCACACCTAGCTCGCGGGCGATGCTTTTAAGCTCTTTAGCCATGGATTTGAGCTGTTCTGGTGATGCAAAGCGCATCATCGCTTTAAGCGTTTCCAGCCGCTGCTTTAAAAAGCCGACTTTCTGCGAAGCATTTTGCATCGCTGACTCTTTCGGGCTGGGCAGGGCCGCCAGTTGCTCAAACGCCTCTTTCTGCTTTTTAAGGCGTTTAGTCAGTGCATCGTCAGCATCCGGTGCTGCCACCATCGGGCTCTTTTGGCTCGCGACCCGAGACACCTTCAAAGCGGAAGACGATTCGTGACGGGTGCCTATCAACATAAAATTGGAAAATCCGATCTTCATGGTCGATCCTTCTTTGTTATTAATAGACGTTATCGGCCATTTGTAAGCTAACTTTAGTAAGGTTGAACTGGCTTGAGGGATACCGCCGCTTAGGATGATTGATAGGAGTAAGGTTCGGAATTTATGACGATGCCAACCAACGATACGATTGTCTGGCAGCGGTTGGACCTGCCAGGGCATGAGTTATGTAGCGTGAGCAGCGGCGAAAAAGGCCACCTACTGACAGGATCTTCCATCTTCGTAGCCGAGGGCAACAAGTGCTTGCTCTCCTACAGAGTCGTGTGCGATGCGGCTTGGAAAACGCAAGAAGTGCATGTGGTCGGTAACATTAATGATGAGCCGATTGATGTGATACTTATGGTCGAGCCTGGCAATGTGTGGACGTTGAACGGAGTTGAGCAACCTCAGGTTGAAGGGTGTATTGACGTTGATCTCGCCTTTTCACCAGCGACGAATTTGCTGCCTATCAGACGATGCAATATGGCTATAGGAGACTCCGAGCAGGCAGTCGCTGCTTGGTTAACATTTCCAGAGATGACGTTAGAAAAGCTCCCCCAACGCTACACAAGGCTATCAGAATTAATATTTCACTATGTATTGAGCGGCGGTGATTTCGAAACGGAATTAACGGTAAAATCATCAGGTTTTGTATCTAACTACCCGCTGTTGTGGCGAGAAGAGCATGGCGAATGGCCATCGTAGCTTCAATGATGGCCGGGCCTGGACAATGAGCCTTCGGTATTGTGGCAGCAAGCTTATATTCAGCTTCCATAAATCGGTTTGGGCGGTATAAAGCAATGCACATTGCTAGGTTGAAAGCAGCACAGAGTGATCGTGATTTTATTTGGCGTGCTTATGAAAGCGCTTACCAGAATGTTGTCGAGCGTCAATTCGGCACGTGGGAGGCCGAGCTTCAAATGCCAGCTTTTGATGAAAAATGGCGCCAGGGTGGTTTTGAAGTCTTGGAGCTAAACGGTAGGTGTGTAGGGGCAGTATGGGTAACCAATGAAGTGGAGTTTCTACAACTTCGGGATCTGTTTCTTTTAGCGGAATATCAAGGGCGGGGAGTTGGTGCACACATTGTGCGCCAGGAGCTTGAAAAGGCCAGAGTGCTGGGCGTGCCTTTACGGCTTCGTGTTTTAAAGCAGAGCCAAGCCATCGCCTTGTACGAGCGGTTGGGTTTTACAATATGCGGTGAGACATCAACGCAGTACTGGATGGAAGCGAACTAACACGCTGTTTTCGTCGATACAGCATCAATCAATACAGATTACGTATAAAAAGCCCCGGCTATTACGCTAGGGCTTTGAATAAACGCTTTTCTCTGTTTATTAAACCCGCTAACTCTTTTTCCTGGTCGCTTTTTTGGCGCTTTCAGTGTGTTGGCTGTTGGTGTCGCCACCCGGAAAATGCGCCCGCACCAACTCTAACAACCCTTGGGTCGAGGCATCAAAGTCGGCTGCGTTCGTATCAATACGTTCGCTAATTTCACCGGCAATGCGCTTGCCTAGCTGAACACCCCATTGATCAAACGAGTTGATGTTCCAGATCACGCCTTGAACAAAGACCTTGTGCTCGTAGAGTGCGATTAGCGCGCCGAGATTGCGGGGAGTGAGTTCATCCAACAGTAACGTACTGGATGGACGGTTGCCGGGACAGCTGTAGGGGTCGTGCTGGCTTAACTCTTTACCGTCGCCCTGGCTGCCTTCCATAAAAGCGTTAGCCTGGGCGAGCATGTTGGTTAATAGCGCAAAGTGGTGGTCTTCCATGCCTGATTCGGGTTTGAGCGAGGCGATAAAGTCGATAGGTACGTAACGCGTGCCCTGGTGCAGCAGTTGGAAGAAGGCGTGTTGACCATTGGAGCCGGTTTGACCCCATACAATCGGGCCGGTTTTATAGTTGACCGGGTGGCCGAAAATATCCACCGATTTACCGTTGGACTCCATATCCAGCTGTTGCAGGAAGGAGGGCAACTGGTTAAGCGCCTGGTCGTAAGGCACGATGGCTTGGGTTTCTGCGCCAATAAAATTGATATACCAGATGCCGATAAGCGCCATGAGCACCGGCATGTTCTCGGAAAAAGGCGTCTCAATAAAGTGGCGGTCCATCTCGTGGGCACCTTCCAGTAGCTCAATAAACCCTTCAAAACCGATAGATAACGCAATCGGTAAGCCGATTGAGGACCACATGGAGTAGCGCCCGCCTACCCACGCCCAGAACTCGAACACGTTCTCTTCACGAATGCCGAATTCTATAGCCGCTTTGCGGTTGGTAGAAGCGGCTACAAAGTGGGCACCTACATCCGCGTCGCTTCCGGCGTTCTCCAGGAACCAGCGCCGCGCTGTTTTTGCATTGAGCAGCGTTTCCTGGGTGGAAAATGTCTTGGTCGAGACGATAAACAGCGTGGTGGCCGGGTCCAGGCGCGAAAGCACCTTCTGGATATGCGTGCCGTCCACGTTGGATACAAAGTGAAAGTGCATCTCCGGATGACGATATTTAAGTAGCGCGCGCACCGCCATGTTGGGGCCAAGGTCCGAGCCGCCAATCCCGATATTAACGACATCCTTGATCGATTGGCCGCTGTAGCCTTTCCATTCTCCGCTGCGTACCGTTTCAGAAAACTGTTTGATCTGTTCGCGGGTGCGGGTAATTTCCGGCATGACGTCTTCGCCGTCGACATACACCGGTTCGTCACTCAGGTTACGCAGCGCGGTATGCAGTACCGGGCGGTTTTCGGTAACGTTGATAATATCGCCAGAAAACATTTGTGCCCGGCGCTGCACCAGTGCGGAGTGGTCAGCAAGCTCTATCAGTTTGGTGAGCACTGCGTCGGAAACATGGTGCTTTGAATAGTCCAGAAACAGACCGCCTACCTTGAGGTTCATCTTCTCAAAGCGCTTTGGGTCGTTAGTGAAGTAGTCCCGGATGCGGTCGTTATGGGTGTTGTCGCGCAGGCGTTCAAGCGCCTGCCACGTAACGCTACGGGTGAGTTGAAACATAGAGCGCGTGTCCGTTGTTGTTGAGTGGCAAATGTTAACTGGGGTAAATGGCGGTGATATCGATTATGTAAAAATACTACATAAAAAAGTGATAAGGGCAACTATCGGTTGAGCGTGGCGATAAAACAGGTAATAAAACAGCAATGACGTCAGCAGCTTTTATACTGGGCTAACCACGAGCAGGCATTGCGCCTGCTCGTGTTGAGCTAACACTTAGCTGGCGACGGCCACTTGAGCGGCGCCGCGTTTAATAAAGGCGTAGCTCAGGCCAGTGATGAGTGAGCCTGCCACAATGGCGCCCAAGTAAAGCAGTGGCGGGGTGATTGCATTAGGAATCAGCAGGACAAAAATACCCCCGTGCGGGGCCATTAATTGGGCACCCACCAGCATCGAAAGTGCACCCGTAACGGCGCCCCCAGCGATACAAGCGGGAATAACGCGCAGCGGATCTTTGGCCGCGAACGGAATCGCGCCTTCACTAATAAAGCACAACCCCAGTACGAACGAAGCCTTGCCGGCTTCACGTTCCGGCTCGGAGAACTTATTGCGTGCCACGAAGCTTGCGATACCCATGCCAATGGCCGGTACCATGCCTGCCGCCATAATCGCGGCCATGGGGCCGTAGGTGCCTGAGGCCAAGAGGCCCACACCAAAGGTGTAGGCCGCCTTGTTAACCGGGCCGCCCAAGTCAAAGCACATCATGGTGCCCAGCAAAATACCCAGCAATACAGCATTGGTGGAGTCCATCGACGCGAGGAAGTTGGTTAACGCATTAAGCAGCGCAGCAACCGGTTCGCCCACGATGTAAATCATGACCAGGCCAGTCACAAGGCTCGCGATCAGCGGAATAATCAGGATGGGCTTAAGTGACTCGATGCTCGAAGGCAGCTTCACATGGCGAGTGACTGCAAGGGCTACGTAACCGGCTAGAAAGCCTGCCAGAATACCGCCAATAAACCCCGAGCCAATGTCCGCCGCCAGCATGCCGCCAATCATACCCGGCGCAATACCTGGGCGGTCGGCAATTGAGTAAGCGATATAGCCTGCTAATACCGGAATCATCAACGCAAACGCGGTGCCGCCGCCAATCTGCATTAACGCAGCGGCCAGGGTGCCTTCCTGCTCGAACGCCTCGATGCCGAACATAAACGACAGGGCGATCAGCAGCCCGCCCGCCACTACCATGGGCAGCATAAACGACACGCCGGTGAGCAGGTGTTTATACACGCCTTTCTCTTTCAGGCTTTTGCTTTCATTTGAAGCCGTATTAGCCGTGCCTGCACTTTCCACACTGGCCTGGGCCAAGGCGTTTTCAATCGTTGCCTGGGATTTTTTAAGCGCCGTACCGGTCGAGGTGCGGTACACGCGTTTACCGGAAAAACGCGTTGGATCAACTTCAATATCGCAGGCCAGAATGACAACGTTGGCGGCGGCGATTTCGTCTTCCGTTAGCTTGTCTTGGGCGCCGACTGAGCCCTGGGTTTCCACACGTATGGAGTGGCCCATGGCGTTGCCCGCCTCAGCCAGCGCTTCTGCGGCCATAAAGGTATGAGCAACACCGGTGGGGCAGGCGGTAACGGCTACAATGGTTTGGCCGCCTGCAGCGGCTGGCGCTTTTGTTTGAGAGGTAGCCGCCAGGGCGCTATACAACGGTGCTTCGCGTTTAGCGGTGGTTAAAAACGCGTCCGGGTCAGGCAGTGCTTGAGCAATCGGTGCCTGGTAAAGGCGTTTGCCTTCAAATCGCTCCGGTGCGGGTACGTGCTCGGCGGCCACGACAATTAAATCGGCATGGGCAATTTGTTCGGCAGTGGCGGCCTCGACCGGTGCCAGTTCTCCGTGCATTTCTACATGCACTTTCCAACCCAAGCGCTGAGCGGCTTGTTCAAGGCGTCGGGCGGCCAAAAAAGTCGTTGCCATGCCGCTGGGGCAGGCTGTAATTAGAATAATATTCATTGTGACGTTCCCTCGGTGCGGCTGGCGTGCAGGCGCTGGACCTGAGTATGTTGTAGGAGTACGGCAAAGTCGTCCGCGTGGGCATTGCCCACGCCAACATGGCGAACAGATTCGGCGGAAAGCGCCGTGGCAAAACGCAGTGTTTCTTCGTCACTTTGCTGGCTGAGCACGCCGTGGAGCATGCCAGCCACAAAGGTATCGCCGGCACCCACGGTATTGGCTGCCTGAACGCGGGGCGGCGTTGACTGCCAGGTGCCCTTGGCGTTTACCCAAATAACGCCGTCGGCCCCGGCAGAAAGTAGCGCTTGGCCAATACCTGCCTGATAAAGGCGGCAGGTGGCGCTTACTCGCTTGGCGTGATCATCCAGTGCCTCACCGGCCCAGTGGGCAAGTTCCAATTCATTGGGTTTAACGGCTTCGGGGGCTACCTCAATCGCGCACAGCAGGGCTTCGCCACTGGTATCCACCCATAACGGCACGCCGGTGGCTTTTAGTTCCGTTAGCAGCGTGGCAAAGCTTGTCAGGCTTAAGCCAGGGGGCAGGCTACCTGCCACAAGAATGGCATCGACAGGCTCAGCGTTTAGTTGCTGTTTAATGCTGTTTAGAAGGGCGGCGACTTGCGTGGCGTCTACGCCGATACCGGGGCCGTTAATGTCGGTCACCCGGCCGCTTTTTTCCGCCAGCTTGGCATTAATACGGGTTTCCCCCGGCACGCGGACAAAGGCATCCGTAACGCCCAGCTGGGTAAACGCCCGTTGGAAGGGGCCATCGTTATCGCGCCCGAGAAATCCGCTCACTACCACGTGATGGCCCAGCGAGGCCAGCACTCGTGCAACGTTAACGCCTTTGCCCGCGGCTTCCAGTTGCGCGTTCCTGGGACGGTTAACCATGCCCAGCGTTAACTCTTCAAGATCAAACGCCAAATCCAGCGCTGGGTTGAGCGTAACGGTAATAACCCGGGCCATTAGTGTGCCTCCAGCGCGTCGCGCACAGCGGCGCTGGTCGCCTGGCTTAGGGCCAGTTGCGCACTGGCTTGGGCATCGGCCAGATCGAACTCACGCAGGCGAGCTTTCACCAGCGGAATTTGCCGGGCGCTAACTGAAAGCTCATCAACGCCTAACCCAACCAATACGGGAATAGCCGCCGTATCCGAGGCTAGTTCACCGCAAACGCCGACCCATTTACCTTGGGCATGAGCGGCGTCAACGGTCATCTGGATCAAACGCAGAACCGCCGGGTGCAGGCCATCTGCCTGGGCAGAGAGCTCTGGATGACCGCGGTCAATCGCCAGCGTGTACTGGGTTAAATCGTTGGTGCCAACCGAGAAGAAGTCCACCTCGGCGGCAAGCGTTGGCGCCAGCAATGCGCTGGAGGGAATCTCAATCATCACGCCTAGCTGCACGTCGCTTGCGCGCTCATCCGCGGGAATTTCCGCAAGCAAACGGTCAAAAATGGCTTTGGCGGCGCGAAATTCAGCCACGTCCTTGACCATTGGCAGCATAATCCGCAGCGGTCTGGACGTCTCTTCTGAACCCGCTACCGGGGCGGCTGCCATGAGTAGCGCGCGCAGTTGGGTTTCGAGTACGTCGGGCTCGGTTAACGCCAGGCGAATGCCACGCAGACCCAAAAACGGGTTGTCTTCCTGGGGGACTGGCCAGTAGGGCAGAGGCTTGTCGCCACCCACATCCAGGGTACGCGCTACTAACGGGCGGCCATTCAGGGCGTCGATGGCCTGCCGATACTCGGCGGTTTGCGTGGCAAGGTCGGGTGCGCTTGAGTGGGCCATAAACAGGAACTCAGTGCGCAGCAGGCCAACGCCCTCGGCACCACGTTCAACCGCATCTTCTGCATGAGCGGTGTTGCCCAGGTTAGCAGCCACCTCCACGTAGTGGCCATCGCGGGTTTGGGCGCGTTCATAACGGCGTTCCCAGGCATCGGCTTCGCGGGCCTGTAAATCAAGCAACTGCTGCTCGGCGCGGCGTAAGCGCTGCTCAGAAGGCGAAGGAATGAGGCGGCCATGTTCACCATCAAGAATCATCATGCTGGCATTGGCTAAGACCATTACCGCTTTGCCCGCGCCTACCACCGCGGGTATGCCCAGTGCACGGGCCAAAATAGCGCTGTGGGCAGTGGCGCCGCCACGTTCGGTCAAAAGACCGCGCACACGGGAGGTATCCAGGCGCGCTACGTCGGAAGGACCGATATCGTCCATCACCAGAATGTAGGGGTGGTTGGGTGGCTCGGGAAGTTGGGTGTCGCACAAAACACTCAGCACGCGGCGACCCACATCACGCAGGTCGGCGGCACGCTCGGCAAGCAGGCGGTCGGCGAGCATTTCCTGTGCGTGGGCGGCGGTTTCAATCGCTTCCCACCAGGCCGCCTCGGCTGAACGGCCTTCACGAATGGCATCTTCGGCGGCGCGGTGCAGCTCGGGGTCATCCAGCATCTCTTCATGCATGGAGAGAATGTCGGCCACTTCGCCACCCGGCGCATTGCGCACCAGGGCTTCCAGCTGGGCAATGCCCTCCTGGATGGCATTGTGCAGCCGGGTCAGTTCGCGGTCGGGATTGTCAGCCTGTTCCGGGTAATCAAAGTGCTGAGGGCGAATAACAAACACCGGCGCAATCGCAAGCCCGGGGGAGGCCGCAATCGCCGTATGCGGTGTATCGGCTGTCAAAGGCTTAACGGTTTCCTCGTGAGCAGGGTGGGTCGCCAGCTGCTCTCGGCCACTGTCAAAAGGCGCTACCTTTTCACCCAAACCGCCTTCAATTGCATTCGCGACGTTGGCCAGTGCCTGTGGTGCTTCGCTGCCTTCGCCAGAAAGCACCAGCCACTGGCCACGGCGTGCACCCAAACCGATGACTTTGGTCAGGCTCGCTGCGGAAACGCTGGCGGGGCTGCCTTCTTCCAGGCGAACGTTAATCGCAACGGCCTGTGCTCGAGCTACCTGCACCAACTGTTTAGCCGGGCGGGCGTGCAGGCCGTGGGGATTTAATACCCGCACGCGCTGGGTATGCGTATTGGCCGTTTCACCTGCAAGCTGAGCCAGCACCTGGGCGGCATCGGCCTTTAGTAACGCGTGGCTTGGGGTGTTTTCGAGCACCTTCTGAAGTTGCTCCAACAGGGAGGTGTGCGCGCTTCCCTGTGCTGCCAGGCAAAACAGGCCGTGAACAGCATGGCCGTTCTCTTCCATGCGTGCTTCGACCGGTGTCGCCACGCCCAGCGCAGGCTGTTGGACGCCGCTGGCGCTGCTGGCAAGCCAAAAACCGTCGCCCAGCCAAACCGGCGGTTTCGCCGCAATATCGGCAATAAAGTGGTTATCTACGCAGCCACTTTGGCGTAAGCGGGCGGCCGCTGCCAGGGCCAGTTCCTGAACACTCTGTGCGGGAAACTGCAGGCAAAGCGTGTCGCTATCCAGCTTGGGCGCGGGGGCAGATTTAGACAGCAGGCGAGCGACGTCCTCGGTGGAGCGGGCTGCGGCAAGCGCTTCAGCAACGCCGTCACGGTCCAGTACGTGCGTTAGGGCGCGCAAAATATCCAAATGTTCATCATTTTGTGCGGCAATCGTCACCAGTACATAGACGCGGTTGCCATCGTGCCATTCGATGCCTTCTGGAAATTGCAGTACTCGAACGCCAGTCCGCTTAACATGCTGGCGGCTTTCGGGCGTGCCGTGGGGAATGGCGATAGCATTACCCAGATAGGTAGATGACTGCGCCTCACGGGCATGCAGGCCCTCGCGATAGGCAGGATCAACCAGCCCCGCGTCAGCCAGTACCCGGGCGGCCTCATCCAGCGCCGCTTGCCAATTGTTGGCGTGGCGGTCAAGCAAGATGTCATTAGGACCGAGTGTGAGCATGCAATTCTCCTGTAAGGACGAGTCCGGTAACGGCTCGACGGCGACGTAAAGGACACAAATGCCGAGTAACGGTATTGATCGATGCCTACCGTCTATGATGATAATGCTGAAACGATTCAGCTAAAGGCGCAAGGGGTGTGTTTTTAGACTTTGGTGGGGGTCTCGTCAAGGCGCTGTTACACTTTGCAGGCTTATAAGGAGAAAAAACATGACATTAGCCGATATTGCGCGGCTTGCAGGTGTTTCACGCACCACGGCCAGTTATGTCATTAATGGGCAGGCTGAACAGCGTCGTATCAGTGCCGCCACGATTGAAAAGGTCATGAGCGTTGTTCGTGAGCATCAATATCAGATTGATCCACAGGCGGCGGCGCTGCGCCGAGGTGCCAGTCGGCTGATTGGTTTAATCGTGCCTGACCTTGAAAACATCAGCTATGCACGCTTGGCGAAGCGCTTGGAGCGTGGTGCGCGCGAGCAAGGATATCGGCTGCTGATTGTAAGCTCGGATGACTGTGCCGAAAGTGAGCGCGCCCTGGCGCTTGCCCTGCGTGCTCAGCGCTGTGAAGTACTGATTACTGCCAGCTGCCTGGCCGACGTTGACCCATTTTATAGGGAATTGGTTAACGACGGCTGGGCCGTGGTGGGCATGGACCGAGGGCTGGATAGCCACTACTTTTCCAGTGTTGTTAGTGATGATCACGATGCCGCTGAGCGTTTAACGCTCTCGGTACTTAACCAGGATACGCGGCGAGTTGCCTGGCTTGATGCCATGCCTGAGTTGTCTATTAGTCGTGAGCGCCGGGCCGGTTTTGAGGCCGCGTTAAAAGATCGCGATATCGAGGAAGTGTATTTGAGCGCTGAGCGCTACGAGCGTAGTGAGGCGATGGAACTTGCCCAACAGCTGATTAGCGAGCCCAAGGGGCTGGATGCACTGGTGACCGCATCGTATACCTTGATGGAGGGCGTTTTAGATGCGTTTTTAGAACGTGGAGGGCTTTCCAGGCATATCCGGCTTGCCACTTTTGGTGATCACCGCCTGCTGGATTTTTTGCCTCAGCCGATTAATTCGGTGCACCAGGATTATGATCGGATAGCAGAATTGACGCTTAACAGTGCGCTAAAAACTGCCCGAGGCCAGGGGGGCGTCGGGCAGCAGGTCGTTAAGCGGCATCTTTTTCAGCGTGGGTAAGGGCGCTAAATCCTTAAGTTAAACCCTGGCGCTGGCCCAGGCGTTAGCATCGGGTATCGACATATCGTAGCGCTCACTTAGATAGGGCGATGAGAGCAGGAAGTCCGCACTGGCTGCGTTGTTGGCGACAGGTACATTCCACAGCGTGGCAAGGCGTAGCAGCGCTTTAACATCGGGGTCGTGGGGCTGTGGAGCAAACGGGTCCCAGAAGAACACCAATATATCGAGCTTTTGCTCGGCGATGCGTGCGCCTATCTGCTGGTCGCCGCCTAGTGGCCCGCTCATTAATCCTTCAACGGTCAAGCCCAGTTGTTGAGTTAACCGGCCTGCGGTGGTGCCCGTACCCATTAAGTGATGCTGGCGCAGCGTCTCCTGCCAGCGTTCCGCCCACTCCAGTAGTTCACTCTTTTTGCCATCGTGGGCGATAAGCGCAATACGCTTTTGAGCGGGTAAGGTACGTAGCGCTTGGCGAGGCGGTCGGGCATCGTTCATTGTTTATTCTCCTGATGTTTCCTGCTCAATAGCGATAATCTTCATGGTGTTGGTGCCGCCATGAGCGTTCATATGATCGCCGCGAGTCAGAATAATATGCCCACCCGGGCGTGCTAGGCCATAGGCTTTAAGCAATTTCAGCGCCTGCTGGTTTACTTCAGTGGGCTCCATCTGGGTGGTGTTGAAGGGGAGCGATACCACGCCACGGTAAAGTGCCATGCGGCGCTGGGCGACGGGACTATGCGCCAGGCCAACAATTGGCAGGCCAGAACGAATGCGCGAGGCAATCAGCGGTGTGTAACCGGTGGAGGTCATGCAGGCAATCGCGCTAACGCCGGTTAAATGGTTCGCGGCGTACATGGCCGAAAGGGCGATGGTTTCATCCATGCGCTCAAAGCCTTCATGCATGCGGTGGCCAGACGACTGTGCCAGCCGCTCGCGCTCGGCGCCTAAGCAAACACGGTCCATGGCTTCAACGGTTTCTACCGGAAATTCACCGGCTGCCGTTTCTGCTGAAAGCATAACGGCGTCGGTCGCATCCAGCACCGCATTGGCCACATCGAACACCTCGGCGCGTGTGGGCAGCGGGGATTCGATCATCGACTCCATCATTTGGGTGGCGGTAATCACGGCGCGGTTAAGCGAGCGGGCATGTTTGATGATGCGCTTTTGGGTGCCTATGAGTGCTTCATCGCCAATTTCTACACCCAGGTCGCCACGCGCCACCATAACGGCTTCAGAGGCAATAATGATGCCGTCCAGCGTTTCATCATCTGCCACTGCCTCGGCACGCTCCAGCTTGGCGACTAGGCCAATCTCTTTGCCTTCTTCGCCCAGCAGTGCGCGTGCTTCCCGCATATCGTCTGCTGAACGCGGAAAGGAGACCGCCAGATAATCCACGCCGATTTCCACTGCCGTTTTTAAATCGGCCTTGTCTTTGTCGGTTAAGGCGGGAGCAGAAAGGCCACCGCCCTGTTTGTTGATGCCCTTGTTGTTGGAGAGCTTGCCACCCACATGAACACTCGTGTGTATTTCCTGGCCCGCAATGGAGGTCACATCCAGGACAACGCGGCCGTCATCCAGCAGCAGCCGGTCGCCGGGGGCTACATCATCAATAAGTGATGGGTAGTCACAACCAACGCGTTCACTGTTGCCCGCATTGGTATCCAGCGCCATGTCTAGAATAAACGCTTCGCCTACTGATAAATGAATAGGGCCTTCAGCAAAACGCGCGATGCGAATTTTAGGACCTTGTAAATCGCCTAGTGCAGCAACACATTTACCTAAGCGCTGGGCGATATCGCGAACATCCTGTAGGCGTCGGCGATGATCATCGGCAGAACCGTGGGAGAAGTTAAGTCGAACGACATCGACGCCTGCCGTGATCATCGCCTCAAGAATACCTGGCTGGTCGCTGGCAGGGCCTAGTGTGGCAACAATTTTGGTACGGCGAAGCGGCAAAGGTGAATTCGATAGGCTCATGAGCAGGCTCTCCTTAAATATTAAAAAAAAGCAAAAAACCAGTGTTGTCAGACTGCAAGGTGACTGCTTAATTGTCGGCGTGAAGTGTAGACGACCATAGTGATAATATAGTAATTTTACTACAAATAGGTTATTCGATAGCCAGCAAAGCAGCGTTGTAAGCGATTTTGTTCTTTTTAAAACGCTTTTACGTGTCTTTTTGGTAATTTTTTTACTTGAATGAAGCCATCCACCACCGAGCATGAGGTGTCAGCATGACGATCAGAGTTGCTATTAATGGGTTTGGACGGATCGGCCGTAACGTCTTACGCGCCCTGTATGAAAACGATTACCGTGACAAAATTCAGGTAGTGGCGATTAATGACCTTGGCGATCCTTCGCTAAATTCGCATTTACTACGCCACGATACGGTGCATGGGCATTTCCCCTTCACTGTAGAGCACGACGCAGAAAGTATCAGCGTTGACGGCGACCGCATTGCGATCTCTTCCGAGCGCGATCCTGCCAGCCTCCCTTGGGCATCCATGAATATCGATTTGGTCATGGAGTGCACGGGGCTATTTACCAAGCGAGAAGCTGCTGCCAAGCATTTGGAAGCGGGCGCTAAACGAGTACTGATTTCGGCACCCAGCCCGGATGCGGATGCAACGATTGTTTTCGGTGTTAATGATGACGTGCTGACTGCTGAGCATAAGGTTGTCTCTAATGCATCTTGCACGACTAACTGCCTGGCACCTGTCGCCAAAGCGCTGAACGACACCATAGGTATCGAAAACGGCCTGATGACGACCGTTCACGCTTATACCAATGACCAGAATCTTTCGGATGTTTATCATACCGACCCGTACCGCGCACGCAGCGCCACTCACTCCATGATCCCGACCAAAACCGGAGCCGCCGCTGCGGTGGGTTTGGTGCTGCCTGAGCTGGAAGGTAAGCTGGATGGGCTGGCCGTGCGCGTACCGGTGATTAACGTGTCGTTGGTGGATCTAACCTTTAACGCAGGGCGCGATACCAGCAAGGAAGAGATCAACCAGATCCTCGAAAAGGCCGCTGCCAATTCGAGCGTACTGGCTGTCAATGCTCAACCGCTGGTATCCATTGACTTTAACCATGACGCGCATTCATCAACGTTTGATGCCAATCACACTCGTGTGAATGGCCGTTTGGTGAAAGTAATGGCGTGGTACGACAACGAGTGGGGTTTCTCCAACCGTATGCTGGATACCGCCATTGCGATGCAGGCAACCGCAAAATAGTTATTTTTGAAGTGCGCTGTTAATGTTTGATTTAAAGGCCGAAAATTTATTTTCGGCCTTTATTTTTAATAAAAAGAATCTTTTTTTAACAGGACTGCATTCAAAACGTCTCCTCGCGTGTATCCCCTATACAGCCACTATTTACGGCGGTTGATAATAATCCTCAAGGAGACTGAAAATGACCACTCATCATTTCACGCGTACCGCACTAGGCGCAGCGCTGATTGCATCCTTCAGTCATGCCGCACTAAGAGGCCTATGGCTGGCAAGCGAGCCAGCGCATAAGTGCCCCAGCTATGGAGGTCATTCTTCCTATGGTGGCGGCATCAGTGGGGGTATCCAGTGGTAGCGGCAGGTGCTATCAAGCACGTAGAGTGTGTTTATAGCGAAATAAAAGCGCGTCGAACCGCTCCAAAAATATTTTATTGTAGTAAAATTACATTAAATATTGCGCATGATGCCTTTTTTTAGATAGATTTTAGGTAATCTAACCACGTAGATGGTCGTGGATAATAAATAGGAGCAGAGATGAGCCAGTCATATGCCTCCCCAGGCGCCCCATTAGGTGAACGTGACCATGCCATTGATCTAGCGCTTTTCGGGGCGTTGGGCGACCTCGCCATGCGCAAGCTGTTTCCTGCTTTATATCATCTTGACCGTGAAGGTCTGATGCCCGAAAGCACCCGCATTATGGGGCTGGCGCGTCAGGAGCATGATGTGGCGTCGTTCAGGCAACTGGTTGGCGGCGCATTGCGTAAACGGCTCAAAAGCAGCGAACTAGAGGACTCAAGCTTTGAGCGCTTTCTAAATCGTCTGGATTATCGTCAGCTCGATTTTTCAACAGTAGAGGGCTTTGAAGCCATTCGCGAATGGCGAGAAGGCTCAAAACAACCGATGGTGGTGTACCTTTCTGTTGCCGCTCGTATTTATGGCGATATTTGTCACCATCTTCAGGCCAGTGGAAGTCTGGACGAAGACTCCCGCGTCGTTGTTGAAAAACCGATTGGCTACGATCTGGCATCGTCTGAACAGATCAACAATGCCATTGGTGCTGTATTTCCTGAGTCACGGGTATACCGCATTGACCACTACTTGGGTAAAGAAACGGTTCAGAACCTGATTGCGCTGCGCTTTGCCAATCCGCTCTTCGGCACTCAGTGGAACCAGAATCATATTTCCCACGTTGAGATTACCGTGGCCGAAAAGGTCGGTATTGAGGGGCGTTGGGGCTATTTTGATGATGCCGGCCAACTGCGTGACATGGTGCAGAACCACCTGCTGCAGCTGTTATGTCTGATCGCCATGGACCCACCCTCTAACCTGGATGCGGATGCCATTCGTGATGAAAAGGTAAAAGTGTTGAAAGCGCTGAAACCTTTTACAGGGGAGGCGCTAGGGCGCGATGTGGTACGCGGGCAATATATTGCCGGCACCAGCGATGGCCAAGCGGTGCCTGGTTACCTGGAGGAAGAGGGCGCTAATACCCAGAGCCAGACGGAAACCTTTGTTGCGATGAAAACCGAGGTGTCTAACTGGCGTTGGGCGGGTGTGCCTTTTTATCTTCGCACCGGTAAGCGGATGCCCGAAAAGCTGTCGCAAATTGTGATCCATTTCCGCCAGCAGCCGCACTATATCTTTGATCCGGACCAGCGCGATATTGCTTCTAACAAGTTAATTATTCGCCTTCAGCCGGAAGAGGGAATTGCCCTACAAGTACTTACCAAAGACAGTGGCCTGGATAAAGGCATGCGTTTGCGCCCAGGGCCCTTACATCTTGATTTTAATAGTGCCTTCCCTAAATCACGTATTCCCGATGCTTATGAGCGCCTCTTGCTTGAAGTCATGAAAGGCCAACAGTATCTGTTTGTACGCCGTGATGAGGTGGAGCACGCTTGGCGCTGGTGCGATCAGTTAATTGCCGGTTGGCAGAGTCGTGAAACCCCACCGAGGCGCTATCCGGCGGGCTCCTGGGGGCCGGTTGCCTCCATTGCGATGATTACCCAGGATGGCCGCAGCTGGTACGAGGATTATTAACATGAGCCAACAACGTCAAAAGCTGGCGGAACAGCTAGCTGAAGCGGTCGCGCAGGCCTTGAGTGAAGATCTAGACCGCCAGGAGCGCGTGCTTCTGGTCGTGTCCGGTGGCACGACCCCGGTACCTTTTTTTAAAGCCTTGGCCGCCAAGCCGCTAGCCTGGTCGCGTATCGATATCACCTTGGCGGATGAGCGCTGGGTGGATGAACAAAGCAGCGACAGCAACGCCAGGCTGGTGCGTGAAAACCTGCTGCAAGGCGCTGCCGCCGCGGCGCGTTTTGTGCCGCTAACCGCAGAAGCTTCAACGCCAGAAGAGGGCGTCGCGGCGGTAGCCGAACAGACCGCATCGCTTAGCTGGCCAGCCAGCGTGGTGATACTTGGTATGGGGGGGGATGGCCATACAGCCTCGCTGTTCCCGGATAGCCAGGAACTCGGGTTAGCGCTTTCTACTGATGAGCCGTTGGTGGCGGTGAGAACCCCTAGTCAACCACAGCCGCGGATTACCTTTTCAGCGTCCCGGCTACACCAGGCACATCGGCATATTTTACATATTACCGGTGACGATAAGCGTGCCGTACTGGCCAATGCCTTGAACGGCGATGATGTGCGGCAACTGCCAATACGTGCCTTTTTGTCATGCCCCTTGGCTATTTACTGGGCACCTTAACAATCAATTAATAATAGATTTCCGGAGACTTACGATGTCGATAGATAAACAGTTACCTTCAACGCGCACCGCTGAACTTGACAGCATTTGCCTTAAAGCGGAAGTGATTCCGGTGATCACTATTGATCGCCTTGAAGATGCCGTGCCGCTTGGAAAGGCCCTGGTAGAGGGCGGTTTAACAGTTCTCGAAGTCACCCTGCGTACCGACTGTGCGTTGGAAGCCATTAAGCGCATGCGTGAAGCGTTACCCGGAGCAAGCATTGGTGTGGGTACCGTACTCACCCCTGCTCAATATCGCCAGGCCGAAGAAGTAGGTGCTGATTTTGTCGTAACGCCGGGCACGACCGAGGCACTTTATCGTTACGGTATCGAAAGCTCAGTACCCATGCTGCCGGGTGTTTCGACCATATCAGAGCTGATGACCGGCTGGCAGTTCGGTTATCGCCGCTTCAAGTTCTTCCCGGCGGAGTCCAGCGGTGGCGTTAAAGCACTCAAGGCCTTTGGTGCCCCGATCCCTGGCGCGAAATTTTGCCCCACGGGCGGCATCACGGTCGAGAATGCGGCATCCTACCTGTCACTGCCCAACGTCATGTGCGTAGGTGGCTCCTGGCTCACGCCCGCCAAGTTGGTTGAAGCCGAAGATTGGGAAGGCATTCGCAAATTGGCTCAGGAAGCCGCTGAACGTTTTCATCATTAATGGAGCGCCTGGGTTTGTACGCCCAAGGCTATTTCAAGGGCTATTCCAAAGACTATTTCAAGGGCTATCCACAGGTTTAGGCGATTTCTAAAGGTCTTCCTGCCCAATCACCGGGCAACGTCATGTTGCCCGGTTTTTTTATGGTGCGCCAGGCATGGCGCGCAGCGCCTTAACAGGCGCTATTCCTGAGGGTGGTGCCTCAGGATGACT
>NZ_JABUYX010000011.1:0-85179 GCF_014898005.1 Halomonas citrativorans
AAAATCAGTGTGATTCTTGCTTGTCACTCGAAAGTGACAAAGGTGAATCAATCCTGGCTCAAGGTTCAAACGAATTTGAAGAATTCGAAAATTCTTCTTGTGCGCTTGCCTTGATATTTGGTGACTTGTCACCCTCATCGGCAAACGCCCACATGAATTACCTGATCAAATTGTTAAAGAGCTGTTTCGCTTGAGACTACCAACACTCGACTCGATGACCGGAGCCGCTTGCCTCAGCGAGGAAGGCGTATTCTACGCATTTCCTGATGTTTGTCAACCGTTGTTTTCAGCGGGTGAAGCAAGCGACTTAAACCTCGCTAACTTCCTGACAAACCGAAGGTTTTCACCTTCTTCACCGCTGGTAACGCTGGGCGTCCCCGGCAGCGGATGCGTACTTTACGGATTCGCTGCCGGTTTGGCAAGGCCTTTTTAAAGATAGTTTCAAAAAGTTCAGTTAAAAAGCTCAGCTTTTAGGTTTTGCCTTGCGCATAAGCGCATACGCCGGGCCTGAGAGCACATAGGCACCAAACAGCAAGAGCAGCATTACGGACGGTTCAACCGAAATCATGACAAACCCCAATACAACGGCCAGCAACACTACAAAGGGTACGGGCTTTCTAAAGTCGAGATCTTTGAAGCTGTAATAGCGGATGTTGCTGACCATCAGAATGCCGGCGGCCGCCACAACGACCAACATCAACAGCTTGAAGCCAAACGCATCCGCATCAAAGCTGTGGAAGGTCCAAACACACGCAGCCACTAGTGCTGCCGCTGATGGACTAGGAAGGCCGATAAACCACTTCTTATCAACACTTCCGTTTTGTACATTAAAGCGTGCCAAGCGAAGTGCCGCGCAGGCGACATAGAGAAACGCGACCACCCAGCCGGTCTTCCCGATATCCTGCAAAATCCAGGTGAACGCGACAAGCGCAGGCGCCATACCAAAGGAAATCATATCGGCCAGGCTATCGTACTCAGCCCCAAATTCGCTTTGCGTATTGGTCATACGCGCAACGCGGCCATCCAGTCCATCCAGCACCATAGCAATGAAAATAGCGACTGCAGCCGACGTAAAATCACCGTTAATACCGGCGACAACGGCAAAGAAGCCTGAAAACAGAGCGGACGTAGTAAACAGGTTGGGCAGTAAGTAGATTCCCTTGCGGCGAACTTTCTTGCCATCCTCTACCGCATCTTCGACGATCTCTGTGTCGCGTAGAAAGGCGGCAGCTAAATCCTCATTGTCGACCTTTTGAGTCTGGTCGTGGTTTTCGGGCTGGGGTGTACTGGCCTGCTCTTGATCGCGAGCGTCCTGAATCATAGGTGTCATCCGTTTAATAAAAAGCCACAAATAGTGAACACTTTCATTCTACACGGTGAGCTTTAGTCAGCCAGTCAATTACCGCACGTAGACAAAAATGCATGACGGCTAGCCCTATAAAACAAACGGGGTGCGCCAAAGCGCACCCCGTCACCAAGTTAGTAAGCACCTACTGCTTGAAAACACTAACCCTGGATTTGCCAACCAACTGACCGTGATCCAGAGCATCATGCAGTTTAGGGCTTATCTGGCAATTTCATCTGCAGTGACTTTTGGTCTTAAACCAGGAAAAGGTCACCATTTTTACCGTGACAACCGTAAGCGAGGTTTCAGAAAACCATTATTAGTCATTACGTTGTTATAGTAGCGTGTCAGCGCTGATGGCCACCGCGCCGTCTAGTGCAGCGCTGGTAAAGCGTCAAGCAACTTTACGACACACGCATATTTGCGTAAAACGCTGTATTTGCAACAAACTATTTCACATATTGAAATGACGGTACTGGCATGGATTTTCGCTTACTGAAGCACTTTGTCACGCTTTCTGACACGCTCCATTTTGGCCGCGCCAGCGAGTTGAGCCACATTAGCCCCTCGACGCTTAGCCGCTCTATTCAGCAGTTGGAGGAAGAGTTGGCCACTCGGCTGTTCGAGCGTGACAACCGCCATGTCGCACTGACTCCCCAAGGGCTCAGTTTTCAGCACTACGCACGCGAAACGTTAGAACAGTGGGAAATGACCAAGCGTCGCCTGGCCAATGAAGCGACCATGCTGAGCGGTGAGATCAGCATCTACTGCTCAGTAACTGCCAGTTACAGCTTTCTGTATGAGCTATTAAGCGATGTACGAACACGTCATCCCGGTATTGAGTTAAAGCTGCATACCGGTGATCCGGCGAATGCCATGAAAAGAGTAATGGAGGGTGACGATGATATGGCGATTACGCCGCGCCCCCGCATTCCCCCTAATGCGCTGGCGTTTAAGTCATTAACACGTTCACCGCTGGTGTTTATTGCGCCTAACGAACCGTGCGATTGGCTACCCAGCTTCCCTGAAAGCTCCACGGCAGCGCAGTGGCAGCAAGTGCCCATGATTCTTTCTGAAGCAGGCTTATCGCGGGAGTACGCCAACACTTGGTTTAAAGCGATGGGTATCACGCCACGAATTTACGCTCAGGTGGCCGGGCACGAAGCGATTGTTAGTATGGTGGGGCTGGGCTTTGGCGTAGGCGTGGTTCCCAAAATCGTGTTGGATAACAGCCCGCTTGCCAACCGCGTTCGCATGTTAAACGTAAAACCTGAGCTGCCCCACTATGACGTGGGCCTTTGCGTTCTAAATCGGCGTTTAAAAAATCCGCTTATTGAGGCGCTTTGGTCTGCGATTAGCGAACGCTAATCGATTATAAAAAGCACCGCCTCGGCGAGACGGTGCTTTTGAGTCGAGCAATACGGCTTGGCTAAACGTGCAGTGATCAGGTAATTAAATCGATAGCACCTTGTCACCACGCGCAATACCAGAAACGCCGGTACGTGCTACTTCAAGAATCCCTACTGGCGCCATGGCCTGCAGAAAAGCATCCAACTTGGCGGCATCACCGGTAATCTGCACGGTATACAGATTAGGTGTGACATCGACGATCTGCGCCCGAAAAATATCCACGGTACGCTTCACTTCATCGCGGGCAGCCCCCAATGCCTTTACCTTCACCATCATCAGCTCACGCTCGATGTGGTTGCCTTCGGTCAAGTCAACCAGCTTCACCACATCAATCAGCTTGTTGAGGTGCTTGGTGATCTGCTCAATAACACGATCATCGCCAACCGTGGTCACCGTCAACCGCGAAAGCGACGCATCTTCCGTAGGCGCTACGTTAAGCGTTTCAATGTTGAAGTTACGCTGGGAAAACAGGCCGACCACACGTGACAGCGCACCCGGTTCGTTTTCCAACAGAATCGAGATGATATGTCGCATCAGGTACGCTCCGTTTTAGACAGCAGCATGTCGCGCATGGAGCCTAACGGCACCTGCATCGGGTAGACGTGCTCGAAAGGATCCACCTTCACGTCAAGGAACACCAGTTCGTGCTTGTCGGCAAACGCACGCTCAAGCGCCGGTTCAAGCTCATCCTGAGTAGTGACGGTAATCGCGGTAAATCCATAAGCCTCAATCAACAGATGGAAATCAGGCAGTGATTCCATATAAGAGTGCGCATGACGTGACTTGTAGTTCAGGTCCTGCCACTGACGCACCATGCCTAGCGAGGCATTGTTCAGATTGAGAATTTTGACACCTACGCCGTACTGCTTACAGGTGGAAAGTTCCTGCATCATCATCTGGAAGCTGCCTTCCCCGGTAACACACACGACGTCGTCGTCCGGGTAGTTCTGCTTGATCCCCATGGCGGCCGGGAAGCCAAAGCCCATGGTGCCAAGACCGCCTGAGGTAATCAGCCGGTTGGGCTTATCAAACTTGTAGTACTGAGCCGCAAACATCTGGTGCTGACCTACGTCGGTCGTAACAAATGCTTCACCGCGCGTTATCCGGCACAGCGCTTCAACAACTTCCTGCGACTTTAACGCTTCACCTGGCTTGGAGGGCTCGTAAAGCTTGCCTTTACGCTCGGCACGCCAGCCGTCGATCTTTTCCCACCACTCAGCAAGTGCTTCAGGATGCGCAATGGGATGGCCCTGAACCAGGCTAATCATCTCATTAATAACGCTAGCGGCAGGCCCTACGATAGGCACATCGGCACGCACGGTTTTAGAGATAGAGCTGGGATCAACATCGACGTGAATAATTTTCGCCGTGGGGCAGAACTTCGACGTGTTGTTGGTAACCCGGTCATCAAAGCGTGCACCAATAGCGATAATCAAATCAGCGTGGTGCATGGCCATGTTGGACTCATAAGAGCCGTGCATGCCCAGCCAGCCAAGGCTTTGACGATCACTTTGCGGGTACGCGCCAATGCCCATCAGCGTGGTGGTAATCGGGAAACCCAGCTTTTTGACCAGATCGGTTAAGCCTTCACTGGCCTTACCGGTTACTACACCACCACCGGTATAAAACACCGGGCGCTTGGCTTTGAGCATTAGCTCAATGGCTTTTTTAATCTGCCCTGTATGGCCACGTGTCACCGGGTTATACGAGCGCAGCTTGACCTTTTTCGGGTAGATGTACTCGTAGCGCTCGGTCGGCGCGGTCATATCCTTGGGAATATCGACCACCACAGGGCCGGGGCGCCCGGTAGAAGCCAGATAAAAGGCTTTTTTAAGCACTTCCGGAATTTCAGACGGATGACGAATCGAAAAGCTGTGCTTCACGATAGGCCGGGTGACACCCACGATATCGGTTTCCTGGAAGGCGTCTTCGCCAATCAGATGGCTGGCCACTTGGCCGCACAGCACCACCATCGGAATGGAATCCATATAGGCAGTCGCAATACCGGTAACGGCATTGGTTGCACCAGGCCCTGATGTGACCAGCACCACACCTGGCTTACCCGAGGCGCGGGCGTAACCGTCGGCGGCATGCGTGGCCGCTTGTTCGTGACGCACAAGAATGTGCTTCACATCGTCCTGGCGGAACAGCGCATCATAAATATGCAGCGCCGCGCCGCCGGGATAACCATAAATGTACTCAACGCCCTCATCTTTCAAGAAGCGGGCGATCATATCTGCGCCGGAAAGCAGTTCCACTGTATTTCTCCCCTGGAGGTCTCGAGTGCGATCCGCAGGACATCCTGCGGTGTCGAGTGCGGCGGTATGCCGCTGCCGGCCCATGCCGGCACCTGATGCCAAACCCTGGCATACGGCCCGGTTAGGGCCTGCACTCTCTGAGAGGCACTGATCCATGACAACATACATCAGTGGCTCTCTTTCACGGCTGATTGCCGTGTCGGGGCGTTGGCCAGGCTGAGCGGTTAGCTCAAACCCGGAAGTCCTTCGGCGGGTAAAGGCTTACGCCTACCCTTCGCGCGGTGAAAAGGGGTTACCCGTAGGTCCGCGCCCGCAAATCAGGAACAGATAAGATTCCATTAGGCTCTTGGCATGTCAACCATCAATGCCCGATGAATGTGCAAAGGAGCGATTTGAGACAAAAAAAGCCCCGCTGGCAAGGCCGAGCGGGGCATATGGTTATAACCAGGAACGTCTGATTATCAGTGGGCGGTTAGCTATTAAACGCAAGCTTACCGTCCGAGGCACTCACCCGAATGACATCGCCGGGTGAAAACTTGCCTGCCAGCAAGTCTTGCGCCAGCGGATTCTCGATCCGGCTCTGAATAGCACGTTTGAGTGGCCGCGCGCCATAGACAGGGTCAAACCCAACAACCGCCAGCTGCGCCATAGCGTCATCACTCACCTCAAGGCCTAAATCGTGCTCAGCCAAGCGGGCTCTCAAGCGCTCCAGTTGAATGCCTGCAATTGCCTGAATTTGCTCCTGGCCCAAGGCATGGAAGACGACCACTTCATCAATCCGATTGATCAACTCAGGGCGGAAGTGATTGCCCACCACCTCCATGACCTTGTTTTTCATGTCCTCATAGGCACTTTCTTTATCAGCGCTGACGTCACCGCCCATGCGCTGAATAATGTCTGAGCCCATGTTGGAGGTCATCACGATCACTGTATTGCGAAAGTCCACCGTGCGGCCCTGGCCATCCGTTAACCGACCATCTTCCAATACCTGCAGCAGAATATTGAAAACATCCGGGTGGGCCTTTTCCACCTCATCCAGCAACAGCACGGAGTAAGGTTTACGGCGCACCGCCTCGGTTAAATAGCCGCCCTCTTCGTAACCTACATAGCCGGGAGGCGCACCGATCAACCGCGCCACGGAGTGCTTCTCCATGAATTCCGACATATCAATACGCACCATGGCCTCTTCGGTGTCGAACAGGAAGTTGGCCAATGACTTGCAAAGCTCGGTTTTACCCACCCCGGTAGGCCCAAGGAACAGGAACGAACCGTTCGGCCGGTTAGGGTCGGACAACCCCGCACGTGAGCGCCGCACGGCGTTGGCAACAGCTTCAACTGCCTCATCCTGGCCAATGACCCGCTCATGCAGAGCATCTTCCATCCGCAGCAATTTATCGCGCTCGCCTTCCAGCATTTTGGACACTGGAATGCCGGTCCAGCGCGATACCACCTCTGCTATTTCTTCTTCCGTCACGTTGGAGCGTAGCAGCTGGTGCTTGGTAATATCGGCTTCACTTTCACCGCTTTCGGCAATTTTCTTTTCCAGCTCAGGGATTTGCCCGTACTGAATTTCCGACATGCGTCCTAAATCGCCCTGCCGTCGCGCCTGTTCCAGGTCAAGGCGCGCCTGCTCCAATTCTGCCTTGAACTGAGCCGAGCCTTGGATACTGGCTTTTTCTGCCTTCCAGACTTCATCCAGGTCGGCATACTCGCGCTCAAACTCATGAATCTGGTTGTTAAGCGCTTCAAGGCGTTTTTTAGTCGCCTCGTCGGTCTCTTTTTTAAGCGCTTCCCGCTCCATCTTGAGCTGGATTAAACGCCGGTCCAGGCGGTCCATTGCTTCGGGCTTGGAATCAAGCTCCATACGGATCCGCGAAGCCGCTTCATCAATCAGATCTATCGCTTTATCGGGCAACTGCCGATCAGTGATATAGCGAGTGGAAAGCTTCGCCGCAGCAATAATCGCCGAGTCGGTAATATCCACGCCGTGGTGCACTTCATAACGCTCTTTTAAGCCGCGCAGAATGGCCACGGTATCTTCTTCCGTCGGCTCATCGACCAACACTTTCTGGAACCGACGCTCAAGTGCCGCGTCCTTTTCAATATATTTACGATACTCGTCCAGCGTGGTCGCGCCTACGCAGTGCAGCTCACCCCGTGCAAGCGCAGGTTTGAGCATATTGCCCGCGTCCATCGCGCCTTCCGCCTTACCGGCGCCGACCATGGTGTGCAACTCATCGATAAACAGAATGACCCGCCCCTCTTCCTGGGCAAGCTCTTTAAGAACCGACTTTAAGCGCTCTTCAAACTCACCGCGGAATTTGGCACCTGCTAACAGCGAGCCCATATCCAGCGACAGTACGCGTTTGTCTTTTAAGCCTTCCGGCACTTCACCATTAACGATACGCTGCGCCAACCCTTCAACAATCGCCGTTTTACCGACGCCAGGCTCGCCAATCAAAACCGGGTTATTTTTGGTACGGCGCTGCAATACCTGAATGGTGCGGCGGATTTCATCATCACGGCCAATCACCGGGTCAAGCTTGCCATCCAGCGCGCGCTGAGTAAGGTCAAGGGTGTACTTGTTGAGCGATTCCCGCTGATCTTCAGCGTTAGGATCATCAACGCTTGCCCCACCGCGCAGGCTATTAATCGCCGCCTCAAGGGACTCCCGGTTAACGCCCGCCTCTTTCATTAACTTGGCAAGCGGGCCATTCATTTCCAGCGCCGCCAGCAGCACGAGTTCGCTGGCAATGAACTGGTCGCCACGCGCTTGTGCTTCACGGTCGGTCAGGTTGAATAATTTAATGAAATCCCGTGATGGCTGCACTTCGCCATCGAACTGGCTTACTTTAGGTAAGTTATCAAGCTGCTGCACTAACCCATCACGCAGACGCGAGCTTGAGCCTCCGGATTTTTCGATCAGGGCTTTAATACCCGTATCCTTGGTATCCAGTAGCGCAAGAAGAAGATGGGAAGGGTCTAACTGGTTATGACCGCGGCCAACGGCCAAGGATTGCGCTTCAGCAATAGCGGCCTGAAGCTTGGCAGTAAACTTATCAAAACGCATAGTGAGCCTCTTGGATTAGCCCTGCGCCCGAACGCACGGCGTTTCGGAAAAAACTGCTGTCCACTTTCCTAATAAATATTAGCTTTGTAAGTTAAATGGTGCTAGTTCCGCCGTTTTCAAGAGGAGATAATGCCAACCTGGTTATTTTTTGATCCAGATCACACTGGCCATGCGCCCCGTCGTACCGCCATCACGCCGATAAGAGTAAAAACGCGATTCGCAGGCCGTACAGAAGTGCCCACCGCTAATATGTTCAACACCGAGCGCTTCCAAGCGAAACCGCGCCAGCCGGTACAAATCGGCCATGTAGTGCCCCATTCGATAGGGACTATGGTCAAACGCTTCCGCAGTTTCTGGGTGTACGGCAACAAAGGCGCCATACACTTCCGGCCCAACTTCAAACTGAGCATTGGAAATAGCCGGGCCTAGCCATACGAGAATACCCTCGGGCTCGCTATTCATGGCGGCCACTGTCGCCTCTAAAACGCCTCCGGCCAGCCCGCGCCAACCGGCGTGAGCAACCGCCACTTGCGTTCCGGCTTGATTACAAAACATCACCGGCAGGCAGTCTGCGGTCAGCACGACACAGGCGTATTCATTGGAGGTGGCGACGGCAGCATCGGCCTCTGGCACGTCGGCCTGGTAGCCCTGCTGAACGCGCGCGCCATGCGTTTGATTTAGCCATAGCAGCGGGCGCTCATCGCCAATCTCTTTTTGCATCAAGCGGCGGCAAAGCGCCACATGCTCAGGGTTATCACCGACGTGAGAGGCGGGGTTAAAAGCGGCAAATTCTTCTTGGCTAGGGCCCGTTTCCCGGGTGCTCACAAAGGCCTGCACATTATCAGGCGCAGGCCAATCCGGTATTAGTAGCGTTGGCCGTAAATCAATGGCATCACTCATTGCATGGTCTCACTGTCTTCGCGCAGGTAGTCCAACAACATTAGTAGATCATCGGGCAGATCGGCGTAAAAAGTCAGCGTTTCACCGCTCACCGGGTGCACAAAGCTTAGCTCGCGGGCATGCAGCGCCTGGCGTGGGAACTCACGCAGGATCTCCTTAAGCGGTCCGGCAGCACCAGGTGGCAGCTTGGCACGTCCGCTATAGAGCGGGTCGCCAATCAATGGGTAACGGGCATGGGACATATGCACGCGTATCTGATGCGTGCGCCCGGTTTCCAGCTTACAGCGAACGTGCGTATGCGCGCGAAAACGCTCCACAACGCGAAAGTGGGTCACGGCAGGTTTACCAGCGTTGGTGACAGCCTGGCGTTTACGGTCTTTAGGATGGCGGCCAATAGGCGCATCAATGGTGCTGCCTGCCACGAGCTTACCGATCACCACCGCATCATACTGGCGTGATACGCTGCGTGCCTGCAGTTGCTCAACCAGGGCCGTTTGCGCTTGAATGGTTTTAGCCACCATCATCAAGCCAGTGGTATCTTTATCCAAGCGGTGAACAATCCCCGCGCGAGGCACTTCAGCAAGCGCCGGGTGATGATAAAGCAGCGCGTTGAGCAAAGTGCCATCACGATTGCCCGCCGCAGGATGCACCACCATATTGGTGGGTTTGTTGATCACCATCACGGCATCATCTTCATAGACAATGCTCAGCGGTATGTCCTGCGCTTCAAAACGCAGATCCTCTTCAATGGTGGCCTTTAGCACCAGCATTTCATCACCGTGCAGCTTCGCTTTCGGCTTGGCCTGGGCGCCATCGATGGTTAGCTCACCCGCGTTGATCCATGCTTTCAGGCGCTCGCGTGAGTAATCGCTGAATAACTCCGCCGCTGCTTGATCCAACCGTGCACCTGCAAGTGTTGCGGGCACGCGCTGCATGGCTTCAACTATCCGGGGCATGACGTTATTTCCTTTGACAACACTCGACAAAACGCCACTAAGCCTGCGTTTTGCGTCGAGGTGATTTATAGTGGGCTTACTGCGACCTATTCTACCATTTCTACTTATGGCCATCGTCGCTTTTCGGTGATTGAGGCTTGTTTGCAACGAGGATGATGATGCGCGTTTTTTCTGCTGCCAACCGCTTTGGTGCCCTTGCTTTAAGTCTTGCCTTATTGGCAGGCTGCGCCAGTAATGACACGACCCCGGAAGAAGAAGATGAGTTTTCCGGAGTGCAAGAGCGTGAGCTCTACGAACTTGCTCGCACCGCGCTGGATAGCAATCGCTACCCCATTGCGATTGAGCGGCTGGAAGCGTTGGATACACGCTATCCTTTCGGCCCCCATGCTGAACAGGCGCAATTAGAGCTGGTGTACGCCTACTATGAAAACGGTGACTGGGAAGAAGCACGCGCCGCCGCCAGTCGGTTTATTCGCCTGCACCCCGACCACCCGCAGGTTGATTATGCCTACTACCTGCGCGGACTTTCTGCCTGGCAGGCGGGTCGTTTCAGCCTTGAGCGCCTTCGCTTAATTGATATTTCCAAGCGCGACATAGGCGCCTCGCGTGATGCGTATAACGACTTCCGTGAACTGATCCAGCGCTACCCGCAAAGTGAATACGCCCCGGATGCGCAGCAGCGCATTATTTATTTGCGCGACTTGCTGGCCCAGCATGAACTGCATGTTGCCGACTATTACCTGCGCCGTGGGGCTTACCTGGCCGCTGTCGAGCGTGGGCGTTGGGTGATCGAAAACTACCCCGAATCCAATGCCACCCGCGACGCACTGGCCGTTATGATCGAGGGTTATCAGGGTTTGGGCATGAACGATCGCGCTCAAGAAGTCATCATCGTACTGCGTGAAAATGCTCCCGACCACGAGCAACTTCAAGGCGACCGCTTTGTACCCAAGCACTAAAATGAACGCAATGGACTGATGACAGTACGGTTTACCCTCCCAAAAAACCACGCCTCGGCGTGGTTTTTTAGTTGGCGTTACGCTAATACCTGTTAATCGCCCGGCTGCCAGCCGTTAACAATGGGGTAACGGCGGTCGCGGCCAAAGCCGCGCGATGTAACGCGCACGCCCACCGGTGCCTGGCGGCGCTTGTACTCACAGCGGTCTACCAGCTTGACCACTTGATACACATCTTCATGGTCATAACCCGCCGCGATAATCGCTTCAGCACTCATATCACCTTCTATATAGCGCATAAGGATGGCGTCCAACGCATCGTAATCCGGTAGCGAATCACTATCCTGCTGGTCAGGCGCAAGCTCTGCGCTGGGCGGACGCTCAATGACGCGCTCAGGAATAGCAGGAGACTGCGTATTACGCCAGCGGGCCAGGCGGTATACCCAGGTTTTATAGACATCCTTGATGGCGTTATAGCCACCCACCATGTCGCCATACAGCGTGGCATAGCCCACCGCCATTTCACTTTTGTTGCCGGTGGTCAGTACCATCAGGCCTTTCTTATTGGAAAGTGCCATCAGCAGTACGCCCCGACAGCGCGACTGGAGGTTCTCTTCGGTGGTATCACGTTCAGTGCCCGTAAAGCTTTCCGAAAGCGTCGCCATAAAGGCATCGACCATGGACTCGATAGGCAAAATGTCGTAATGCACGCCAAGCATTTCTGCCTGAAGGGCAGCATCCTGCCGAGAGATATCCGCAGTGTAGTGGTACGGCATCATCACTGCCTGAACGCGCTGTGGGCCCAGTGCGTCTACCGCAATCGCCAAGGACAGCGCCGAGTCGATTCCGCCGGAAAGACCCAGCACCACGCCTTCAAAGCCACTTTTATTGACGTAATCACGCAGCCCCGTTACCAGCGCACAGTACAGGCTCTCTTCTGGCTCGGCATCCGGCTCAATTTCACCTGACTGCGGCTCCCAGGTAGAGGCGCTGGTTTGCAGCAGTTGCACCGGCATTAAGCCTGCCTGCCAATACGGAGCAAGCACTTTTAGCTGGCCCTGTGCATCCACACAACTGGAACCGCCGTCGAACACCAGCTCATCCTGGCCACCAATGGTATTCACATACACAATCGGGCGGCTTACATCTTGCGCGCGCAGCTCCAGCAAGCGGAGCCGTTCGTCTGGTTTATCCTGATGATAAGGGGAGGCGTTCAGGCTAATCAGCACTTCCGCCCCGGCAGCGGTGGCAGCCCGTGCAGGCGCGCCTTCCCACAGGTCCTCACAAATTAAAAGACCGAGCTTGGCACCCTTATGCTCATACACCAACGGCTCTGTGCCTGGGGTAAAGTAGCGCTGCTCATCGAAAACCTGGTAATTGGGTAGCGCTTGCTTGGCGTATTCGGCCTCCCACTGGCCGTTATACAGCACGCCCGCCATGTTATAGCACTTGCCTTCACGGGTCCCCGGATAACCAATAATCACCAGCACGTCGCGGGCGACCTTTTCTGCCATTTTGGCCCGCGCTTCGCGCAACCGTGCTTCCATAGAGGGGCGCAGCAATAAATCTTCCGGTGGGTAACCGGACAAAAACAGCTCAGGGAAGATAACAATATCTGCCCCATGCTCAATGCGCGCTTCGCGCACGGCTTCAATAGCGCGCGCCGCATTACCGGGAATATCCCCGACAAGCGGATCGAGTTGGGCCATTACCAGCGTTAAATCTTGCATGGGCGTTAAAATCTCTTGAGAATCCTTGGAACATTATTACCTGCGTCAATGCATTGTCCCGCAAGGACTGCCTGCTGGCAAAGCCCGCATGCGCATTGATCGTTTTCGGCTCCGTTCAGGAGGACTGGCAAGGATGAACCTTTTGATTATTCGCTTGATAATTTTCGCTGTGCTGTTTTACGCAGGCCTAAAGCTTTACGGCATGTATCGGCAGCACAAACTCGACCGCGACGCAAAGCGCAATGCCTTGAACCGTCACGAAGGCGGCCAAATGGTGCGCTGCCGCTGGTGTGAGGTCCATGTACCGGAAAGCGAGGCACTGCGCGACCACGAACAGTGGTTCTGCTGCAGCGCCCATCGCGACCGTTATCTTCAAGAACAACAGGATAAAAACGACGGCGCTTAACCCTTTAACCGTGCTTGCGTCGGCAAGTAGGGCGTAGGATCAATCAACGGCATCCGATCAAGCAGCTGGTCCACCAGCAAGTGGGTGGAAGCAGGCGCCAGCACGAGCCCATTGCGGTAATGCCCGGCGTTTACGTAGACGTTGGGCAGCTCTGGAAGTGCGCCAATAAACGGGATGCCATCGGGTGAGCCGGGGCGCAGGCCTGCCCAGTGATAAGCAACCGGGCAGTCCGCCAACGCGGGAACAATACGCTCAGCGCTCTGCTTTAATGAGGCCAGCGCCTCCTCATCGGTAGCTTTATCAAACCCGGTGTCTTCCAGGGTGGAGCCGACAAGCAGCAGACCGTCGCTGCGCGGAATTACATAGCGACCATCTTTCAAGACGACCCGCTGCACAAGCCCGGCAGGCGCCTGGTAGGCGATCATCTGGCCTTTCACTGGGCGTACGGGTAACGCCACGTCAAGCGTAGCCAAAAGCCCTGCACTCCAGGCACCACCGCACACGACCAACCGCCCCGCCTCCACCACGCCTTGCGAGGTGTTAACACCCACCACCTGGCCGCCACGGCGTATCACGCCATGCACCTCGCACTGCTCCCGTAGCGTTACATTGGGCATGGCGAGTAATTTAGCGCGCAGCGCCTGGCCAAGCCGTGGGTTTCGCACACTGCCAAGGGTTGGCATCCACAAGGCGTTTTCATGGGCAATGGCAACATCGGGTTCTTTTTGTTGCACGAAATCAGCGTTAACCTGCACCAGCGGTTTGCCTAGCTGACGCGCCCACTGCAGTGCTTTATCGTCATCATCGACATTTAAATAGAGCAACCCCTTTTGACGATACTCAGGGTCAATGCCGGTTTCTTCCAGCAAACGTAGCGCAAGCGTTGGGTAAACTCCTTCCGACCAGCGAGAAAGTTGCGAAATGGGCGGTGCGTAACGCCACGGATAGAGCGGTGATACAATGCCACCACCCGCCCAGGAGGCCTCTTTGCCACACATGCCGCGCTCAACAAGAGTGACGTGTTGACCGGCATCCGCTAACTGCAACGCGGTCAGCATGCCGATCACACCGCCGCCAATAATTAGAAAATCGCTCACAGGCATTGCCTACTCTGGCTTACTTGATGACCGGCCCAGGCCGGATACGGACAGTGAGCATAGCGAGGAGGCCGAGCAGGTCAAGTCACAGGGAAGACTGCATGACGCACAAGCACAGCGAATATCCAACCTACCTTCAAGGGTTTACGCTCATTGAGCTGCTGATTGTGCTGATTCTGGCAGGCATATTGGCGGCTTGGGGCATACCCGGCCTTCAATCACTGAGTGAGCGTACTGCGGTTACCAGCGAAGTGAACCGACTACAAACCGCACTCACGTTAGCCCGCAGTACCGCCATTACTCAGCACCGCGATATTACCTTGTGCCCCGCGACGGCTGACCGCAGCGCTTGTGCCCGTGATTGGGGGAATGAACTGATGGTGGTTAGCGCCGACAAGACCCGTGGCATCCATAAAGACGAGATAATCCGGGTGTTTCCATCCACCAACGGCGTTAACGTTAGCAAGAACGGTCATGCGCGGATCAAATATACCCCGCTCGGGCATGCCACGGGGTTTAACAGTACGTTCTCCATCTGCCCCAGCACACACAGCAGCACTGCGGGAGCGAGCCTGGTACTCAGTACGCTTGGCCAGGCTCGTATTGCAGAGCCGCCTGCCAGCTGTTAGCAGCAGGCGGCTTTCCCCTCTTGAACAACTTGATTAGGCGATACCGTCCAGATAACGCTCGGCATCCAGCGCGGCCATGCAGCCACTGCCCGCCGAAGTAATGGCCTGACGATAGATGTGATCCATCACATCGCCACACGCGAACACACCCGGCACGCTGGTGGCGGTAGCATTTCCTTCAAGCCCTGAATTCACCTTGATATAGCCGCCGTTCATGACCAGTTGGCCTTCAAACATCCCGGTGTTGGGGTGATGGCCGATGGCAATAAAGAGGCCTGGCGCCTGGATTTCTTTTACCGTGCCATCCCGTGTTGATTTCAACCGTACGCCGGTAACGCCAGTGTTGTCGCCCAGTACTTCATCAATTTCCTGGAACCACTCCAGCGCAATAGTGCCTGCTTCGACTTTTTCAAACAGCTTGTCTTGCAGGATCTTTTCCGCGCGAAGGGAGTCGCGGCGGTGTACCAGAGTAACTTTCGACGCAATATTAGAGAGATACAGCGCCTCTTCCACGGCCGTATTGCCGCCGCCCACCACAATGACTTCCTGGTTACGGTAGAAGAACCCGTCGCAGGTGGCACATGCTGAAACACCTTGGCCCATAAACTGCTGCTCAGACGGTAGCCCGATATAGCGAGCACTGGCGCCCGTGGCCACAATCAGCGCGTCACAGGTGTAAATACCGCTGTCGCCCTTGAGGGTGAACGGTTTTTCATCAAGGCTAACTTCATTGATATGATCGAACAGCACCTCGGTATTAAAGCGCTCGGCGTGCGCTTTCATCCGCTCCATCAGCTCAGGGCCTTGTACCCCTTGGGCATCGCCTGGCCAATTATCAACGTCTGTCGTGGTGGTTAACTGGCCACCCGCTTGCATTCCGGTGATCAGCAAAGGCTTTAAGTTAGCCCGTGCTGCATACACGGCCGCTGTATAACCTGCCGGGCCGGACCCAAGAATAATCAAACGTTCATGACGCGTTTCCATGACACCACCTTGTAAATGTCTAGCTGATAAAGTCGCAAAGAGTTTGCCTGAAATGGTGCCAAGTACAAGCTATTGCAAGGTTAAGTATTGACTATTAGGCGAAGACACCTTGAATCAACCTTTATAAACACCCATGTCCTACTACTATGTAAGCCATACTAAAAAGGAAGACTGTGACCGTTTCGCGGCGTGACATACCGTGCAACGCAATGAGAGGAGAAAGGCATGAGCAATACACCCGATACGCTTCAAACGTTGGAAGTAGGTAGCAAACAGTACCGCTACTACAGCCTTCCCAAGGCGGCCGATGCGCTTGGCAACATTGACCGACTCCCCAAGTCGCTCAAAATTTTACTCGAAAACCAACTGCGCTTTGCCGACGATGAAAGCGTTGAAAAAGACGATATGCAAGCCCTTGTCGATTGGCAGAAAGAGGGCAAATCCAGTCGTGAAATCGGTTATCGCCCGGCGCGCGTATTAATGCAGGATTTCACCGGCGTACCCGGTGTGGTCGATTTGGCCTCCATGCGCGCAGCGGTAGAAAAACTGGGTGAAGACCCGGCCCGCATCAATCCTCTTTCCCCGGTTGACCTGGTGATTGACCACTCGGTCATGGTCGACAAGTTTGGTAACGCGACAGCGTTTGAAGAGAACGTCGAAATTGAAATGCAGCGCAACCGTGAGCGTTATGAGTTTCTGCGCTGGGGCCAACAGGCCTTTAATAACTTCAGCGTGGTGCCGCCCGGCACCGGCATTTGCCATCAGGTAAACCTTGAGTACCTGGGCCGAAGCGTGTGGACCAAGGAAGAGGACGGCATCACATTTGCCTACCCGGATACCCTCGTGGGCACCGACTCCCACACCACCATGATCAACGGCCTGGGCGTGCTAGGCTGGGGCGTGGGTGGTATTGAGGCGGAAGCGGCCATGCTCGGCCAGCCAGTCTCCATGCTGATCCCAGAAGTTATCGGCTTCAAACTGACCGGCAAACTGCGAGAAGGCATTACCGCCACCGACCTGGTACTCACCGTGACGGAGATGCTGCGCAAAAAAGGGGTTGTGGGTAAGTTTGTCGAATTCTACGGCGATGGCCTAAAAGACCTGCCGCTTGCTGACCGCGCCACCATTGCCAATATGGCCCCGGAATACGGCGCTACCTGCGGCTTCTTCCCGGTCGATGACGAAACGCTAAACTATATGCGCTTAACCGGGCGCGAAGATGACCAGATTGCGCTAGTAGAAGCCTATAGCAAAATGCAGGGCTTATGGCGTGAGCCAGGCGATGAGCCAGTGTTCACCGATGCCCTGCACCTTGATATGACCGAAGTGGAAGCCAGTCTCGCTGGCCCTAAACGCCCGCAGGATCGCGTTGCCTTAAAAGACATGGCCGCCGCCTTTAATAAAGTCATGCAGGAGGATGCCAAGGCACAGCCCAACGCGGAAAAAGGCAAATTCGACTCAGAAGGCGGCCAGACAGCCGTGGGCATTGAGCGCAGCCTTGAGGGGGACTTCAAGCACGCCTCCAGCCAGAAAGTCACCATTGACGACCAGGATTTCAGCCTGGACCCGGGCGCGGTGGTCATTGCTGCCATCACCTCATGCACCAATACGTCCAACCCCAGCGTGATGATGGCTGCAGGCCTACTGGCGCGCAAAGCGCGTGAAAAAGGCCTAACCACTAAGCCTTGGGTTAAAACCTCGCTGGCGCCTGGCTCCAAGGTCGTCACCGACTACCTGGCCGCGGCCAACTTGAACGAGGATTTGAATGCGCTGGGCTTTAACCTGGTGGGTTATGGCTGCACGACATGCATCGGCAACTCAGGCCCACTGCCTGAAGCGATTGAGAAAGCGGTAAACCAGGGAGATTTAACCGTCGCATCGGTCCTTTCAGGCAACCGTAACTTTGAAGGCCGTGTTCATCCGCTGGTCAAAACCAACTGGCTTGCCTCTCCCCCCTTGGTCGTCGCTTATGCGCTGGCGGGCAATGTACAGCGTGATTTAACCCAGGAGCCACTCGGCCAGGACAGTGACGGCAACCCGGTTTATCTAAAGGATATTTGGCCCTCTCAAGCCGAAATTGCCGAGGCCGTCGAGAAAGTAAATACTGATATGTTCCGTAAAGAGTACGGTGAGGTATTTAAAGGCGATGAAACCTGGCAGGCAATTGATGTTCCTGAAAGTCAGGTCTACCAATGGCCCGAATCTACTTACATCCAGCACCCACCCTTCTTTGAAGGCATGGGACGCGAACCAGATGCGATCGAGGACGTCAGCAATGCCCGCGTTCTGGCCATGCTGGGCGACTCGGTGACCACTGACCATATTTCACCCGCAGGCGCGATCAAACCGGATAGCCCCGCAGGCCGTTACCTGCAAGAACATGGCGTTAAGCCGGTCGACTTTAACTCCTACGGCTCGCGCCGGGGGAATCATGAGGTCATGATGCGCGGCACCTTTGCCAACGTACGTATCAAAAACGAGATGCTGGACGGCGTGGTCGGCGGCGAAACGCGCTATGTTCCCAGTGGCGAGCAAATGGCGATTTACGATGCCGCCATGAAATACCAAGAGGCTGGCACACCGCTGGTCGTTATTGCTGGTAAAGAGTATGGCACCGGCTCTTCGCGTGACTGGGCAGCCAAAGGTACGCGCTTGCTAGGCGTTCGCGCGGTTCTCGCGGAATCCTTTGAGCGTATTCACCGCTCCAACCTGATCGGCATGGGCGTGGTGCCGCTGCAGTTCCCGGAAGGTGAAACCCGCGAAACGCTGGGATTAACCGGCGATGAAGAGATATCCATTGCGGGACTAAGTGATTTAAGCCCCGGCAAAACGGTGCAGGTAGTGATTAAAACCGGTGAAAAAGAGCATACCGTTGATGCCAAGTGTCGAATTGATACGGTCAATGAGCTGGCTTACTACCGTCATGGTGGTATCCTTCACTACGTGCTGCGCAAAATGATCGGCGCCGCATAAGTAATACCTACCAATGCTTGTATGCCCCCACCTCGGTGGGGGTTTTTTATGAGCGCTCGTTTAAACGGCGCGGCGGCGATAGGTACGATACTCAGGTGACCAGCTTGCTTTCTCGATGTCTTCGCGCAGTTTGGTGCCACTGGTCGTTAGCGCAACGCCGTTATGCTGAGCAGTGGCGGCTACTTCAAAGGCAATCGACTGGCTGATTTCACGAATACGCGAAAGCGGCGGTAACAGCGCACCTTTACCCTCTTTAACGATGGGTGCTTCACGCGCCAGCGCACGAGACGCGCTCATCAACATCTCATCGGTCACCCGATTTGCATTCGAAGCAATGACGCCCAACCCGATGCCCGGGAAGATATACGCGTTGTTGCACTGGGCAATGGGGTATGTGCGCCCGTTATACACCACAGGAGCAAACGGACTACCGGTGGCGACCAGTGCTTGGCCGTCGGTCCAGCGGATCACATCCTCAGGAACAGCTTCTGCCTGAGACGTTGGATTAGAGAGCGGCATAATCACCGGGTGCTCACAGCCTGCATGCATGGTTTTAACCACCTGCTCGGTGAATATCCCACGCTGACCGCAAACACCGACCAGAATAGTCGGTTTCATCTGGGCAATGGTTTCTTCCAACCCTTGGCCATTCCAATCCGCGACCAGCGCAGGATCGTGGGCCAAACGACGCTGAAAATCGCGCTGCCACTCTTGATCCGTCGTCATCAAGCCTTCGCGGTCGACAACAAAAATACGCGCACGCGCTTCATGTTCGGAGAGACCTTCGGCCTCCATGGCCACCACGACCTGCTCGGCGATACCACAACCGGCTGAACCACCGCCAACAAACACCACGCGTTGCTGGGCAATGCTTTCTTCACGCGCCTGACAGGCTGCCATGAGCGTTCCCACGACAACGGATGCCGTGCCCTGAACATCATCGTTAAAGCAGCACAACTCGTTGCGATAGCGCTCAAGCAGCGGTACGGCGTTGGCTTGGGCAAAATCTTCAAACTGCAGCAAAACATTCGGCCAGCGGCGCTTCAGCGCTGAGATGAACGCTGCCATAAAGGCGTTGTACTCTTCCTGGCCCACGCGTTTATGGCGCCAGCCCATGTACATGGGGTCATCCAGCAGCGCCTGATTATTAGTGCCCACATCAATCACGATGGGTAGCGTATGGGCCGGACTAATACCGCCACAGGCGGTATAAAGCGCCAGCTTACCAATGGGAATCCCCATACCACCGATCCCCTGGTCACCCAGCCCTAAAATACGTTCGCCGTCAGTGACTACGATAACTTTAACGTTATCCTTGGTGGCGCTGCGCAGAATATCATCCAGATGATCGCGGTCCTGGTAGCCGATAAACAAGCCCCGGTGATTGCGATAAATATTGGAAAATTCCTGACATGCCTGGCCAACGGTTGGCGTATAGATGATCGGCAGCATCTCTTCAAGATGCTCAGATACCAAGCGGAAGTAGAGCGTTTCGTTGTCGTCTTGAATGGCGCGCAAATAAATATGGCGCTCAAGATCGCTATTGCACTGCTGGTACTGCCGATAAGCGCGCTCTAGCTGATCATCAATGGTTTCAACATTTTGCGGCAGCAAACCAATCAAGTTAAACGCCAAACGCTCCTCTTGAGTAAACGCGCTGCCTTTGTTCAATAGCGGCATTTCAAGTAAGGAAGGACCGGCGTAAGGAATATATAAGGGGCGCTTACTCGTCGTCATAGGGGCTCTCTTCTTTTCCATTACCGCTGCATCGCAGCAATTTCAAGCGTTTACGGTTTATCGACATAATGTACCATGTCACTACGACAAAGGTGGCACAGTCATACTTCTCTAGCCAAAAAAATGCCCCGACATTTGCCGGGGCAGCTGAAAATCAATACGTTATAATTAGCAGGTTTTTGCCGCTGGCTGGCGCCCTGCTTCACCGGTAAAGAACAGCGGACGCAGCTTCACACCGACAATATTGCCCGCAAAGGCAGCCACCAGCCACACCCAACCGTGCAAGCTACCCGACGCGATACCACTGAAGTAAGCACCGATGTTGCAACCAAACGCCAGGCGCGCGCCATAACCCAGCATTAAGCCACCAATTACCGCAGCCACCACCGAGCGCAGAGGGATTCTAAAATTAGGCGCAAACCGACCGGCCAAATGTGCAGCCATTAAAGCGCCCAACATAATACCGACGTTCATGACCGTCGTCATATCACTCCACACGCTAGCGTCAAGCGCTGCCGCATTACCTGGCGCCTGCCAATATCCCCAACCCGTTACGCTACCGCCGAACAATTCATATACCTTGGCTCCCCAAAGCGCGAAGGCCGACGTAATGCCCCACGGGCGACCAGCTAGCGCAAGCGTTGCGAAATTCAGCAGCGCCAAGGCCACGGCACCCGCCAATAACGGCCAAGGCCCGCTTAACCAACGCAGAGTAGCGGGTTTCTCAACCATGGGTACCTGTTCAAGTTGACCATGACGACGCTTTTCCATCACGAGGGTAAACACCGCAATCGCCACAAACAGTACCAGGCTGATGGCGATACCGCCCGTCGTACCTGCAATATCAATCAACGATATCGGCTCAAACGCTGGCAAACGCTGCCACCACGCAAAATGCGCCGAGCCAATTACCGAACCGATGATAAAGAAGACAAGCGTAATCAACATACGGGCATTACCGCCACCCGCCGTAAACAGCGTGCCTGAAGCGCACCCGCCGCCCAACTGCATACCAATCCCGAAAAGAAACGCGCCCACCAGCACGGAAATGCCGATAGGGGAGACAAAACCACTCACCGGCGTACCAAACAATGTACCGGCACCCAGCGCTGGGAAAAACAGCACCACGGCAATGGCCAGCATCACCATTTGCGCACGCAGCCCGCGGCCGCGGCGCTCGGTAATAAACACGCGCCAGGCAGAGGTAAACCCAAAGGCAGCGTGATACAACACCATGCCCAGCAGACCGCCTACAATCATTAGCAAACCGGTATTAGCGCCAAATATGACGCCAATCGTTAGCGCTCCTAATACAATCGCCGCAGTCGCCAGTAGTGGTACCCGATAACTGGCCGGAGTCGCGGCAGCCGTCGTCGACATAAATTCACCTATAGGTAACGCCAAAAGCGCCCGTGGATAGACAGGCGCTCTGGTCGATGTGGATAATCGTTATAAGCTTACCGCCCAGCCAACAGGGGGTAAATCATTTATGGCTAATCGTTACAGGGCTAACGAAAAATTACGGCTCTTTTTTATCGTCGTCTTCATGCGCCACATAGAGACGATTCACCATTACGAATAAAACAACCGCCAAGGGTGCGGCCAAAATAACGCCAGGTAAGCCAAACAACGTGCTGCTTGCAAGGAGCGCAAACAACAATAGCGCCGGTGGCAGGCTGACGGCACGCTGCTGCACCAAAGGCTGCAAAATATTACCTTCAATCTGCTGAATAATAACGTAAGCCATCAGTACGAAGAGCGCCGTCTCAGGGCTGACCGTATACGCCAACAGCAGGGCAGGAATAGCGGCGGCAATGGGGCCGACCAACGGTACAAAGTCCAGAAGACCGGCAACTAGTCCCAGTCCTAATGGCGCTGGCACGCCCAGCAGCCACATGCTGATACCCACCAGTACGCCCGTTACCGTCATGGCGACTACCTGACCGCCTAGCCAATAGCGCAATGCCTTACCACTCGCATCCAACGCCTCGCCCAAGCGCGGACGGCTTTTAACCGGTGCCAGTAATAAAAGACCACGGCGGTATAAGTCCGGCTGAGCCGCAAAATAGACCATCCCAACAATCAACACGAACAAATTGATAATACTGCCGCCCATTGAAACCACGATCATGCCGACCTGAGACACACCGCCTTGCATGATGCTTCCCGCATTTTCCACGGCATTATCGATCAAGGGCGCCAACTGCGAATCTTCAAGACGTTCTCGTAGTTGTTCCCACGCCTCAGGCAGCATGGTCGTAAGCGACTCCATTTCAGCTGCAATCTGTGCCCCGAACCCCCAGCTCATGAATCCCAATCCACCGCACAACACTACCAACACAATAAGCAACGATAGCCAACGCGGCACGCCGCGGTTTAGTAGTGGCGCCATGCAGCTTTGCAAAACACAGGCGCCCACCACCGCACCAAAAATCAAGATCAACAACCCTACGAGCTTCCAAAGTATCAGAGCGAGGGCTGCCAACATGAAGGTGATAAGTACGCACTCCGTGAACCGCTGATGTAAATACGTTGATCGCATTCAATACTCCCTTTGCGGATGCTTTGAATACATCAGGCTAGCAGCGAAGTGAACAGTGGGTTTGTGTGATATGTGATGGCCTTACTGATCCAATACACGTCCAAGCGGGAAGACCCTCTCAATACAGCACACGAAAGTATTCGCTGCCCCATTCCGGAGCCGTACAAACGAATACCTGGTACTGCAGTGCTATCGACCTAGCAAGGCCTGAAATACGCGGTTAACGCGAAACGACCGAACCGTTAACGCGCTTACGGGGTAATTCAATATAGACGCTACCGTATAGCGTCTAATAACGAATTTGAAATCGCTGCGATATTTTATAAGAAGAATTTAGAGAGAACACCAAGAACAACCTCTGTGCAGCAACGATTACCGCCCTAGCACTTTCTGAATACCTTTTAAAAACCTATTCTTATCAACTTCTATAGCGTTTCTTTACATAGTCAGAAAAAGCATAACGCAGAACCGTTAACCCTCGCACAGTCCTAACCAAAAAATCCCGCTAACACAAACTAGCTGCATTATTACTACCAATATAAGACAAAAAAATAATTAATACCCCATCATGAAAGAACAATCAATAACAAAAAACACATCCCAAATATTATTTATATTAGATTGACTAGAAATACGAAGTACTCTATAGCGCATTGTAGCGCTCGCAGGGTTCGCTCAGTTGCGCATTGATATACTCAAACACCTGGTTTTTAGCATCGCCAGCATTCAACCATGTCTTCCCGAGGTGGAAAACACGAATTTCAAGGACGCTGAGAAGGCCATCTGATCAAGAGGGCAGTGCGCCAACAGTTTTTCATAAAATTCAACATGCATCCGTGAAGCGGCTTGACTTCCAGTGTTGAGATGATGAGCGAACTGATGGCGAAGCACCACGGGTGCTCCGCCACCCACTCCATGATGACTGTTTTGTTGCTCACTTAGAAGCTGCATCCATCACTTTAAAAATAAATAAGCAATATTTTTTATAAAACAATATTAATATTAAAGGCTTATTTGCTTCTCTCATACCTATCCATAAAAAGCGTCAAATCATCCTAACTTTTATATTGTTTTTTTCATAAGCTAATCTACATTGGTAAGTATCATTAATGACCTCTTAAGCAGTTTAAAAAGAAGTTATTCATGAGCAACAACCATTACAAGAACTATCAAGATCAGATGATGGGTAACTAATAACGCCTGTACTACAGGCTTTTGGCGAAAAAAGCGACGATGGGTCGCAACGATTAAACGGAGAGTTATAATGTTTAGCAGGCAAGCCAACATATCGAAAGATAGCTCTGGTCGCACGCGCATTACAACAGCAGCACGTGGGTACGCAGTACTTCGCGACCCATCTTTAAATAAGGGAACATCGTTTAGTCAGAGTGAGCGTGACGCACTTGGTCTTAACGGGCTGCTTCCCCCAATTATTACTACTGAACTTGAACCGCAACTCATCCGCGCTTATGCGGCCTATAGCGCGGCACCTACTGATCTCGCAAAACATATATATATGTGGGATCTCCATGATGACAACGTGACAATATTTTATGCTCTCCTTCAACGTCATATGATGGAAATGCTTCCCATCGTCTATGACCCTATCGTTGGTGAGGCAATTGAGAACTTTAGTGAGATCATGCACCGGCCACGTGGGATCTTCCTTTCAATCAATGAGCCAGAAAAAATCGAGGAGAAACTTGCGGCCTTCGGTGCAGGCGCGAATGACATTGATTTGCTTGTGGCATCTGATGCCGAGGAAATCCTTGGTATCGGTGATTGGGGGGCCAACGGCATCGATATTTCTATTGGTAAGTTGGCTGTTTACACTGCAGCTGCTGGCGTAGATCCGCACCGAGTGGTGCCGGTGATACTGGATGTAGGGACTGACAATGAGAAATTGTTGAATGACCCCCAGTATGTTGGGTACCGCCATGGTCGTATACGAGGCAAGCAGTATGATGATTTTGTGGACGCCTATGCGGCCGCAGCGCATAAGTTGTTCCCTAAAGCAATGTTGCACTGGGAAGACTTCGGTTCCACCAATGCACGCCGCATTCTGGCGCGTCATCGAGATAAGCTGCCAACGTTCAATGATGACATGCAGGGTACGGGCGCAATCGTACTCGCAGGTCTACTAAACGCGGTAGAACGCACAGGAAACCCCTGGAATGAACAACGCGTTGTAGTCGTAGGGTCTGGTACAGCAGGGTGCGGCATTGCAGATCAGATTCGGGACCAAATGGTTCGCCACGGAGTATCTAAAGAAGAGGCGACTCGTAAAATTTGGTTGGTGGACCTTCCTGGCTTGCTTACTGACGACATGACGGACGGCCTACTTGATTTCCAGCGTCCATATGCGCGGCCCCTTGATGAAGTCACTAATTGGAAACGCACACCCTGTGAGCCAATTCCGGCCGACGAAAGTCGCTGGCCTGCAATGGAGGCTCTACGCGCAGCACGCGCTGCCGCTAGCGGAATTATCGACCTTGCGGCGGTAGTCTCCGAAGTGAAGCCAACTATCCTTATTGGAACGTCGACGACCCCAGGCCGATTTACCGAAAGCATCGTCCGTGACATGGCGTCCAATGTTGAGAGGCCCATCATCTTTCCGCTTTCTAATCCCACCTTACTGCATGAAGCAACTCCTGCTCATCTCATAGAGTGGACAGACGGCAAGGTACTTGTCGCCACCGGCGCTCCCTTCGATGACGTGCAGTACAAGGGTGTCAACTATGTCATTGGCCAGGCTAATAATGCAGCTCTCTATCCTGGGTTGGGCTTTGGCGCCATTGTTGGACGCGTGGCCAAGATTACGGATGAAATGATTTTTGCTGCCGCGCAAGCGGTCGCGGGCCAAGGTCCTGAAGATAAGCCCGGCGCTTCGCTTCTACCATCGAATGCAGAGCTGCGCACCACATCCAGTGCAGTCGCTGTGGAAGTAATTCGGGTTGCTCAGAGTCAAGGGCTGGTGCGCGCCAAGGATCTTTCGGACCCTGTGGAAGCCGTACGTGAGGCTCAGTGGTGGCCAGTCTATAACCCTGTGGAAGCTGATTAAAGTAGTGCGAACTGACAGTCTACCTTCACATAGGGGGCAGGCTGTCAGTTCATTGTCGCTGACGATATTTCAATGACGCCATCAGCGTCTCCCCCCATTCCAACGACAGCTACGCTTTTATATCTTTGTATACAGGATAATAAGCTATGACGACGAATAATCAAGCAGATGCCTTACGTGATCTCCCCATTGGCATTGAGGCCGACGGCACACGTTCTGAATTCGATTCTATGGGAAGTGTCGACGTGCCGGCGGATCGTTACTGGGGTGCCCAGACTCAGCGCTCGCTGATTCACTTTAATATTGGTGATGATTTAATGCCAAAAGAGGTATATCACGCCTATGGATACGTGAAAAAGGCATGCGCTATGGTAAATGCGGCGGCTGGTCGATTGTCTGACACTAAGCGCGACGCAATCATTCATGCCGCTGATGAGGCGATCACCGGTAAGCTCGACGCCCACTTCCCGCTGTATGTCTGGCAGACAGGATCTGGTACTCAGTCGAACATGAATGTTAATGAGGTACTTTCGAACCGGGCAATTCAGCTTCTTGGCGGTAGCATCGGTTCTCAGCAACCCGTTGCTCCAAACGACGACGTCAATATGGGCCAGTCGTCAAACGATACATTTCCTACCGCCATGCACATCGCCTCAGTATTCGCGATTGATGAGGTACTGTTGCCCCAAGTAACAAAGCTTGTGGAGACGATTGAGAGCAAAGCCAACCGCTGGATGGACGTAGTAAAAATTGGACGTACGCACCTGGAAGATGCTGTCCCTTTAACGGTTGGCCAGGAATGGCACGGTTGGGCCGGGCAGATTAGAGCAGCAATTGCTGACATTGAGGCCAGCCGCTCGGGGCTCTACGAGCTGGCTGTCGGTGGAACGGCCGTTGGCACTGGCCTGAATGCGCCTAAAGGCTTTGCCGTCGACGTTGCTGCAAAAATCGCCGAACTGACTTTCAAGCCTTTCATTACAGCACCTAACAAGTTCACCGCACAAGGCTCGTTGGATGCAATGGTCCGAGCACATGCAGCACTTCGTGGGCTTGCAGTAGCGTTAATGAAGATTGCCAACGACATGCGCTGGCTGGCTTCTGGACCGCGTTGCGGCTTCGCCGAACTCACCTTGCCGTCCAACGAACCTGGCTCTTCTATCATGCCTGGAAAGGTTAATCCAACCCAGTGCGAAGCAATCGTCATGATTGCTATCCAGGTAATGGGCAACGATACAGCTGTTTCCGTCGCTGGCAGCCAAGGCAACTTCGAACTTAACGCCATGCGGCCTGTGATCATCAATAACTTTTTGCATTCTGCCCGGATTATCGCCGATGGATGCGGTAGATTTTGTGAGTTTTCTGTGGAAGGCACGGAACTGAACGAGAAGAAAATCAAAGAATACGTCGCAGGAAGTGTGATGCTAGTAACGGCTCTATCGCCCGTGATCGGTTATCAAAATGCAGCGCACATAGCCGAAAAGGCAATCGCGGACGGCACAAGCCTGCGTGATGCTGCCTTGGCTTCAGGCAAGGTTAGTGCCGAACTCTTCGACAAGACTATTAAGCCGCTAGATATGGTTGGCAGTGGACTTGCAGGTGCCTAAGAAAAATAGCACACCACTTTATCTTGAAAGTTCAATGATAACGTTTCTAAAGCAGACATATCGAACCTGGAGTTTGATGCTCTGGCCGTACGGTTATATAGCGCGAAGGAGAGTGAGGAGTTCGTTTAATTTCTGAATAGCATCACCCGGCTGTTATCCACTTCAACTGTAACAATAACTACATTGACCAATACGTTGTAAGTAAATACAGGAGCAAAGCCATGACTGATAAAGACGTACCTCAGCCCATTCGCGGAACCCAGGGCGCTGACGACCCAGGCCCACGTAATGTTGTTCTGGATAAAATGAACCCAGATATCTTCCTGCCTCCAGAAACCGACAATGCCGGGATCCCGAACCTGAAGTTTCCGTTCGCCATGGCTCATAACCGTCTTGAAGACGGCGGCTGGGCGCGGGAAGTGACGCTGCGCGAGTGCCCGGCTTTGGAAGAACTCGCTATCGTTAATATGCGCCTTGGCCCTGGTGTTATTCGTGAACTCCATTGGCATAAAGAAGCCGAATGGGCCTATGTAACGGAAGGCCGCGTGCGTTTCTACCTGGTTGACGAAAACCGTCAAACGCTGGTTGAAGATCTCGGGCCAGGTGATCTCTGGTTTGCCCCCGCAGGCGTTCCACATGCCATTCAGGGTCTTGAAGAAGGTACCGAATTCGTGCTGATCTTCAATGACGGTAACTTCTCCGAAAACGAGACACTGCTCGTCACAGAGCTCTTCGCACATATGCCGAAAGAGGTGCTGGCCAAGAACTTCGGTGTTCCGGAAAGTGCCTTCGACAACATCCCGCCTTCTGAAAAGTATATTTTCCGTCAGCCACAACCAGCGCCCATTGAGCAGGTTCGCGAAGAGCTCGGCGCTGGTAACATGACCGGCAAATATGTGTTCCGGGGAGGCGATATTCCTGAAAACACATGGCAAGGCGGCGCGACCAAAATCATCGATTCGAAAAGTTTCGACGTCACGACCATGGCGATGTTGATGATTAAGCTTGAGCCCGGCGGTATGCGAGAAATTCACTGACACCCCGATGCTGATGAAATTCAGTACTACCTGTCTGGCCAAGCACGCATGACGGTGTTCAATGCTGTCAGCAATGCGCGTACTTTTAACTACGGCCCCGGCGACGTCGGCTATGTGCCAAAAAACCTGGCGCACTACATTGAGAATATCGGTGACGAGCCAGTGTATGTTCTCAACGTATTCAACAAGGGCGACTACCGCGATGTCTCACTGAACCAATGGCTGGCACTGACACCCGCCAGCATTGCTCAAGGCCACCTGGACGTCGATGACACACTAATGAAGTCACTGCGCCGCGAGCGTTGCCCGGTAGTGAAGTAATACAGTTGGGCAGTCATTGAAAACCGCTAGCCAGCCTCGTTGAGGCTGGCTTTTTTACGCTAAAAAGTGCGTCAATCATCCATCAGACAAAACCGCCCAAGGCCGACCGCTGAACGAAGCTTGTCCATTGTTTTGGTTGCCTCTTCACGCGCCCGTTGATAAGCCATATGAGCCCTCAGGTGACGTAACAACACGTAAAAAAGCCAGCGCCAACGCGCCTGCGCGATCTTCTTGAGGTTTTGACATGCTGCGGCCAGCAGACATTGCTCTTTGACACGCGCCATAAGCTCCCCGTCCGCCTTGAAGGTAATATCGCCATTGGCACGGGTTTGATAGCTACCCCCAACCTTTAACCCGCGCTCTCCATCAATCTGTTCAGTGTGGTTGGTGTGCACGGTGACATCGCGATTGCCGTCAATGGTTTCGATGCGGTCCTTGGCGACCAACAAGCGGGAATTATTACCAATGGTCGCGATGTCATCGAACTCTACCCGCCTCTGGCGGGAGTTCAGAACATGCAGCTCCATGTTTTCCTGGGCATGCATGTAGATGAACTCTTCCCCCACCTGGTCTTCGAAACAGAGTTCGTTAAACCCTTTGCCCTGATGGGTCTGCGTTTTAATGCCAGTACGGGTTTTATGCTCGGGAAATGGGTACGGTGAAAGATTATCCGCGTGACAGGTACGCCCAGTGACCAACGGCTGATCCGGGTCGCCTTCCAGGAAGGAAACGATGACCTCGTGGCCAATCTTGGGGATGACGATACTGCCGTAGCCGCCTGCCTAGGGAAGCGCGGATTCAGCAGCTGGCCTACACGCGGTTTAGGGCTCGACCTTAGCACTGCTCGACGCGGTAATAATCTCACCGCCATGATCCGTCTTGCAGCCAAGATATGCCGTGGGGCGGCCATCATGATGGGAGTGGCTGGAACCTTCGATAATGGTCGCACCGCAGCCGGTTTTATCCCCCACCCGCGCTACGGGCTGGCCCTCTACTTGAGAGGGCGAACCGGAGGTGATTTCGGTAGTGCCGTGGCCATGGATGGGGCAACTGTGCAGGTCGCCTTTACGAGCTACGGGTTTCATCGGCAGATTTCCCACTGGCCATCGCGTTGGATGAAGTAGAGTCTTACGTTTGAGACTTGTTCATCACTTCCTGCGTGCCCAAATCGAATCGGCGCTGCTACTCCCTCACGGGTAAGCCAAGCCACACGATTATCCGCTCCTAAATTCAATGTCATCGGCTCTTCTGGAAAAGGATCTAGCTGGAAAAGGTTAGGATTATCAAAGAACATGCTAAAACTTGCTCGCTGGCGCACGTAGGCTTCGGATTCTCCTGAAGCTAAAGCAAGCTCTTCAATCATGGTTTTCGATGCGTCCATTAGCGCATTGTTATCTTGGGCCTCAAAGAGTGTATATAGTCGGCGATATTCACGGGCTAGGCTATCACGGGTAGCATTACTGTCTCTTAATACGTCGCCTTCCTCCCAGCACCAAGTGGGCATCGGCTGACGGTTGTTAAAAGGCACCTCCAGTCTGAAATAGTCATCATCCCAACGGATGGAACTAGCTACCACATTTAATGGAGCTTGATCATCTACATTAACAACTTCTGGTTTAAAACCTTCGAGACCAGGTTGTATAACAACCTCAAAGGCGGTTTTGGCTTCAGTGTTGGGGTTTTCCCCCTGCTCCCAATACTCCATGGAGAGGCGCAACTCATGCTGCTCTTCAAATGGTTTATCAGAGGGCACTGGCCATGCGTAGAACTGGATTTCGTTACGACCATTACGTATGTATTGGGATGCTGGCAGCATTGTATTTTGATGCCCCGGCACCCCTGAAAAATTTAGCATTATCTCTTGCATGTCTACTGAAGATGCCAACCCATTCACGCTCCAGCGTACGCCGAACTGGTACTGTGTTTCTTGGGCCATTGCCTGTGTCTCCATCATAACTAAAAAAGATAGTAATAACGCCACTAATGTTTTCATGAGAAAGTTATAAACTCCCCTGTATAGCCCTCTGCGAGGGGGTAAGTGTTAGTATTTTCTGAATCTTCAACCCAGTTGATTGTCATGGTGTTTAGTACGGCTTGTCGTGAATTATTAGAACTGGGGCTTGGGCGACCACCAGCATCTGATTGTCGACCACCTGACTCTACATTCACTTTCTTGAACGACTTTATTTTTAAGGCAGCGCCTTTGTGGTAAAGCTGATACCCCCAACGGCCTTCGTTTGTTTTAATTCGAATACCACCTTCGGTAACGACTTCAGCCTCGTATTTGAAAACATGTCTATCGGTGATGATCGAGTCAAAATAGCCAAGAATACCGCCCATGGCCTTAGCGGTAAGTTTGACTTCAACCTGACCTCTGACAGTTGATTCGTCGAATTTCCCCTCATGAAAGTCGTAAACGCCTCCAAGCAGTTCATCGGCAGTAGCATCCTCCGATGCCTTGAACCCCGCCCCAAGCGAGATTGCCATGAAAAGCGAAGGATCAATTTGATATTGGGCAACAAGCAGGTTTCTTCCTGTTTCCGCATCTTCCAAGAATGTGACTAGCGTATGAGCCGCTGCTCCTAAAGGAGTAACGACGGGCAGCCTTCTTAACGCACGCTTCAGCGCTAGATAAATATCGACCTTGACACCAAATGCAAAATCCAACGAAAGGCCTACATCTAGCTTCCACGTAAGCTCAGGGCCTCCATCCTGCTCAATCTGCTCGGTCCCAACTTGCATACTTAGCTTTGGGCCTACCGTAAAAATATTGGCTAATTTATCTGTATCATGTTCAGTACTCAGCCTTTTTGCCAAGCTCTTGGCATTGGTTGTCAACGAATCAATAAATTGATCAATTGAACTCCCTTGCTGACGAGCATTTTGCTGCCTGCGAAGCGATGGAGCACTATCGTAGGTCGTGGTTGCGCTACGATATTTTCCTACTTTGATATTTTTGGTATTACTGCCACACGTTACGCCTATTTCAGCATCGACTTGCCAGCCCTGCTCATGCGTAATCTGCCTGGGGTTACTCCCCATATCCAATTCAACACGTAATCGCCTAGCCTCACTTCGTGGAATATTCTCGGTTCCTATTTGAGGCGGCTGTACACTCACTTTTCCTTTAAATTTCAGGCTAGGCACAGTGACAGAGGTAAAAAGAAAGTCTCTTGTACCGTCATAACTGATCCTGAATTGCTCCTCCTTTGCCATGATGCCTCGATTCATGATGATATCGAGAATAATGACAGCCGTCTCGAAAGCAAGGCCATAATCCCCTAACCGAGGAATGTTGGTCAGAGGAGAACGGGGATTCGTTTCAACTTTAAATGGTATCTCAACTCCCGAGCCAATAGGCGTACCCCTTAACTCTTCGGTCCAATACAACGTGTGCATTTGATGTGGGCAGTCATCGGCAAGCATGATGGTGACAGTGCCCTCATCCTTGAACGTCGAACCGCTCAGAAATCCTTCAAAGCTCAACTCCCCCGCTACCGCTTGGTCGGCTACGAAATAGATTTTGCAGTCGGTATCTTCTAGCTCATTTACGCCCTGCAAAACTACCCGTGCATTGCTACCACCGTGACAGACAACTTCAACCTTCTCGATACAAGGGGTTTGCGAAGCGCATATAACACACATTTCACCAAATTCAGGGTCTTGACGGCTTTCTCCGTCTGCTGGCTCCCAAGGAATTGGGCTTTCAGTGAGCCGGTCAGCGCCGCTAGAGACATATTCACTATAAATACTATTGCTGACTTGCCCCTGAGCGACGACCGTTCCTGGATGGCTATCGTCGTTCGCCATCGCATTTTGGATCCTGCTTAGTAACCTTTCAGGCTGTCTGAAAGCCTCTGACTGCTCTTGCACCAGATACGCCATGTCCTCAAGAGTCGGTTGATAACTCATGACCGCTCCTCACTGACAATGGGTCGATAGTTGTCGTGCTGCATATTGCCTTCCTCATGACGATACGGTGCGAGTAACACATGCCGAATGCGTCCTCGGGGTAGCCAAGCATCCAACTGGTCACGCTTTCGCCAGCCAGCCATTTTGGGATTTTCCAGGATGCGCTGAGCCTCAATGTGGCCGTCGGGGAACGTTTCACCAAACTCGATCACGCACTTCGTCAACGTTCGCACCTGCTTTTTGGACCCCAGCCCGTAGCGTTGCCCCAGTTGTGCGGCGGTTTGAACAGCTGACAAACGTTGGTCAATCAAGGTTCGGGGGTATTGCTCACCAAGCGATAGGGCGAGGTTCGCCTGGGCGCGCTGCTGCATCAGGACGCCAAAGCGTTCGAACTCTTCCTGGCCGATAGCAAACTGACGGCTCTGCCTACCGGTATCGCGGGCTTGGCTACTCAGCGACACCTGCACCAGCCGGCCCTGCACCTCGCTTGCCTGGGTATCAAGTGCTACCGACGGCGTTAGCGTTAGCTCCGATGGCAACGCCATCAGCGGCGACACCGGCGCGATGATCGCTTCCAGCGGCGCCATAAAGGCCGCCAGCTTCCAGGGCTCGAGCGCCTGGGTCATATCCAGGGCTACACGGGGGTCGTAGAAGCGGAAGTACACCGGGGCCTGGTCGTTGGCGGACGTCCAGAGCATGGTGAACTTGCGAAGGTGCGTGCGCAGTTGCTTGAGCGTGGCGTGGGAGTGAAACAGCACGCCCCAGTGCTGGTCCTGGGGCAGGCTTTCCAGCCAAGTGCGAATGTCGCTGTCGGCTTCAATACGCACAAGCCAGGGGGCATTGGCCTGAGTCGTGGCATTGGTAGAGGCGTACAGGCACGTATGCTGCGCATCGGTTTGAGCCAGGCGTGCCTGCACCTCGCGACAGTTCACCCCGTCCACCACTGCCCATAGGGGCGGCTGGTTGGCACTCAGCAATGCCTGCCATGAGGTTTCGCTATAAGTCATGGGGGCAATGTAAGGCGCGGGCACAACAGGCTCCGGCTCGGCGATGAGGGGCAGCATCTCGCCGTACACCACCGGCTGTTTAGATGACGTCGCATGGGCCAGTTCCACCAGCATCTGCGACATTCCCTGGCGCCGAAAGCGTTGTAAAAGCGTTTGCACTGACTCCAGCTTCAGAAGGCTCAAGCCTTCTTCCTGGAGCCGGGTTTGAAGAAGCGCACGCACCTCATCTTCTGATGCGGCCAGTACCGCTACGGAAACGACGGCCTCATCGGCTTCTTCCTCCCACTGTCTGGCTGCCGGGGTATTGGCCACAATATGGCAACGGGCAACCCAGTAATCCGGCGTCGCCATGGTTACTCCTCTTCCAGCGGACAGTGAGACACGAAGGGGCTGCCTTCGCCCGCGGCTACTTCCAGTACGGCAGGCACCGGTGGCAGAGCTGCGGCGCTAGGTGATGCCGAACCCACGTTCAGTACCGGTGTCACATCCACACTGCCGCCGGAGAGTACCAGTGCCGACCCGCCCGCGACCAGCGTGATCTTGGTCGCATCGAGAATGAGTTCGCCGTCGGCCTTGAAGGTAATATCGCCATTGGCATGGGTTTGATAGTTGCCCCCAACCTTTAACCCGCGCTCGCCATCGATCTGTTCGGTGTGGTTGGTGTGCACGGTGACATCACGATTGCCATCAATGGTTTCCACACGATCCTTGGCCACCGCCAGGTGTGAGTTATTGCCAATGGTGGCGGTATCATCGAACTCGACGCGCTTCTGGCGGGAGTTCAGGACATGCAGCTCCAGATTCTTCTGAGCATGCATGTAGATGAACTCTTCCCCCGCCTGGTCTTCAAAACAGAGTTCGTTAAACCCTTCGCCCTGATGGGTCTGGGTTTTAATACTGGTACGGGTTTTATGCTCGGGTAAGGGGTACGGTGAAAGATTACCCGCATGATAGGTACGTCCGGTGACCAGCGGCTGGTCGGGGTCGCCTTCGAGGAAGGAAACGATCACTTCGTGGCCGATGCGCGGAATCGCAATGCTTCCATAACCGCCGCCTGCCCAGCCCTGAGCCACACGCACCCAGCAGCTGGCGGTTTCATTGGGTTCGGCGTAGCGGTCCCAAGGGAACTGTACTTTTACGCGACCGTGTTCGTCGCAGTAGATCTCCTCGCCTTCCGGGCCGACCACAAACGCGACCTGGGGGCCGTCCACGCGGGGTTTGGGATTGGGCGTGGGGCGCCAGGGGGCGTCGCCGGGTATGAGGGTGACCTGGTTGGCGTAGCGTGTCATGCCGCTGGCATCGCTGTGCGTCATACCATCTTCTTCCAGCGCCTGGGGCTGCTCGCCTACGTGGCGTGCCTCTACCACTTGCCAGTCGCGGTTAAGGCTTTGCGTGTCGTGGTCGGTCAGGCTGAAGCGCACGCCGGGGGCAAGTTCGGGCAGGTCGCTTTCAGCATTCGCGGTGATCGCTTCGCGGCGAAGCTCTTCCAGACGGATGCGGGTAAACGGCTGGCCCGAGGCGTCCTGCTTGTAGCGGCCGGGGTAATCGAAGTGTTCGTAATCCGTCTGCTGGCCGTGAGCTTCCACGTCGCGGCCCAGGTGTTCGTGCAGTTGGGCGTAGGCCGGGTTCTTGAAGCTGTAGTCTTTCAGGGTGGCAGTGGCCGCCGCCACACGGGCAGTGTGGCTGAGCTTGCGCACATGGCGGGTGGGCGCGGTGCCGCCAGCACGGCTGTGGTAGGTGCGCTCGCCTAAATTTGCCAGCACTTGAGGATCATCGGCAAACACTAGCCGGTGAGCGCTCTCTTCAAATTCATGGAAGTAGAACAAGCCCTCTTCGGCGGCGAGGCGTTCGATAAATGCCAGATCGGTCTCGCGGTACTGCACGCAGTATTCACGCTCGGGCAGCTCGCGGGTGACGGCGAAGGCCACATCGGTAATGCCGCGCTCATCACACAGGGTATTGATGATGGTTAGCGGGTCGACTTTCTGGAAGATACGCGAGTTATGGCGCAACGAAAGCCGCCAGAGCGCCGGGCGCAGCACCAGGGAGTAGAAGGTGCGCCGATGGCCGCGGTCGCCGCGACCAAACTCGCTAACGATACCGTGCACGTGACGCAACGCTTCACCATCCTGCCAAACGGTCAGGGTGGCTTCGCGGTCCAGCAGCTCGGCGGCGTCCAGGCGGCCGTCGCGGCTGGCCAGGTTGAGTACCAGTTCAAAAGGCTGGGAGAGCGCTTCGCGGTGGGTAAAGTCGATCACCGCGATATCATCAACGCCGGGTAACGTCAGGGTAAATTGCAATCCTGTGCTTGCCATCTTAACTGCCCTCTCCTGAACCTGAACCAATGACGACACCACCGCAATCGACCGCATGGCCTGTTAAAGCAGCTGGTTTGCCGTCAATAAGAATCGTGCCGGAACCCTGGGCTATCGCCCGTGGGTGCGGGGGGTGATTGGGCTTATCGTGAGGCTCTAACGGGTCACCTACTCGGGCCACCGGTTTGCCATCCATGATGACCGTGCCACTACCCGCAATGACGGGCGTAGGGGGATAACCATCATGGTCGGTTCCTATATCACCTACGAGTACAAATTTCTGGCCCATTACCACTGCTCCTTTTCTGGTCCCGTATCTTCCGTCCTGCCTGCCACTCTGCTGTCGTGCTGGCGGGCTACTCATCCCACTGAGCGGGGGCTTCGTAACTTGCCACTTCCAGGGCATCCACGTGCTGACGGGTAAAGCCTGCCGCCTCCAGGCTGTCGATGGCCGAATGGCAGGCCAGCGGCAGGCGTGTTTGCAGTGGTACGCCACTTAAGCTGCGCCGTATCGCCATCAGCAGGCGAGTACCGTGGCCACTGCCCTTCCACTCCCGACTGATATAGAAAAACTTGAGCTGCCAGGCGGCTTCGTCATCAGGCCGACAGACAAGCACCATACCCAGCGGTGGGCCTTCACCATGACGAAGTGCTAGCAGGCGGCCCTGCCAGTGCACTACCTGGCCATTTTCCCGCTGCATCCACACCTGGCGATTAACGGTGAATTCAAGCGCTCGACGCAACGTGTCGAGCACGCTTTTATCGCGCAGCACCCATGGTGAGTGGCCTTTTGCATCGGCGTGATACACCGCCTCGATAAAGCTGTCGATATCCTCGTTGCGCGCATCCTCCAATGGGCGCGAGCGCTTTGCGCCATGACGCTGGCGTGTGGCGGGCGTTACCCCGCCCGAGGTAAACAGCTGCTTAAGTTTGGTCAGCATTGCCACCTCGCTCGGCGTAAAGGGCAGACGGCAGTTGGAAGCCTGCCGCCAGCGGGCGTGTGAAGGGGTTAGGCGCGCCGTTGGCAAACAGGCGATAGCGCATGGTGCCGCCGTCAACGTTGAACCTGAGTTCAAGTTCGCGCTCGCTTACACTGGTAATATCGGCCTGTTCCAGAAGCCGAAACCATGCCCAGGCGCCATCCTGGGTAACGCTGCGCGGTGAGCGGTTCACCTCGCTCGGCACCATGGTGATGCGGCTTTCGGTGCCGCCGCGTAGCGCGTTTGGCCAAATCATCGACACACGCTGGCTAGCACTGTGGGCATACTCGATCAGTTGCCCATCGACGCTGATCACGCTGCGCCGCTTGTCCGGTGAAAGGCTGATGGGTTCAAGCGCAAACTCCACGTCCAGCGCGCCGTCGCGGCTGAAGTAGGCGCGACGGATCTGCTCGGCCTGCTGAATGGCGGTGTACAGGCTGTCGCGCAGCAGCGAATTACCTTCGGCATCCACCAGGTACTCAGGCGCACCTTCGATAAAAGGCTGCAAGCTGTCCTGGTAGAAGGTGTCCAGCGTGCCACCTGGGGCGAAGAAGTCCTCAAAATCGCTCAGCGCCACTTCCTGGCTGGCATTAGGCGCCAGCGGGTAGCGGCCTGCCAGGCGCTCCTGATAGGGCGCGACCACGTCATCCAGCCACTGGCTTTCAAGGTGACGCGTGGCACTGGCCATCATCAGTTGCCAGCTCTGGTCGGCCAGGTTGTGCAGCATGCGGCCCACCGGCTCTGGCGTACTATCGGCAATGCGCTGCAGGTTGTAGATGGGGTCATTACCGCGCAGCGACAGGCGGTCACGCACGCTAACGAAGGCGGCACGCCCTGTATTGCTCGACTCCTCAATCTCCATCAAGTAATCACGCAACGCGGTTACCGCCGTTTTAATCTCCTCAAGCGAAGAGGGATTATTGTTACGCGCTTGGCTTAGCTGATTGATGGGCGTGAACGGCTGCTCAATGGCAAACGCAAGCTGGTAACGCTGCGATTGGCGGAGCGCCTCACGGGCCTGCTCGTCATCGTCGGGGAGCTCGGGGTAGAGGCTGGTATTGCGTTCCACCGCGGCCAACAACCTGTCAAGCGGACGCTGACTGCCCACCAGAGCATCTGCCACCACAATGGCCTGATGAATATCGGGCAGTGGCACTAGCTGGGTATCACGCAGGGCATCGCGCCAGCTGGCATGGTAATCCCCTACATAATGCTCACGCAGGGCCACCTGAAGCTGCTGCCGGTCGGCTTCGCTGAAATTGATGTTATCGCGCTGACCCAGCACCCAGACATCAATCAGAGCAAGCTCCGTCGCCCGGTCAAGCTCTTGTAGGAAGTAGTTCTCAAAGCCATCGCGGGTGAGCAGATGCGGCAAGCGCACATTTTCAGGGTCATCGTTACGCGACATAAACACGGTGTTGAACAGCGTGCCCACGCTGCGGCGTAGGTCCAACGGCTCCCCTTGACGATTACCGGCGGCCTTAAGGGCAGCGTATACCCGTTCGTCGATGGGCTGGCGTGACAACTCCTGCTGAGAGGCGGCAATACTTCCCTGAAGCGGGGCCATAGCCTGCTCGGCGCTCGGGCTGCCTTCGGCAATACGGCCTTCAAGGTCGCTATGTTCCAGCGCGTAGTCCAAATGCATCAATAGTCGCTGCTGAACCTCGCCCTGCTGGGGAAAGCTCCCCTGCCAGCGGTTGGCCATAAATCGCTCAACGCGCTCCGGCTGACGGCCACTGGCATCCGACATCATGCGCAGTACACGCAATAGAGAAAGCTTCGTGTTACTGCCCTCTTCGGCGCGGTTCATATCGTCCATGATGCCGATCATCAGCGCGGGCAGGAACTGACGCTCCAGCATGGCAAGATAGGCACGTTCCACCTGGGCACCAATGACATGCCCCTGATACAGCCCCATATCCGCTAAATAAGGCGTATGTGTGCGGTATCCGTCGAACGTTTCCAGGGCATAGCGCAGCCGGTCAAGTGGGTCCAGTAGTTCAAAACCAGTGGGATCATCACTCTGGAAGGCTTCAGGCTGGGTGGCCAAAAAGGTTTCTGCTCGCTGCTCAACCGCCGCGAGCGATACGCTGTTTTTCTGATAAAAATGCGTCCAACCGCCTACCAGAATAACCCCTAGCACCAGGCATGCCGCCAGGCTTGCCTTGCGCACGCGCCTGCGCCGTTGAGTAACTCGGGCGTTGTCACCGGCAAGCCCCGCCTCCGGGTAAATAACCTTATCGAACAGCTCTTCGGTAAAGTAGAGCGCGCTGCGCGTGGCCCGATGAGCAGGCTGAACACTGTCATCCATTCCATAGCGCCGGGCAGCAGCATCCACGAACGGGTCTTCCGGCACGCCTTGCTGATACACCGACGTAAAGTAGGCACCACGCACCATGGCAGCGGTTGAAAAGCGGTCACTGGAAAGTGCCTCCGTCAAAAAGCCAAACAGCACCTCGCGCAGCCCTGCCAGTTGCCGCACAAAACGGAAGACGGATTCACGCTCTTCACGGTCGCGGCACTCGGAAAGCATGGAAGGCATCAGTTGGTTCAGGCGCGCCAGCATGGCGTCGTAGTCGGCCTCGAACTCTGCTTCCCACTTGCCCGGGGTGTCCATGGATGCAGGGGTAAACGTAAAGCCCAGCGGCGCTCGGCGAGCAGCACGAGAGTAGTGACGAAAGAAATCATCAAAGCCGTGCAGCAAATCCATCTTGCTGAACGTGACGTAAACGGGCAGGCGAGTGCCGTGACGCTCCATCAGTTCGCGTAATCGGCTGCGCAGAAGCGCGGCATAGGCTTTGCGAACGGCAACCTGGGCATGGCTTAGTCGTGCAAGATCCAGCACCAGCACGACACCATCCAGCGGGCGCTGGGGGCGATTACGCTCCAGCCAGCCAACAAAGTGGTCCCACAGCCTGCGCTGAAGCTCTTGAGGCTCGCCTCCTTCCATTGCCCCTTGGGTTAACAGCTCGCCATCAGGGTCAATCAGTACGGCCTTATCGCCAATCCACCAATCGAACCCCAGTTGGCCTTGTTTACTGCTCTGCCCCGAGGCTTTCATGACATGGGTGAGGGCAAAGTTCTGGCCGGAGCGGTTGATCAGGCTGGTTTTTCCAGCATTTTCCACGCCCATCACCAAATACCACGGCAAGCGATAACGGCTGTTGCTGCCCCCCAGGCTGTCGGAAATCTCGTTGAGCGCAAGGTTAAGAGAGGTTTCCTGACGCTCAACCTGAGACATGATCGGGTCTTGCAGGCGCGCTTCTTCTTGCTGGCGCTCGTCATCCAGGCTGCGTAGCCGCCGGGCAAGACGTACGCCCCATATAACAGCAACGAGCGTTACGACCGCTAGCGTTGCCAGCAGGCGGTTGGTCAGCGGGGCAAGAGGCATCATGTCACCCACTTCCCAGCGTGGCCCCAACCACCAGATTGCGACCACTAGGACAACCAACAGTAGCGCCCATAGCAGCGTGGATAGCCGCAGCAGCCCTTTGGCTTTATTGCCGTGAGCATTGGCTCGATTTTTTGCTGTTTGCGCCCGCGACAAGCCAGGCACCCAGCGGCTCAGCTTCGACGTTATGGTTGACCACATTAGCCTTATCCCTCGTCCCTTTAATGATGACCGTTATCAGTGCGTTTCTTGGACCGCAGCGTTCAAGCGTGATACCAACGCGGGTTCCCACTGCTCTAACGCAAGCGCAGTTACCGTTTGCTGCAACGTGCGATAGTGCTGCTGAGCCAGGCTTTCCAGCCCTGTCTCATGCAGCAAATCAGCACTGGCCAGTCGCCAGTACGCACTTTCCCTTGGTGTTCTGGCACTGCTTAGGCCCTGATCAAGCACCTTTAGCGCCTTGCCTATATCGCCGCTTTCCACGGCTTCGCGCGCCTCTTCAAGCCCGGCATGCCAAGCCTCGCCACCCCCAACCGCGCCGCCGCTGTTTTCGGTGCTGTATAGCCAGCGCTTCGTTTCTTCATCAACAAACAAAGCGCCGCTGTTAAAAGTAAGCGCCTCGATACCCGCCAAGCGCTCTACAAACCGCAGTGTTTCATCTCGGATCGCCTCCGCGCAGCGGGTGTGGCCAAGCTGCTTGGCAAGCCCGGCGCTCAGGCGATGCCCTTCCAACCAATAGGGGCTTAGCGCCAGGCTATTTTCGATACGCTGCCAAAGCTCGTTGTCTCCCCCCTTGGCTAGCGCCTCACGATAATCAGCGACACGATCAGCCGACACCGGCGCAAGTTCAGTTTTGCCGTTCTCCTTGGCGGCGGGCAGCGCTTGAATCGTGCTCCATACCGCATAACGGCGCAGGCGGTAGGCTAAGGGTTCTCCTGGCGATTGCTCGCCTAAAAACTCCGCCATCTTGAGCAGCGCTTGACGGTTAGAACGCTCGTTTCCCGCCTCCAGGCGAAGCTCAGGCGCCTTGGCCGCTGAAGGCGTGGTGGTGGCCTGCTCCTGGCGGCCAGCAGATTGCCCTGCTGCCTGCCCGGATGACTCTTGAGAAGGCGCTTGAGAAGCGGCTTGCGCAGGCTGTTGAGTGGGCCGCTTGGCGTTTAACTGGCGGCTTAATTCGGCAACCGCCTCGTCCGGCAGCGACTTCTCGGCCACCTGATGCTCAAGCTCTTTCAGCGAGGATTGGCACGCTTCAAACTCATCATCGGCATTGTGAAAATCGAGCGTTGATACGAGCTTGACGCTGCGCTGGATTAACTGCTGAAACAGCCTGGGGCGCATCTTGGCGCCGCGTTTTCCTGCAAACGGGTAAGCCTGTTCCCACCAGGGCTGGGCAATACTCCGGGCAAGCAAACGAAGCGAGAGTGCAAAGCGCACGCCGCTACTACCGTGCTGCATACAGTGCATCAAATGCCCCAGCACTTTTAGGTCCTTGCCTCGCTCGCTCAGCATACGGATGGCCAGCGCCTCGGCGACGTCCCACTCCACCGTTGCGTGCTGGAGCGAACCTATCTTCATCATTTCCTCATCCAGCGTCAGATAGTCATTGCTATCTTCAACGGGAACGCCCACCTGCTCCCCCTGAGCATTGGCGGCCAAGGGTGCCAGTAAGGGGGCTAGTTGTGACTCGGCAGTAATGCGCATAAAACCTTCCTTACCAGCGGCACGCTTCGCGTAGCGGGGCAATGTCCTGGCGCAGCCCCGCCACGTTAAAACGCAGTCCATCCAGTTCTTTTATATCGCTGCGCAGCGTGACTTCATTGGCATCAAGCAATTGGCGCAGCGTGTCGATGGCAGGTAGTCCACGCCCACCACTAACGACCCGGCCACCGTCGCGTATGCGCCACTGCTGCTGCACTGCACGCCCATTTCCTGTGATCTGCAGGTCCACTCGGGCACCGCTGATAGGCGTGGGAAGATGTAGCTGGAAACGAGTGATCAGCCTTTCGCAGGCCACCACCATGATGGGCCTGGGTGGTGTCGTTCCCAGTGCGGGCACGCTGATCAGCACGCTCTCGCCGGATTCATTCACTATCAGCCCAACGTTGTCATCAGGCCGGGCTGACTCCTGACGCTCAATGGCTCGCCAGAGCGCGGGCAGTTCGTTTTCACCAACACTGAGATTTGCCTCCAGAAAAAGCGCGTCATAGCAATTCAGTCGCTCCAGGCGCGAGGTCTCTTCCGCACAGGTTTGAGCGCTCTTAAGCAATCCGCTTTGTTCATCTGCCTTTGAAGGCGCACAGGCCAACAGGCAGAGCATCAGCAAGCCACCGATGGTCCACTGGCGTTTTAGCAGCATCGCGTTCATTTAATATCCAGTTCCAGTAGCTGACATTTATGAGCCAGAGTTCGCTTGGGCAGCCCAAGGCTTTGCGCCGTTTGCGCACGATTACCACCAAAGCGACTCAATCGCTGACGAATAATGATGGATTCGATATCACGCATCGCTTGGCGAAGATCAACAATGTCGTTGGGCAGTGCCAGCGTAGCGTCTTCGCCAGGTGGCGGCGTTTCTTCCAAACCGCTGCCGGTTAAAAAGCCACCTTGCTCGCCGGGCAGCAGGTACGTATCAATGTCTGCATCGTGAGGTGTCATCGCACAGGCGTAATCAATCACGTTTTTAAGCTCACGGACGTTGCCCGGATACTCCCGACGATAAAGCAGGCGCAAGGCCGCTGGGGTAATTCCCATTTCGTCGCGCCCCTCTCGGGCGCAGAAATCGGTAATAAAGGATTGTGCTAGCTGGGCGATATCATCCCGGCGCTCGCTCAGGGGCGGCAGGGTGATCGGAAACTGACCGAGCCGGTAGTAAAGGTCCGCACGAAATCGCTGTTCCTTGATCTGTTCACGCAGTGGCTGGTGCGTTGCAGCCACCACGCGCAGGTCGGCGCAGCGCTCCTCGTTTTCTCCCAGCGGGCGGTAGCGACCGCTTTCGAGTACGCGTAACAACTTGGCTTGCAGCGCCAGCGGCATATCCCCGATCTCATCGAGAAACAACGTACCGCCATCAGCCTGACTGATAAGCCCTTCTCGAGCATGCTCAGCCCCCGAGAACGCGCCCTTACCATGCCCAAACAATTCAGACTCCAGCAGCGTTTCAGGGATGGCGGCGCAATTGATCGCCATAAAGGGGCCTTCCGCGCGCGCCGAAAGCTGGTGCATGGCGCGCGCTACGCGATCCTTGCCGGTACCGGTTTCACCTTGCAAAAGTACCGCCAGGTTTGTCTCTGCCGCTCGTACGATATGCCGACGCAGTGCCTGCATGGCGCTAGAGTGTCCGAGCAGCTCCTCAGCTAGCCGATCAGCCAGCGCCTGACGCCGCGCGCCATCGTTCAGTTTGGTCAAGGAGTCTTGCAGTATCTGCGAGCGGTGACGCTCGCCCTGCTCCCTGGCAAGTCGCGTCCATAGCCGACACAGAAGCCCTTCAAACGCTGCCATGCCGGGATCTTCAGCGAGCACCTTCAACCGTGCTTGCGTACCCGCCAGCACGATTACTCCCAACCATTCACGCCCGCTTTGCCCTCCACGCAGTGGCCGAATGTGAAGATGCAGTGAAGCGCCTAGCGATGCCACCTGGGACTGGAAGCCGGGATGATCCAAGCGAATGCGTGCATCAGCAACGCTAAGCAGCAGCGGCTTGCCACTGCGAATAACATGCGCATAGGGATGATGAAAGTCGCCGCAGTCGAACTGGTCCTCGCCGACATCTCGACCCAGCCAGCGCCCGCTCCCATCAATGTAAAGGCACTCCGCGAGCGCCAACCCAAGGTGGCGCTGCAAGAGCGTGGCCGAGCGCTGACGCAGAGCAGCAGCGCTGAGGCTCTCCACCAGGGTTAACGCCAACGGCATGGCCGAAAGCTCAGCCGATAGCGCCGAACCAGCGGTAGTGGGAACAGCAGGCTCCGTCATGGGCTAGGCAACCTCTGCCGTGAAGGTGCCGCTTTGCGCGTCGACGCCCAGCACTACGCTGGAAACCGCCTCACGGCGCGCCATGCGCTCAAGCAGTGCCTTGGAAAGCGGCGGCAGCAGCTCACCATCGATCACTGACTCCAACATACGAGCGCCGTTTTCGCTGCGTGTGGCACGTGCACATATCGCCTCAGCCAAGGCCTCTTCCAGCACCACATCCGCCTGACGATGACGCTCACGGATACGGGCTGACAGGGTATTGAGCTTGGCTTTAACAATGTCGCGCAGCGTATCGCTATCCAGCGGCAAGTAAGGCACCACTTCCATGCGCGCCAGCAGAGCCGGTTTGAAAAACTCGGCAAGCACGGGATAAAGCGCCGCATCCAGCGCTGTGGCATTCTGCCCGTGGGCCACAATCGCTTCGTAGCCCAGGTTAGAGGTGAGGAAGAACAGTACGTTTTTACAATCGATCAGTCGCCCTTCGCCATCGGCCAGCTCGCCTTTATCGAACGCCTGGTAGAAGAGATTCAGCACATCAGGGTGAGCTTTCTCGACTTCATCCAACAGGACCACCGAGTAAGGGCGCTGGCGTATCGCTTCGGTCAGTAACCCGCCCTCGCCAAACCCTACATAGCCAGGAGGAGAACCTATCAACCGTGAAACCGTGTGCTTTTCCTGATACTCAGACATATTGATAGTGGTCAGGAACTGGCGACCGCCGTACAGCTGGTCGGCAATCTGTACCACGGTTTCCGTTTTACCCACGCCACTCGGGCCAACAAGCAGGAAAGCACCTAACGGGCGACCCGGACGACGCAAATCGGCACGCGCCGTCAGCAGATGGCGGTGAATACGTTCGATCGCCGTGTTCTGGCCTTGAATCTGTTCGCCCAAGTGAGCGGGGAGTTCGGTCAAACGCGTCAGCTCATCGCTGGTCATCCGCTCAACCGGTACGCCCGTCCAGTCACCAATGACTTGAGCGATCTGGGCCTCTTCAACGCTTGGATTGACCAGCGCATGAGACTGCTGCAGTCGCGCCAGCTGTTGTTCACGCTCGGCAAGTTCAGCATGTTGATCGTCGTTTTGATCGCTGTCATAGACGCCATCGGCATCCAACAGTTGGCGGTGCAGGGTCACAATCGCATCAACGCATTCACGCTGCTCGTGCCAAGCGGCTTCAAGCGTGGCGAGTTCAGCTTCAAGCGACATCAAACGCTCGTTAAGCGCTTGGCTCATCGAGGCATCTGGTTCACGGCCCAGTAACTGTTCGCGAGCCAGGTGATCGCGCTCGCGCAGGGCAGCGGTGTGCTCGCTTTGCAGGTGACTTAATTTGCGCGGCGGCGTATCCAGTGCTTGCGCCAACCGTGTACACGCCGTATCCAGTACATCAATGGCTTTATCCGGCAATTGACGACCGGCCAAATAGCGGGCAGAAAGAGACGCCGCCGCGCGCAGGCCGCTGTCGCCGACCAGTACGCCGTGGGCACGCTCATACACGTCTCGTAATCCGCGTAGAATGACCAAGGCCTGATCGACGCTGGGCTCGGAAAGCGCGACGGGCTGGAAACGGCGTGAAAGCGCCGGGTCTTTCTCAAAGTACTTTTTGTACTCGCGCCAGGTCGTCGCGGCAATCGTGCGTAGCTCGCCACGCGCCAGCGCCGGTTTCAATAAATTGGCCGCATCGCCACCACCTTCCTGATTACCGGCACCAATTAACGTATGCGCTTCGTCGATAAACAGTAGCGTGGGGCACGGGGCGTTTTTAACTTCATCAATCACCGCCTTAAGGCGTTTTTCAAACTCGCCTTTGACCGCAGCACCCGCTTGTAAAGCGCCGAGGTCCAGCGTCAATAGCTCTACACCTGCCAGCGCGGTAGGCACTTGGCCTGCCACAATACGTGCAGCCAGCCCTTCTACCACCGCACTTTTGCCGACCCCCGCATCGCCAATCACAATAGGGTTATTTTTACGCCGACGCCCAAGGATATCGAGCATCTGGTCAATTTCAGGATCCCGGCCAAGTACAGGGTCAAGTTCACCCTTGCGTGCCTGCTCCGTAAGTGAGGTCGCAAAGCGTGCAAGCGCACTATCATCGCCAGAGCCATGCGTGCCTACACGCTGAGTGCTGGCACTCGCTTCCTGAGGCGCCTCTGCCGAATCAGCCGTCAAGCGGTTAAGGTGGCGGCGCAGGTTTTCCCGGTTAATCTCGGCAAGCAAACGCACTGAACCCGCGCCAAGATAGCGCTCCGGGTTATGCAAAAGAGCAGTAAAGACGGCACCGCTACGCAGCGTCTGATGCTGGTACTCGGTGGATGCCAGTAGCCACGCATCCTGGAGCAGTTCAACCAGCAACGGTGAAAAGCTGGGAGTTGCCACCTCCAGATTGCGCGGCGGGCGCGTTTCTTCTGCCAACTGGGCACGCAAGGCAGCGGTATCGACCTCAAGGTCTTCACAGATACAGCGTACATCGCATAGGGGTTGATCAAGCATCGCCTGTAGCAAATGCCCGGCGGTAACCTCAGGCGCCTGCTGCTGCGCGCACAGCACGGCCGCTTGCTCAAGCCCTTGGCGAGCAATCGTATTAAGGCGGTCAATAAGCGCCGGTAGCTCTACCCTGAGCATGGTATCTCCTAGCGATAAAGTTGGTTAAGAAGCGTCGTAATCTGTTCGGCCTGCTGATCAAGCGACCATGAGAACCCTAGATAAACAGCCACCATGGCGATGCCGAAGAGCGCAAAAATTCCCCAGGTCGGAAAACTACCCGTGCGCTGAGAGCGCCCCTGCACCACGTTTTTAAGCGGCTGAGTCAGTGTGTCTTCAGCGGGTTGTTCCAGAGAGGAGAGCTGGTCGCCTAGCGCGCGAACAATCTGTTCATATTCATCGCGGCCATGGGACATGACGCGATAACGGCCTTCAAACCCAAGACACAGGCACAGGTAGATAAAGGCCAGCATGTCGCGATAGCGCTGAGGCTCTTGCTGCAGGCGCGCCAGAATGGAGAACACTTTTTCGCCTCCCCATGTTTCGTTATGAAACCGGGTTAACAACGAGTGTTCGGCCCACTTGCTTTGCCGCCCCCAAGGCATACCCATCACCGCTTCGTCGATAAAGGAGCAAAGCACATAGCGGTAGGCAAGCAGCGTGGCGCGATCATAGCCCTGCTCGGTCAGTTCGATCTCAATAGCCGCAATTTCATCCACCACTTGGCGGTAAAGACGCTCGATATCACTCGCGCTATCAAGTTGGCGAACTCTAACCACCATGCCTAACAGGCTGCTGGCAGCATCTACCAAGGGATTCAGGTTATGCCCGCGCAGCCGGAACCAGTAGTCCTCGTCAGCGTCCAGCTGCTCTGCATGGCTATGAATGAGGTGCTCTAACCCTCGCTCGTTAATGAGGTCCTCGTGGCGCATTTTTTGCGGCGCGGCAACCCCACGCGTCGAGCGTTGCCCATCAGTGACAAGATGTTGCATGGTTTAACTCCTGATCGCCCAGAACTGCATTTCCAACCCCGGAAACTCCCCGGCCACGTGGAACGCAAAGCCGCTGGCACCGTTAAGCATTCCCCACGCTTCGCTTTGGCGGTCCAACTGGAAGTAGGTGTAGCCTGCGTGATAAGGCAGCTCGCGAGGTGCCACCGGCAGCGGCTCAAGCGGTATGCCGGGCAATTGCAGGCTAATAAGATCACGGATCCGCTCGACGCTGGCGACTTTGGTTTGCTGAAGAAACAGCTTGCGCAGGCGCTCGTTGGGCATGTCAGCGCGCACGGCAAGGATAAACTCGGCAGATTCGATCAGGCTGAGATCAGAAAGCGGTGCGACCAGCAGGCCAAAGCGGCGTGACTGCAACTGGATAGCCACTGCCCGTGGTTCAAGCACGGTAGAAAGCGCTTGGCGCAGCATTTTCATCAACGGCTTGAAGGCCCGTTCGGGGTGATCATGGTCGTAGGCCGGGCATTCGGGCGGCAGCCGGGACTCATCCGTAAAAGTCACCAGCTCACAGGCGATTTCATGCATGGTGTCGTAGAGACGCTCAGGATGCAGCTGCCCCAAACGCGCCAGATGCTGGAAGCGAGGCTGAGCACGATTAAGCAGCTGAAGGAGCATAAAATCAGCCACATCCGCAACGCCTGCCTGGTGGGGCGTAGAAAGCCTCTGGGCGATATTGCGAGCGCGCTCGCGCATCAGGCCCGCCATTTCGCCCACAAAGCGCTGTAACCCCGGCGCCGCTTGCACGTTTAGCAGGGTGGGCAGGAACTGTTCATCCAATACCAGGCTACCGTCTGGCCGACGCTCAACGATGCGCGCCACGGCTAGACAGGCATAGCCACTGCGGTCATCACGCTCCAGCAGTAAGCGCGGCGACACCCTGGCGACTTCAAGTTCGGCGGTGGCGCCATCTTGTGAGTGAAGATCCCGTACGCTACGCGATGCGTGACGATAACGGGCAGGAAGGTCATCGCCTGGCCAGCGCACCTCGCCCACCCCATCGGTTGCCAGCGGCAAGCCAAGATAGACGACCTGGTTGGTGATGCTTGCATCATCAATTTCAAGCGGCGTTGGCTCGACATCGTCGACAGGCAAATGAAAGGCCACGCCATCAGGCATGACACCGCTGGCCCGACTGATCGCTACCCGCCCAAAGCTTAGAAATTCGTTATTCAACTCAAGGGACAAAAACCCGTAAAGGTAGTGGCTGACCCCTTTTAGACGCGTGTCCAACAGCCCTTCAAGGCTACGTTGCTGCTGTTGGAAGTGCTGAGGCTTGATAAACAGGCCTTCGCTCCATACCACTCGATTCCGGCTAGCCATTACTCCTCCTTCCTTAGCTCAACTTCATTGTCACGGAGGTGAACCAACAGGTGGTAATGCTCTCCACTGCTGGTTACTTTCACGACTTTTTTCCATTCCGCCTCGTTAGGCGTGGCATAAAAAGCAATTAGCCCGATGTAGCGTGTTTCTTCATCAACCGCGAACGGTTCATAGAACTTCCACTGGCCCGGCAGCAAGGTAAAGTCGTCATGGGTCAGGTAATTCGTACCCAGCGCTCCCTCCAGGTCTTCCTGCAGCTGGCTTAAGTCAGCAGCCATCAACATGGAGTCATCTTTCAGCTGTAGCACCTGAAAACGTAGCGGCGCGCCATCGCCTTCCACATTGGGGTTCATGTTGGGCTCGGCCACCATGCTGAGATCCACCGTCGTGGGGCGCTCTTCGGGGTAGCCGACGGGAATGGAGGGATCGCGCATTACCTGCCACGTTTTACCCGCAGCCTCCCGAGTCGATGCACAACCGGCCAACAGAAGAAGCACGCAGAACAGCCCGGCAAGGCGAATTAGCGTCACGCTCAGGCCTGAGGCGCTCATGCACCCTCCCGTTGCTGGCGGCGTACGGACTGGTCATAGCCTTGCTCAAACACTTCCCAGAAAAGCTTTTGAAAGCCCTGCTGACGGCCAGAGTTCAACTCGCGGTAATAGTGCTGATACATCTCCCAGGCCCAGCCATCTTCGTTCTCAATGCGATTTCCAGCGCCTCGATAGGCGTGAAAACGTTTGAGCAACGCCTCGGGAGAGAAGGCATCCAAAATGGCACCCAGCGCTTGACCGATGGCCTCTTCAACCGCTGCCTGATGCTGCCCTTGATGACGCAGGCTTTCAGCAACCGCTTCAGGGGCTGACAGGTGAACGGGGCTGCGTTGTGCAGAGAACATGGTTTCTGCCGTCTCTTCAAACGACAGGCCAAGCCGGATAGGATTATCTTCAATAGGCTGCAAACGCCGATCGCGAAGCGGGTACTTGCTATCGTTTTGGCTCTGTTGCAGTAACCGGAGACCATCGATAGTAGCGCGTAGCGTATGGCCCGCCTCTTCCAGGAACGCCTGCTGTTCTTCACTATTTCGAAAAGGCAGATCAAGCCCTAACCCTCTCAGCAACGGGTCGGCACCTATATGACCCAGCGCCTGAGTGGTTGGCTGCTGCCAGCGATCTTCTAACTGTTCGCCAACAGAGCGCTCCAAGTCGTTTAGCTGCCGTTCATCCATGCCACTGCTCCTCTGTTTTGTCGTGCCATTCAAGGGTTTGATATCGGGAAGGCGCACCGCGTCATCGCGATGCTCTTTCTGTGGCCACTCGTTGGCGTGGCTACGGTACGAGCCGGGATTCGCATCCAATGGCTCCAACGTGGAGGGTGGCGCGGCCTCCTTATCAAGCGCGACCATGGGGTCATGCTGCATGGCCCCGGGCACAACACCGCCTAACGCTTCTATAGGGTCTTCCTGCTGAGTAGGGTGTTGCCGCTCCTGCCTACTTCCCACCGGCCAAGCGGCATGTTCATGCGCCGTGACGTCGTCTTGCTCTTCATCAATCAGCGTGGTGAGCGAATGGACCCCAGGCTGCCAGGCGTGCCGGTCGCCTGAGTGTACTTTCAGGCGATAGACGCCAATCGTCAGCTCATCACCATCGCGCAGGGCAACTTTACGATTGCGCCCTACCGGCAGCGTGGCGCGATTGATATACGTGTGGCCGCTTGAGTCAATCAGGCAAAACTTGCCATCCATCCTGGTAATCTCGGCATGCTGAGGGCGCACTTTTCCGGCGTGGTCCTGTAGCAACCAGTCATCGTAATCACTGCTGCCAAGCGTTCCTCCCTCCCCCTGGAAGACATAGCTACTGGACGAACAGCCTTCCAGCTGTTCGCTGTTCATAACCACTAAGGTCACGGCGTCAAACGGATCGACTTGCATGCGTTAACTCATCATCTGAATGCGTACACGGCGACGCGTAGAGGTATCGTCACCATCAGGGTCTACAAACGTTGTCCAGCCCAACTGACATGATCCACCATCACCCAAGCGCATGGGCTTAACCTCACTTTCCAGCAGCTCAAGCTCCAGGTCATAGGCGAGCGGCTCTCGCAGTACAAAGCTAACCAACGTCTTTAGCGGTTGATGCTCTTCCCCATCGGGCAGAAAGTCTCGGAAACGCTCCAGGGTCAAGCCACGCAGACACAGCGCAAATTTGCCTTTTACATCGGCCACACGCTCGCCTGCGACCATGTCCTCACCCAGCGTCATTCCCGTCATTCCCATGCGGCTACGCTGGTTCAGCGGGATCTCCACCCAACGGTGAACCCACTCCTCGATGTCCACACTGGCCAAGTCAAAGCAGTGGCTGACGATACCAGTGACCACATCCGGCGAGCGTGAGCGACCTGCCAGAAGCCCCGCATAAGCCAGCATCTTGCTCCAGTTGATGGGGGTCTCGCCGCGCAGGTCACTGTCGGCAAGCCCCACCAATGCAAAGACGGCTGCTGAAAAGCCATCCCGCGCATTGTCCTGATAGCGCACGTAGTGACGATACTTCCGCCAGTTCTGATGCATCAGGGTCAACAGGCGATGATTGAAAAAATCCAAAAAGTCGCCTGCCGCGCCCTCCTGATGCGCAGACTCATGCGCCAGTGCCTCCAGGTAGTAGCTGGGTAACGGAGATTGCGCCCCCTGCAGTCCCAGGAAACTCACTTCCATTTCATACTGGCCACGCTCACCAACGCCCAGTGCCAACACATCGCTTCCCGGAAAACCGAGCGAGGATGAGGCCTTGTAGCGCACCCGTTGAAAAGAAGGCACGCCCTCACTATGGCGTTGCTCCTGATCATCTTCGTGATGCCGGTGCAGCAGTTCGACCAGTTGAAAAAACTCGTAGCGGCGCGCCTTTTGAATCAGGGGTGCCAACGCTACATCTGTGGCTGTTGCCCTTCCTGTAGGCTCCATACGTAGCGTTCCTGGTTATGGCGATTAATGACCTGCAACTCGTGAAACGAATTAATGCTGGCGTAAAGTGATAAGAAGCGGGCGAGCACGCTGCCAAACAGGTACAAACTGCCTTCATCGCCGAACGCATCCTGATCAAGCGTCATGACGGAGCGCAAACCGCGCACCGGTAGGCCTTTACGAAGACGATCAACCGGCTGTGTGTCGATACTGATAATGCCCGCCAAACGTTTTTGGGCAATGCGCTCGGCCTGACGATCAACCAGGGCGCGGAAGTCATACGCTCTCAATACCGAACACAGCGCATCGCGATTGAGCAGCGAAAGATAGTTAAGCGACAGGTTTGAAATCAGTATCCATAACAACCCATCGTCAATGGCTGGCCGAAGCACGGGAGTGGGCCGGGTAATATTGGAAAACGTGGCAAACGAGGGGCTTTTTTCCGTGCCGACACATATATCGCCAACGGTTAGCTGCTCTGGCAGTTCCCGATTGGAACAGGTCAGCGCAAGAGAAACGGTTTCCCGGCGCCCCAGGCACTCCTGCTCATCCTCACGTATAAACGCAATATCGTGATCAAACCCATCGCTGCGCAGGCTATTGCCAACACGCACACGAAAGTGAAGCGCTTGGCGCCCTCTATCCCGTTCAATCTGATGCTGAAAACTCTCAAAGGGAACATATCGCCGCGAAACGGTCTGCGAGCTACTTTGTTCGCCTTCCAGGCGGCCTGACACATTATCCACGCTGAATATTTCATAATGCGAGGGCGCCTTACTACTGGGCCTAATGCGGTACTCGCTACGCTCGCCCGTCAGGTCGATAGGCTCTGCATCATGCTCAAAAAGATTAATGGCAGGCGTACAGTAAAGCGCCAGGTGTTCGTTTTGGAGGCGAGCATCCGTAGGCAACGGCCGCGCAAAAACAAACCGAAGCGTGACCCGTTGCGCAGGCGTTGCCGGTAGCGCCTGATCCAGTCCCAGCACATCAAAGAAATGGAATGCCTCTGGAAAACAGAGATACTCCTGCAGTATGCGATACCCCTGGTGCACATTGCTTGGATAGGGTAGCAATGCCTGCTCACGCTCAAACCCCACGGCCTTCAGCGCACTGGCAGGAAGCGTTTGACGGTTCCCATCAATGTCGAGTTCAAGACGTGAAAGGTAATGGCTCATCCACAAATAAAGCGTGCGCGCTGTGTAAGTATCGCCTCCCAAGTGCAAACGCAGTGACGTTATCCCCATTTCGTTCATGGGCTGGTCACTTTGTACATCCATCGCTAGCTCGACAAGTGAGGTTTCACGCGTGTGCCGCGCCTCTACACCTGCATGCTCCAGCGGATAAAGCCTAACGTCATGACAGGTACGAAACTGACAAGACGTGTTTTCAACAGCGTTACTGGCAAGCTCGGTTCCCCGGCTCACCTGCTGATGCTGGCTCAAGGAGTGCCACATGGGCGTGAACTGCACAACGGTCATGCTTGGCACGGGCCGCAAGTAGTTCGGCCACAACATGCTGATCAATGAGTGAGTAAGTTCCGGGAACTCATCTTCCACTTTTTCTCGCATGCGCCCGGTCAGGAATGCAAAGCCCTCAAGCAACCGCTCAACGTCCGGGTCCGTGCTTCGTTCAGACAGAAACCGGCTCAGGCTCGGGTTTGCTTCAGCAAACTCGCGTCCCTGGCGTTTTAAAAAATTGAGTTCATCGCGATAATAACGGTTGAGCATGTGTGCCCCTTGGGTCCATCAATTGAGACACTGATAACGCTTGTTGTTTAACAGTAGATCTATAGTGGTGAGCGCACTGTCCCTGCCTAACGCTACCGTTGCATGAACCTGAAAATGCAGCTGCAACGGGTCGCCGGAATTGGGCAGCGACTCGACATCAACCCGCTTTACACGCGGTTCAAATTGTTCAATGCATTGGCGAATGGCCTGCTGGATGTTGAGTTCCAGGTCCAGCACACCAATGGTGGCGTCATTGAAATCAAGCAGGCCCAGTTCAGGCGCGCAGGGGCTGTTGCCTGGATGGCTATTAAGCAATTCAACCAAGTGACGTTTGATCGACTCGACCACCTCCATCAACCGCTCCTCTTCTTTAAGAGTCGCAGGTTGATGGGGTGCAGCAAGGCGTTCAAACAACCGACTACTTAACAAGCTACTACTGCCAGTTGCCATGACCTCGCCAGCCCTTTATTCCTTGTCGAGACGTCCGACCAGTGATAGCTCAAAATTTGCCCCCATATATTTGAAATGCGGGCGTACTGCCATTGAGACCTGGTACCAGCCTGGCTCGCCTTCAACATCGGATACTTGAATCGAGGCGGCACGCAGCGGACGGCGGCTGCGCACATCGGATGGCGGGTTTTCCTGATCAGCTACGTATTGGCGAATCCATGCGTTAAGTTCGCGTTCAAGATCCTGGCGCTCTTTCCAGGAACCAATCTGCTCACGCTGCAGCACTTTGATGTAATGCGCCAAGCGGTTAATGATGAACATGTAGGGAAGCTGTGTACCCAGCTTGAAGTTTGTTTCCGCCGCTTTACCTTCAGCGGTATTAGGAAACACCTTCGGCTTTTGCACTGAGTTAGCTGAGAAGAAAGCAGCATTGTCACTGCCTTTGCGCATGGTTAGTGAGATAAAGCCCTCTTCGGCCATCTCAAACTCGCGCCGGTCAGTAATCAATACTTCGGTCGGGATTTTGGCTTGTAGCTGGCCAAAAGCCTCATAAGTGTGCACCGGCAAATTTTCGACAGCACCGCCACTTTGCGGGCCAATAATATTGGGGCACCAGCGGTATTTAGCGAAGCTGTCCGTTAAGCGCTCGGCCAACAGGTAGGAGGTGTTGCCCCAGAGATAATGCTCGTGATCTTCACTAACCGTTTCGCGGTAGTTAAAGGTTTTAACCGGATTTTCAATAGGGTCGTACGGAGTGCGTAGCAGAAAACGTGGCGCCGTTAACCCCAGGTAGCGTGCATCGTCGGACTCACGCAAGCTGCGCCAGCGCGCGTATTTCGGGCCTTCAAAAATAGCCTTGAAATCCTTGATGTTAGGCAGTTCTTCAAAGCTATCAATACCGAAGAAGGAAGGCGCGACCGACGACATGAAGGGAGCGTGCGCCATTGCACCTACGGCTGCGGAGTGCTGCAGAAGCTTCATGTCCGGGGTGGAAGGCGTGAAATCGTAATGCCCAATGATGCCGGCAACAGGTTCACCACCAAATTGACCATATCCCGCGTTATAAACGTGATGGTAGAGACCGCTTTGACTTATTTCAGGGGCGAATTCAAAGTCCTCAAGCAGTTCCTGCTTTGTTGCATGTAGAACGTCTAATTTTATATTTTCACGAAAATCAGTGCGATCCACGAGCAGCTTCAAACCACGCCAGGCAGATTCCAGCTGCTGGAAATCATGTTCATGCAGAATTTCGTCGACTTGATAGCTAATTTTGCGATCAAGCTCAACAATCATGCTATCAACAAGTGATTTATTGACGGTAGGTGCTTCATCGTTACTGTTCAAAAGCTCTGCTATAAAGGCAGCCACGCCCTGCTTGGCAACGTCGTAGCCTTCATCTGCCGGGGCCATCCGCGTTTGGGCCATGACCTGATCAAGAAGCGAACCTTCTGTTGTTTCTGTTACTGCTGCTTGCTGCTTAGCCGTTTTGCTCATTGCTGTGCCTCGAATTCGTTTTACCGTTTGATAGGTGCGCTACTTGCGATAAACCGTTATTCGCTCGTGCTATCGGTATCCAGCAGTTCCAGCTCGTTCAAAAGTTGCTGGCGAGCATCATCGTTCTCAAGAAGCTTCTGCAAACGGTCACGAAATGCCGGGACATTGCCCAACGGCCCCTTAAGGGCTACCAGGGCTTCGCGCAACTCGACCAGCTTACGCAGTTCGGGAACTTGCTTGGCAATGGCATCTGGCGAGAAATCGTCGAGCGATTTGAAGGTGAGATCAACCGCCATATCCGACGGCTCTTCGCTATCGTCCAAGCGATTAGGCACAGCAGCTTGAAGCGTCAGTCCGGCTTCACGCATAACAGACTGGAAGTTGTTTTTATCAACCGAAACAGCCTGACGTTCTTCGATAGGGGTTTCTTCTTCACCGCCTTTAAAATCGCCAACAACCAGCAATTTTAACGGAAGCTCAGTCTCAGCCTGTTGGCCATCGGTAGCTGGCACGTACTTAATGTTGATGCGCTCTTTAGGCGCAACGGTTCCTTGTTTAGCCATGTCACTCCGCCCTGGAAGAAGTTTCTTAATGTAACCGTGAACAATTCTCAATCAGGCAACGTTAGCGAAACAGGGATAAATTCTCTACCTGCCCCCAAAAAGTGGAGACAAAACGCTGGCAGTGAAAAACCGTCCATTTAACCGGATTATCCGCGAAGAACGCAGCATATTAGAGCAAGACTTAAATATTATATTTTTAGAAAAGGCGCTTGTAAGAAATATCTTACAAAAACTATCAGTGATGGCTTACATGATTACCCACTTTTAAGCGCAATCTTCATGGAAAGGAAACAGAATAAGAGGAGGCCAAGGCTGTTTTTAGCTGTAAAACAGGCCAAGCCAATAACAAACACGAACAACACTACTTACCCAAAGATACAAAAAGAATCTTTTTATACACAAAGTTACGCACATACCTATTTCTAGCGCGAAAACAAGCAATTTATTGCCAGGCAGGCAAGGAGTTGCTTGAAAACAAGCGAACCATTGCCTAATTATAACTAACTAAACAAATAACCCTATGAATAATAAACAAAAAAAAACAATGGCATAGCACTTGCCCTCTATATTCGTGTCCACTGGACATTATTCACTTTTTCGTCAAGGAGCAGACTATGCCAACACCATGTTATATCAGCATCGAAGGCCAAACTCAGGGCAACATTACTGCCGGTGCTTTTACACCTGATTCCGTAGGCAACATCTACGTTGAGGGCCACGAAGACGAAATGCTGGTACAAGAGTTCAAGCATGTCGTCACTGTGCCAACTGACCCGCAGTCAGGCCAGCCTTCCGGTCAGCGCGCCCACAAACCCTTCGTTTTCACAGTTGCTTTAAACAAGTCTGTGCCACTGATGTATAACGCTCTCGCCTCTGGTGAGATGCTGCCCAATGTGACACTGAAATGGTACCGCACCTCTGTGGAAGGCAAGCAAGAGCACTTCTTCACCACGTCACTGACGGATGCCACTATTGTTGATATCAACCTGCGCATGCCGCACGCTCAGGACATTAACAAGTCAGAATTCACCCAGTTGATGGACGTCTCCTTGGCGTACCGTAAGATTGACTGGGAACACACCGTTGCCGGCACCTCTGGCTCGGACGATTGGCGCGCACCTATCGAAGGCTAAACCTTTTCGATGCTCGCATTAAAAAACCCCTTCCAATTGGAAGGGGTTTTTAGTTACTCAGCCGCTAATAAGCTTAAATAAAACGCCCAAGGCCGACCGCTGAGCGCAGTTTATCCATGGTTATCGCAGCCTCCTCCCGAGCACGCTGAGCGCCTTTTTGCAGCACCGCTTCAATATAGGCAGGGTCATCCATTAGCGCATTGTAGCGCTCGCGGGGTTCGCTCAGTTGCGCATTGATATACTCAAACACCTGGTTTTTAGCATCGCCCCAGCCAATACCGGCGGCGTACTGTTCACGCAGAGCAGACGTTTCGCTCTCATTGGCAAATGCCGCGTATATCTGGAACAGGGTGCAGGTATCCGGGTCTTTCGGTTCGCCGGGCTCAAGCGAGTTGGTCTTGATTTTACGCACCAGCTTTTGAAGCTTTTTCTCGGGTGAGAACAGCGGAATCGTATTGTTATAGCTTTTGGACATTTTGCGCCCGTCCAGCCCTTTCAACACTTCCACCTTCTCATTCACCACCGCTTCGGGCAGCGTAAAGTACTGCCCTTTATAGAGGTGGTTGAACCGCCCGGCCATATCACGTGCCATTTCGATATGCTGAATCTGGTCGCGCCCTACCGGCACCTTTTTGGCGTTGAACATCAGGATATCGGCAGCCATCAATACCGGATAGCCAAAAAGCCCCATGGTGATGCCTTTGTCCGCGTCCTGGTCGCCTGCTTCTTCGTTCTCAGCCACGGCGGCCTTGTAGGCGTGGGCGCGGTTCATCAGGCCTTTGGCACACACGCAGGAAAGCATCCACGAGAGTTCTTGAACTTCAATCAAATCAGACTGGCGGTAAAAAATGGCGTTGTCGGTATCCAGCCCAAGCGCCAGCCAGGTAGCGGCAATTTCCAGGCGTGACGCTTGCACGCGCGCAGGGTCCTGGCACTTGATCAGGGCGTGGTAATCCGCCAAAAAATAGAACGACTGAACATTGGGGTCCTGGCTTGCTTCAATCGCCGGTTTAATCGCACCAACGTAGTTGCCTAAGTGCGGTGTACCGGTCGTCGTAATACCGGTTAAGACGCGGGTTTTAGCAGTTTGACTCATTGTGTTTAGGCTCTTGGGCAAATAGCCCTATCATAACGCGCAGATTTACGCGTGGCGAATGCCATCAGCGCAATCCTGCCAGCCGCCACGTTGCTTCTTCCGGGCTTTGCCTCACAAAAACAGCGTGTGTACTGGCAGACGTACCACCGCTTCTGGCCGTGATGGCAACGCGCTGATCCGCCAGCCGTTCAATATCAATGATGAGGTCATCAAGTAACCGCCTTTGGCCCTCGGCTTGCGCTATTGGCAATGCCTCAAGCAGTGCGTTGAGCGCCTGGCGTGGCAACAACGCCTGACTATCATCGCTTTGCAGCTGTCGCTTATCGCCGATATTGAAGGCGGGTGGATACGTTAGTAAACGGTTCAAGAAGGCATCCCGCGATGCTGCATACTGGCGGTCCGACAAGACAGCCAGCAGGCTCTCGTCCAGCATTTGGGCCTGAACGGCAATTCGAAAATTACCCGCCAAACGCTCATCGACTAACGCCGTCCGCATACTCGCTACGCCCAGCAGCAGCGCGGCAGAAAGAAGTGCCATAACGATCACCAGCGCAGCACCCTGCTGATGCTTCATGGGCTGCCCTCCGTGGCGGGAAGAGGTGTACGACGCGTAATAACGTGATCACGCTGCATCACATGCCATACAAACGGTGCTTGGCGCTCGCCCGCAAATTGGAGCGTTATCCGATAAAGCCCTGCTATACCACCGGCGTCTTTCTCAAACAGGCTAAGCGAGTCGCATGCGTGACCGCCTTTATAAAGCCCTTCTATCAAGGGCTGGCTGTTATGGCGTAATGCACAGGTGGTCGCATCGACCAGCGAGTCATTGATCTCATATTGGCCTGCCTTGCCTTTACGAATGTCCCGGGTGAGCGATTGAACGGCAAAAACAAGCGCTTCCTGCTCGCGACTGATGGCCTCGACGCGCTGAAAGGTCGTCACAGTGGTTAACAAAAGCTGGCCTGCACCCAAAATAATAATGGCGCCGATCACCATCGCGACCATCATTTCAACCAGTGTAAATCCCCCTTGGCGCTTATTGAGCATTAGGCGCCTCGCCAGCATAGCGCGCTTCAATAAAGGGCAAGGTAAACACGTAGTCAAAATGGTCAGCCGCTTGATGGGAAGGCCGTGCACGCATCGTAATGGAGACGGTCAATTGACAGCCTCCGGATACAAAAGCACTCTCAACCGTGCCCGTTGCGCCGTTAAGCGGTGCTTGTGAAGGCGTAAACCACTCGGCCTGCCAGTCACTCTCCAGCCCCGCCGTGAGGTGTCGGCAGTTCTGCTTCGCCGCCAGCTGCGCCCAGGCGCGCTCCTGGGCATCCAGGGCTGCCACACTTGCCACGGAGTATTGGTAGCCCGAAGCGGCACTTTGCAGCGACGTTAGCTGAATGGCGGCGATGCCAATCAGCCCAAACGCCAGCAAGGCCAAGGCAATTAACACCTCAACCAGAGTAACCCCCTCTTGGCGCCGCACTTACCAGCACGTCTCGGGCAAGCGTTCACCTTGACTACTGAGCGTTATGGCCTGGCCACAGCCATCTTTTCGCTCAGTCGACGCGCTTAGCACATAGCGACTGTCCTGGCGTTCAGAATAGGCAATGCGATAATGCCCGCTTGGTGACAAGCGGGACATCTCACACTCTTGGTAGGAGTAGGTTCGGGCGTGACAGCGCGCTAGCTCAGCCGCCGCCTGCCTTAACCCCGCATGCGCATCCGTGCGCAGGGATGTTTGCAGGTAGCGGGTGTAGGCAGAGTAAGCCATGCCAGCGACAAGGCCGAGAATGCCCATCACCACCACAAGCTCAAGAAGCGTAAAACCGCGCTGACGCTCTATCGAGCGGCCTGCGCGAATAGAGTAAGGATAAAGCGAAAACCTCACGTGATGCTCCTGCATCAGCCACCGCATACGCAGTGCATCAGCTGCTGACGATTACCTGCTCGCGCAGCTCTTTGGGCATGGAGAACGTAATGCTCTCCTCGCGGCCTTTTAGCTCTTCCGGCATGGAAGCACCCAATGACTGAAGCTTGCCAATTACGCCTTTCACCAGCACTTCCGGGGCACTGGCACCCGCCGTTACGCCGATGCGGCCGACGTTTTCAAGCCACGTTGGCTCAATCTGGTCGGCATTATCTATCAGGTACGCCGGTGTTCCCATACGCTCGGAAAGCTCGCGCAAGCGGTTAGAGTTGGAACTATTGGGGCTGCCCACTACAAGCACTAGATCACTGTCCGCGGCCAGTTCACGCACCGCATCCTGACGGTTTTGTGTGGCGTAACAAATATCATCTTTACGCGGCCCACTGATCTCGGGAAACCTCTCGCGCAGCGCATCAATCACTTTGGCCGTGTCATCCATCGACAGCGTCGTTTGGGTCACAAAGGCAAGGCTGGAAGGATCCTTGACCTCCAGGCTGGCAACGTCCTGCTCATCTTCGACTAGATAGATGCGACCGCCATGCGCCGTGTCATAGCGCCCCATGGTGCCTTCTACTTCGGGATGGCCTGCGTGCCCAATCAGCACGCACTCGTGCCCCCGCTTGGCGTAGCGCAAGACTTCCAAATGCACCTTGGTGACCAGCGGGCAAGTGGCATCAAACACTTTCAGCCCACGCCGGTCAGCATCGGACTGTACGGCTTGAGACACGCCATGCGCAGAGAAAATGACGATCACGTCATCCGGCACTTCGTCGAGCTCTTCCACGAAGACAGCCCCACGCTCGCGCAGCGTTTCCACTACAAAGCGGTTGTGGACAACTTCATGGCGCACATAGATAGGCGGCCCGAACACATCCAGTGCACGGTTGACGATGTCTATAGCGCGATCCACGCCGGCACAAAAACCACGCGGATTGGCCAATTTGATCTGTATGGGCTGTGCTTGCGTCGATTGCATAGTAGTGCCTTGATGCGTTACCGCACCGTTTAGTGAATAAGAACCCAGCTAATGCTAAAGCCAATGCTAAAGACTAGTGCGTTGTAACCGGTTTTACATCCAGTACGTCAACCTCAAAGGTTAACGTGCGCCCCGCCAGCGGATGATTAAAATCCACCTCGACGCGGTCGCCTTCAATGGTTTTGACCACACCAGGCAATTCCGTTCCCGCTTTATCGGCAAACGACATCACCATACCAATTTCAGGCGTTTCATCGCCAAAATCAGCGCGCTTTAACGTCTGGATATTTTGCGGATTGTGCTGCCCAAAGGCATGCTCGGGAGAGACCTGAAAAGTACCTGTCTCGCCCGTTGTCATGCCTTTAACCGGGTGCTCAAAGCCGGGTGGCAAATTGCCGTCACCGTACTGAAAGGTGGCCGGTGCCTTCTCTTTGGTAGAGTCTACTACCGTGCCATCTTCAAGTTTCAGGGTGAAGTGCAGGGTCACTTCCATCCCCTCATCAATCAGGTAATCACTCATTACACTGCTCGCTATGTGGTAAGGCCCTGGCATACTGCCACCAGGGCCTGATTAATGCTAACCGAGTTAGAGGTCGCGGGTTACTTCGTTGAGTGGGCTTTTTTACGCCGCCGGTCGCCCATCACTGACTCCCAAATCAACCCAATGGCCCCCAGAGTAATCCCGATGTCTGCCACGTTAAAGGCGGGATAGTACCAACCGGCCACATGAAACGATAAAAAATCGACCACGTAGCCATGCACCAGGCGGTCATAGAGATTCCCAAGCGCCCCACCGATAATCAGCGGAAGCGAAATGGCCAGCAGCTTTTCATCGGCCCTGACCCGCGAAAGCCAGATGGTCAGGCCCACGCTTGCACCAATGGCAATAATGGCGAAAAACCAACGCTGCCAACCAGGGTGGGAAGCCAAAAAACTAAAGGCCGCCCCCGTGTTATGCATTAAGGTGAAGTTAAAAAACGGCAGCACTTCTACCGGCTGCAGATACCCCAGCTGGCTGCTGGCAATCGCCTTGGTGGCTAAATCCAGCACAATCACGGCAACGGCCAACCACAGCCAGCGCAGCGGCTGGCGCATGGGCGGCCGCGCGTTGGACGAGACCGACTCAGGCATAGTGACGCACCTCACCCGGGCCATCCGGCAGGTTAAGAATCGAGCGCTTGCACAGCGTGGGATGCTCAGGATGCGAGCCTACGTCAGGGCGGCGCTCCCAGCTACGTTCGCACTTCTCAAACGCACTGACGACCACCGCTACTTTGAGCCCTTCTAGCTCGCTGTAGGCAGATGCCTCGGCATCCGCTAGCGGCTTGAGGGTCGCTTCCGAGGTAATCAGCACAAAGCGTAACTCGTCGCCCAGTTGTGACAGCAACACATTGAGTTCGTCGCTGACGTAAAGGGTGACTTCGCTGTCCAGCGAGCCTTTGATGGCCCCTTCGCTACGCGCTTCTTCCAAGCGCTTATTCACCGCCTGCTTGACCTCTAGCACTGCTTCCCAGTATTCATGCCCCATCTCAGCGTCAGCATCAAGGGGCTTCAGGTCGGTATAGTAGGTTTCCAGCAGCACGCTGTCGCCACGCTTGCCCGGGATATGCTCGTAAATCTCCTCAGCGGTGAAGGAGAGAATCGGAGCGACCCAACGCGAAAGCGCCTCGATAACATGATAGAGCGCGCTCTGACAGCTGCGGCGTGCCAGCGAATCAGCCTGCGTGGTGTACTGGCGATCCTTGATGATATCCAGATAAAAACCACCCAGGTCGCGCGCGCAGAACGTATGCACCTGCTGATACACGTCCAGGAAGCGGTACTCTTCATACGCTTTCTGAATGCGCTCCTGGAGCTGCAGTGCGCGGTCGATGACCCAGCGATCCAGGGCGATCATATCCTCAAAAGCCACCATATCGCGCGCCGGGTCAAAGCCGGTCAGGTTGGCCAAAAGAAAGCGCGACGTGTTACGAATACGCCGATACACGTCCGCTGTACGCTTGAGGATCTCATCCGACACGGCCATTTCATTGGAGTAATCCGTCGAGGCCACCCAGAGACGTAGAATGTCGGCACCCAGCTTATCCATCACCGACTGCGGCGCGATGACATTACCCAACGACTTGGACTGCTTACGGCCTTGCGAATCGACGGTAAAGCCGTGGGTCAATAGCTGACGATACGGCGCGTGACCGTCAATTGCTGAACCGGTTAGTAGCGACGAGTGGAACCAGCCGCGATGCTGGTCAGAGCCTTCCAGATACAAATCAGCTCGCGGGCCGCTTTCATGGCCATGCGGATGAGAGCCGCGCAGCACATGGCGGTGCGTGGTGCCGGAGTCAAACCAGACATCCAGCGTATCAGTCGTCTTGTCGTATTCGGCAGCTTCCGCGCCCAGCAGCTCAGCAGCGTCGAGGCTAAACCAGGCATCAATGCCTTGCTCCTGCACGCGCTTGGCGACTTCTTCCATCAGCTCAATGGTGCGCGGATGCAGCTCGCCGGTTTGTTTGTGCAGGAAGAACGGAATCGGCACGCCCCAGTTACGCTGACGCGAGATGCACCAATCCGGGCGATTAGCGATCATGCTGTGCAGGCGCGCCTGCCCCCAGGCGGGCGTGAACTGGGTCGCCTCGATGCCTTCCAGCGCACGTTCACGCAGGGTTTTACCGTCTTTCCCCTGAATATCCATGCCCACAAACCACTGGGCTGTCGCGCGGTAGATGACCGGCGTTTTATGGCGCCAGCAGTGCATGTAGCTGTGCACGATGGGCTTATGCGCCATCAGCGCACCCACTTCGTCAAGCTTGGCGACGATGTTCGGGTTGGCTTTCCAGATCATCTGGCCGCCAAAGAACGGCAGGTCATCAACGTACACGCCGTTGCCCTGTACCGGGTTCAGCATGTCGTCAAAGCTCATGTCGTGGGCGCGGCAGGTATTAAAGTCATCCAGGCCGTAAGAAGGCGCGGAGTGAACGATACCGGTGCTGCCCACTTCCGACTCGACGTAATAAGCCAGGTAAACTGGCGACAGGCGATCATAGAACGGGTGGCGGAAGTTGATCAGGTCTAGCTTTTCACCGCGAGTGGTAGCGATGACCTCGCCCTGTAAACTAAAGCGTTCAAGGCAGCTCTCCACCAGTTCTTCGGCTAGCAACAGCAGGCGCTCGCCGGTATCGACCAGCGCGTAGGTAAATTCGGGGTGAACGTTCAGCGCCTGGTTGGCTGGGATCGTCCAGGGCGTGGTGGTCCAGATCACCACCGCCGCCGGTTTGGGCAGCTCGCTCAGGCCAAACGCAGCGGCCAGCTTATCGGCATCTTCCACTGGGAAGGCGACATCAATCGCGTCGGACTTTTTGTCTTGATACTCGACTTCCGCCTCAGCCAGCGCCGAGCCACAGTCAAAGCACCAGTTAACCGGCTTCAGGCCTTTAAAGACGTAGCCCGCTTCGACCATGTCGGCCAGTGCGCGAATCTCGCCTGCTTCATTGGCGTAGTCCATAGTGCGGTAGGGATGATTCCAATCGCCGATAATTCCCAAGCGCACAAAATCAGCCAGCTGTGTTTCAACCTGAGCGCCCGCGTACTCACGGCAAAGCTCACGCGCTTTTGCAGGCGCCAGGTGCTTACCGTGCGTGGTTTCTACCTTGTGCTCAATGGGCAGACCATGGCAGTCCCAGCCCGGCACGTAAGGCGCATCAAAGCCCGCCAGGTTTTTCGATTTAACGATAATATCTTTTAAAATTTTATTAACGGCGTGACCAATATGGATACTGCCGTTGGCGTAGGGAGGGCCATCGTGCAGTACAAACAGCGGTGCGCCAGCACGCGCTTCGCGCAGGCGCTGGTACAGGTTCATATCTTGCCAGCGTGAAACGCGTCCCGGCTCCTGCTTGGGCAACATGCCACGCATAGGAAAGTCGGTTTCAGGCAAGTTTAGCGTGTGCTTATAGTCCATGGTTCGGTCAGCCGTTGTTAGCATCGGCAGCGTCATCCGCCGAAGAAGGATCAGAAGAAATTGTCTTGGAAACCTGAGTCTTGGAAACCTGGGGCTTGGAAGCCTGAGTCTTGGAGGCCATAGCCTCACGCCCAAGCGGGGCCGAAGCTAGTGGCAGCGCGTTATGACAGTCAGTGACGGCCGTCGCAAAGTAGCGATGTGCCTGGCTCTGATCGCGCTCAATTTGCGCTTTTAGCGCATCAAAGTTGTCGAATTTCACTTCCCCACGAAGCCGCGCACAGGGAAATACCGTCATGCGTTTGTCGTAGAGGTCACCGTCAAAATCAAACAGGTTAACTTCCAGCGTGGGCCGCTTGGAGCCAACCGTCGGCCGAAAGCCGACGTTAGCAATTCCGTGGTAGCGCTGGCCGTTTTCAAGCGTCACCCCAACGGCATAAACACCGCGCAGCGTTAAGGGCTGAGGCAACAGGGGCAGGTTCGCCGTGGGCACACCAATGGTGCGACCAAGCTGCTGGTCACGTACCACACGCCCATCCAGCGAATACGCCCGCCCTAACAGATTGGCCGCTGCGGCAAAGTTACCGCTGGCAAGCAAGGTACGCACGCGTGAGCTTGAAACTCGCTCGTTCTCAACCGTAAAGGTGCGGGTATGTTCAACCCCAAAGCCCTGCTCTTCGCCCACCGCTGCCAGCAGCGTAAAGTCGCCCTGACGGTCACAGCCAAAACGGAAGTCATCACCAACGACCAGATGTTTAACACCTAGCCCTTCGATCAGCACCTGATCAATAAATTCGCGCCCGGTCAGGCTTCTAAGGGCATTATTAAACGGCAGGCACAGCACCTGTTCAGCGCCGTACTGGCCCAACAGACGCACCTTTTCACGCAAGCGCGTTAGCCGTGGTGGTGCCTGGTCACCCGCAAAGTACTCACGCGGCTGGGGCTCAAACACGACCACGGTTAGCGGCACGTTTAGGCGTGCGGCGTGCTCGCGGCACTGCTGCAAAATTGCCTGATGGCCACGATGCACACCGTCAAAATTTCCAATAGTAGCGACGCAGCCACGCTGTGCCGCTACCAGATTGTGCAGTCCTCGAATGACGCGCATGGCACCTCAGCCGTGTTAATAATTTGCCGCTCCCAAGCCTTGTTGGGTTTGGGTGAAGCTTAAAAAGCTCTGATTATAGCGAACCTACCGTGATATATGTCTAACTCTCTGCCGATCCAACGTGACTTTTAAGCGTTCGGCCACGCATTGCCGCTGTAGGGTTTAGCTCTGCATTTTAAAATGCCGTGGCCGCAGACCCAGCGCGGTAAGCCAGACAACATAAATCCCGCCCCCTAAACCTACCAGCCCGGCCACCCAGGCAACACGCTGCCACAGGCTAAACGCAAGCCACGCGTGCCACTCTGGCGACACCATATAGAGCGCGGCACACATCAAACCGCTACCGCCCAGCAGTTGCACCGCGTACCGACCCCAGCCCGGCTGGAAAACCAGCACATCCTGCCTGTACAGCAACACCCCCAGCATACCCGCGTTCAAAAATGCCGAAAGCGCCGTAGCAAGCGCCAACCCGGCATGGGCAAGCGGCCAAATCAACATCAGGTTGAACACCATATTAGCGACCATGGCGATAATACCCACCTTCACCGGCGTTTTGGTGTCCTGGCGGGCAAAAAAACCTGGTGCCAATACCTTAATCAGCATAAAGGCGACCAGGCCAAAGGCATAGGCACGCAGGCTCATCGCGGCCATCTGAATATCGTGGTCGGTCATTGCGCCATAGTGAAATAGCGTGATCAATAGCGGCTCGGCCAATACCGCCAGCGCCAGTGCGGCAGGCAGGCCCACCAAAAGCACTAACCGAATCGCCCAGTCGAGCATGGCGGCAAAATGCGCCTTTGACTGCTCAGCGTGGCGCTTGGAAAGCGCGGGCAATATCACCGTTGCTATCGCCACACCAAAGACGCCGAGCGGCAGCTCTACCAAGCGGTCAGAGTAGTAAAGCCAGGAGACACTGCCCGCCACCAGCAGTGACGCCAACACCGTATCCAGCAGCAGGTTAATTTGCGAGACCGAGACCCCAAACAGCGCCGGGCCCATCAGCTTTAAAATGCGTTTAACGCCTTCATGAGCGAAGTTCGGCCAAGGCGTGGGCATCAAGCCCAAACGCATTAAAAACGGCACCTGGAAAATCAGTTGGGCAGCACCTGCTATCAGCACGCCCCAGGCCAGCGCCATGGCGGGCTCATCCATTAACGGCATTAAAAAGAGCGCGGCGCCAATGAGTGACAGGTTGAGCAAAACCGGCGTAAAGGCGGGCACTGCAAAACGGTTCCAGGTATTTAGCACGCTGCCAGAAAAAGCCGTGAGCGAAATCAGCAGCAAATACGGAAACGTTAGACGCAGCATATCGGCGGTCAAGGCATGCTTGGCGGGGTCACTGCCAAAACCGGGCGCAAACACCCAGATAAGCCAGGGCGCGCACAGCATCGCAAGCGCGGTAATCAAAGCCAGCAGTGCGGTTAAACTACCGGCTACGGCGTTGAGTAACTCGCGAATTTCCTGCTTACTGCGCTGGGTCGAGTACTCGGAAAGTACCGGCACAAAGGCCTGGTTAAAGGCACCTTCAGCAAACAGACGACGCAAAAAATTAGGGATTTTAAAAGCGACAAAAAAGGCATCCGCGCCATTCCCGGCGCCCAAAAGCGTCGCCACCACCACATCACGGATCAGGCCCATCACGCGAGAAAGCATGGTCATGGAGCTAACCACCAGCCCCGAGCGCATTAGCCCACGGCGTGGCGGCGCGCCAGGCGCGGCGGAAGTTTCATTCGGCGGCGTGTTTGAGGTCATTTTGGATCCATAGGCGCGGATGGCCAATACCCATCATAGAGTCATTAGATAAAACCATCAGACACAAAAAAACCGGCCGTAGCCGGTTTTTTTTATGGCGCCTGCCGGCTTACGCCGCCAGTGCCTTAATACGCTTGTTCAAACGGCTTTTCAGGCGCGCTGCTTTCTTCTTGGACAGCACGTCTTTATCAGCAATACGGTCAACGACCGGCTGCATTACCTTGAACTCTTCCATCGCCTTGCCGTGGTCGCCGGTGTTGATCGCTTTGATCACACGCTTGATATAGGTGCGGACCATGCTGCGCTGGCTGGCTTTCAGGACGCGACGAGTCTCGGCCTGGCGGGCGCGCTTGCGTGCTTGCTTGCTGTTCGCCACAGGTATCTCCTTGGAGAATAAAGGTTGCCGCAAATTCGGCAACGGATTAACTATGTGTTCGCCACGCTCATGTTCACTCTAAACGCGACTTTCCTTAACAACCAATTGATTCGACAAGCCTTTAAGCTCTGTCAAATAGTGTGACCGGCAGTCAAATTGCCTGCCCGCCCACGGGTCTTGTCTGAGAGGATGGCGTAGTCTATCACGCACTATTCTTGCTTGCCACACGTTGTCAATGTTTTATTGCATCAGCCGGCTAACCGAATGGTTTACAAGGCGCTCTCAAAAGAAGCGACATGGACTTTGCCCAGCATCTTCTACATTATTGCTATTAAATATAAAAAACCGGTGTTTGCAGCGGCGTTCTTTGGCGGCCGATCCGCTAGCTTATTTACCTCTGAGGCCTGCGTTAGCCGCACAGCCCCCGTGGCTACTAATGGAGGCCCTATGGCGCTCAGGGATAGTCAGACTCTCGAACAACTTCACTATTAAAGACGGACTCACTATGTCGGATTTTTCTCTTTGGTTTGCCGCTCATATGCTGGCCTACGTCGCCCTGGTGATCCGCGTGCTGACGGTAGAGGGCAAAGAGCCCGCCTCCCGAGCCGCATGGATATTGATTCTCTCGTTTCTACCTGGTTTAGGCATCATTGCTTACCTGCTACTTGGCGAACCATGGATATCGCGCCGTTCACGACGCAAAGCAATTGGCACCGTCACACGGTTGGTAAAAGCCTATAACGTAGGGAAAACATCGGCTCTGGAGCATGTACCAGACCGCTTTCGGCCCGCCTTTCGCGCCTGTGAGCATCTGGCGCATAGCGGCGTCACTAACCACAACACCGCTACGCTAACCGCCGACTCCAATGCAGCGATCGACGCGATGGTGGAAGACTTCGATGCCGCCAAGGAGAGCATTCATATCTCCTTTTATATTTGGCTTACTGACAACAACGGGCTCAAGATTGTAGAGGCCGTTAAGCGCGCGGCTGAACGTGGCGTGACATGCCGCATCATTGTGGACGGTATTGGTTCGCGAGCGCTTACCCGTTCGGAGCACTGGGCCGCAATGAAAGCCGCCGGTGTTCAACTGTGCGTATCGCTGAAGGTCTCTTTTGGGCTTGACGCGCTGCTTGGAAACCGCGCAGACCTTCGAAACCATCGCAAGATCGTCGTGGTGGATAACCGACTAACCTACTGCGGAAGCCAAAACTGCGCCGACCCCGAGTTTCGCGTCAAGGCAAAGTATGCACCCTGGGTGGATATCATGCTGCGTTTCGAGGGGCCAGTAGTGATGCAAAACCAACTGCTGTTTGCGGCCAACTGGCTGATCGAATCCAACGAGCACCTTGATGTCGCCTGGGAGGCACCGCCGCAACCCTGCACAGAAGCCAGCACGGACGCCATGAACAGCGCCAGCGCGGCTATTGCCTTTGGCACCGGGCCGCTGTCACCAAAAGGTGCCATGTCGGATGTGTTCGCCAGCCTTCTGCATTGTGCCCAGCATGAGGTCGTGATTTCGAACCCCTACTTTGTTCCGGACGCCTCACTGCTTTCGGCACTGATTGGATGCGCCAGGCGCGGCGTTCAAACCACGCTCATCCTGCCCCAACGCAACGACTCCTTCGTGGTAGGCGCCATCAGCAAAGCCTACTATGCACAGCTTGTTGCCGCTGGCGTGAAGATCTTTGAGTTTCGCGGTGGCCTTTTGCACGCAAAAACACTGGTGGTGGATGAAGCAGTGGCGCTAGTCGGCTCGGCGAACATGGACCGACGCAGCCTTGAACTTAATTTCGAGAATAATATTCTACTGCACTCCCCCGACGTAGCGAAAAGCATTAGAGAACGCCAAAACGCCTGGCTTTCCGATGCCAATGAAGTGGTCCCCGACCAGGTCATTCATCGCTCGTTGTTACGCCGCATCGGCGATAACGTTGCCACCATTTTCAGCCCGGTGATGTAATCGATGCTCATCGGTTAGTGCCCCGCTGCCCACGACGGGCAGCGGTGAGCTGCTGAAAAACGCCTACACCTGAGAAACCATGACGTTTAAAACAGTGCTACATCAAGCAATCGTTACATCCGGAAAGATGGCTCTGCTGATTGCTCACGACCCAAGGCTGTCTGAACGGTTATCAGTTGATCCCTCAAGGTAGCGGTCAGGTAAGACTGAACTTCGCTGAAACGACTGCCTCCATAGCACAACCTCAGCGATGTACCGCCCTGAAAAACCAGGCTGTCGAGCATGCTTTCTTTATCCAGCGCATACAACAGGTCGTAATGCAGCAACTCCTTTTCGACAACCGGCCGCATATGCCCTAACACTGCATCTTTCATTACTTGATCTACCAGGGATTTGAAATCAACAGACTCAATCATCATATGCATCCCCCTCATCAACCAGGTGGGTGTTGCGACCAACGCGCTTAAGATCCCGGAGTGCCGCCTGCCTGGTTGCAACCTTCAAAGGGCGCCCGCGATCCTTGATAACAGATAAAATATCCGATATCGGACGCTTTGTATGAGTGAACTCAATGACCCCATAAGGTGTTTTATATTCGCCTTTACGGCCAGTGGTCATCACCGTTAGTCGGCCTACCGGGATTTGGGAGATCACGCCATACTCTGATAGAGCAGACTCAAGGCTGATGTAACTATATTCCCCCCTGCGTAGTGTCTTGGCAATCAGCTCCAGGGTATCCGGGCCTTTGTTCTTCGACAACGCATACAAATACACGCCCTTGGATGGGCGCTCCAGAATGCCCGCGTTAACCAGGCGTTTCAGTGTGGCCTCTCGGCTACGGGGCGTATCATCATGAAGCACTTTCGACATGTCTCGTACAGCAAAGACATAACGCTCGCGCTGGTCGAACTCAGCAAGACGTTTGATCGCTTCGCTTTGTTTCACCTCACCCCCTTGGGCTACAGAAACCACGTTAAAAAGCGCCATTCATGTCCACCAAGAATACCATAGGTACGAAAAGCACACATTAATATGTGGTTAATGTCGATATAACGCACAAACGATGCTTCAACGCCGTAAGCTGCCGACTGCAGTTGCCAATAACCACATGCTGTTAAGGCAGCGGCTGGCCTGTTGGGGCAAGAATTTTGCGCAGGAAATGCTGCGTGCGCGGGTCCTTGGGGGCGGTGAACAGCTCCTCGGGCGGTGCTTGTTCAATAATTTGCCCTTCATCCATAAAGATCACGCGATCCGCTACGTCACGCGCAAACTGCATCTCGTGGGTAACGATAATCATGGTTTGCTGCTCGGCGGCAAGCTGCTTCATCAGGCTCAGCACTTCCTCCACCCACTGCGGGTCCAGCGATGACGTGGGCTCATCAAACAGAATGACATCGGCGTTCGCGGCCATGGCGCGGCCAATGCCGATACGCTGCTGCTGCCCGCCAGAAAGCGCCGCCGGGTAAGCATCAGCTTTATCTGAAAGCCCAATCCGCTCAAGGATTTCTCGGGCGCGGGCATGGGCCTTTTCCTTGGGAATTTTATCAACGACGATCATGCCCTCGCTGATATTCTCAAGCGCCGTTTTGTTGGCAAACAAACCATAGTTTTGAAAGACAAACGCGGTACGCCGACGCAGCTTTAAAATATCGGCACGGCTCGCCTGCTGCGCATCCACGCGCACATCGCCGACGGTAATACGCCCCGACTCAGGCCGCTCTAAAAAGTTAATGCAGCGTAATAGCGTTGACTTACCCGTGCCTGAAGGGCCAATGATGACAATGATCTCGCCCCGCTCAAGCGACAAATCAATGTCGGTGAATACATCTTGTTTACCAAAGCGCTTGGTAACGGCCTCAAGCGAGATCATCGTTGGTACGCCTTATTCAGGTAAATTTCCAGGCGACGCTGCCCCCAGGAGAGAATTTCCACTATGACCCAGTAAATCATCGCCGCGAGTAAAAAAGCCTCCAGATAAAGAAAGCTACTGGCGGCCTCTTTTTGTGTGGCTCCCATCAATTCTGTGACGCCCAGCGTAAAGGCCAGCGACGTCGCCTTGATGATATCAATGAAGTAGTTCATCAATGTGGGCGTCGCCACACGGGTCGCCTGAGGGAGAATAATACGTCGCATTAGCTGCGACTGCGTCATGCCGATAGAGAGCGCCGCTTCTGTCTGGCTGCGGTCAATCCCCACAATGGCCGCCCGAATAGACTCAGCCATATAGGCGGAAAAGTGCAGTGTCAGGCCCATCACGGCGGCAGTTATGCCGTTAATCGACACCAACGCCTCCACCAGTTGGGGCAACCCGTAATAGAACAGAAAAAGCTGAACCAACAGCGGTGTACCGCGGAAAAACGAGATAAACAGCAGCGAAAAGCCGTTCAACACCGGCACACGGGTCACGCGAATCACGGCCAGAAGACAGGCAAGCACCAGCGCCAGCAGCATGGCGAGGGTTGCCATTTCAAGCGTGAGCGGCACATAGCTTAAAAGGACCGGTAACAGCCCCCACATATAATCCAGGTTTAGCATGTCAGCATCGCTTATAAGCAAAACGGCCGTGGATTACCCACGGCCGCGTTCAATACAGGCTTCCGTTTACAGCGTAGCGGTTATTCCGGCTGCTGCGTGATATCGGTATCAAACCATTTTTCGGAAATTTCACGCAGCGTGCCGTTATCACGAAGTTCAGTTAGCGCTTCATCCACACGGTCGCGCTGGGCATTGCCTGCCTCGTTGTCACGAAACGGCAGCGCATTCTCGATAACGGTGAAGGGTTGGCCCGCCAGTTCCAAAGGCAAACCGCGCTCCTTAATCACCTGAGTCGCACTAACGCGGTCCATAATAAAGGCATTGGTGCGCCCCAATGCTACGTCCTGCTCTACGTTGGATTCGTAGGTGCGGATATCAATTTCGTCGGCGTTCGGCAGCTCGCGTAACAACTGCTCGTAGTTGGAGCCCAGATTAACCGCAACCGATTTACCGGAAAGATCCTCAACACCGTTAATAGCATCATTACCCTTCCGGACAACGACCTGCGCACCGTCATACACATAGGGCGCCGTAAATACATACTTGGCTTCACGCTCCGGCGTCATCGTAATCTGGTTGGCAATAGTGTCGATACGCCCGGAATCCAGCATGCCCGCTAGCCCCGAAAAACTCGCCGTGACAAACTCGACATCATCACCGGTGACCTCCCCCACCGCGTTCATGACATCGACCTCAAAGCCCTTGAGTTCGTCGCGCTCAACAAAGGTAAACGGGAAATAGCCGCCCGACATGCCCACTCGCAGCGTATCTGCCTGGGCCTGAACCGCAGCAAAACCACCTGCCACACTTAAGGTAAGCGCGGCGACTAACGTGTTTAAACGACGTGATCGAGTCATCAGAAGCATCCTCATCGGCAAGATCGTTTGCCTTTTGCAGAGTATAGGCGCGGCAGGCACAAAGACAGCGTAGCCGTTACACGCACATCATAAACACAAAAAAGAATATTAAAAATAGTTTTTATGCATTGAGGTTATTAGAGTTCGACAAGCGAAACCACTCTGCGCCATGTGTTTGATAGCAGGCGCTAATAGAAAGGTAGCTACAAATTACCACCACGCTTAATAGCGCAGTCATAATGGGCATTAACCGCCAGTAATATCCCTGATGGTTTTACGCGAAGCTGGCTGGCGCTCTTCATCAAGCAAGGCCCCACCTAACGCGGCAAGTTCTTCACTCAACTCCACCATTTTGCCCAATTGCACTTTGTCAAAGCCACGTTTGCGCTTGGGCTTATTGAGGATAATGCTGACCCCGCCCAGCAGGTGGTCCTCTTGTTGGAATACCTCTTCTGTAGGCATCAAGCCAGGCGGATACGCATTGGCAATACGTAAGGGGTTTTGTGGGGTAACGCCCAATGCCACATAAATTTTCAACTCTGCATCGAAGTAAGCGCCCCATTTATTCAGGACTAATTGCACCTTCTGATTAAGCTCAATGCTCGGCTGTTGGAACATTACGTAAAATACATGCGTAGGTACCTCTTCAGGCTTGCCAATGGGCTCCTCCAGGAACGGCTCTTCTTGCTCAGGCAAGCCCATGGGCACACGTTCTTCTATAGGCTTTTGGCTAGGCTGTGAGCGTGGGGGAACCGCAGGGGAAGCCGCGGATTTTTCATCACGTTTACCCGCAACCGTTAGCCAAAAGCTATTCCGCTCTCCCAGCCCCAGCGTCTCTCTTTTATATACCAATAAATAACCAGCCACCACCAATGTATTAAAGCTTAACCACCCGGCCCCAATGGCACAGGTCAGCGCCAGCGTATGCGCATTCATTGCTTATAACCCACGTTTTATTGTTAGACGAAAAGTATCGGCCAGTATGGCGAAAAAGCAATTTTAGCGGGCTAGGCAATTAGTGGCATGGTGGGGAACGAGAGAAGGAGAGAAAGGCAAAACATCCGTTGCATGTGTGGAAAATTAACGACTAGCTATCGTCTTTTAGCATCGTTAACGTATGGTCGCGCTGCTGCTTGATCGCTTTATCGAGAATATCGAGAAGGTGGGCATAATCATCAGGCATAGTTGTATCTAGCCCGTGGGCTTCGGCCTGCTCGATGGTTGTTTGGGTTTCGCGTATGACGCTTTCCAATTCCAGTGCTACACGCTCATGCTCATCAGGCGTCATACCTATCGTCATCCTTCATTTGCGCACTGTTTATGTGGCTACCCTAACGACTTTTATGCGCGGCCTTCAATGCGCAAGACACGAACATAGCCCTGGCGCTTTCCCCCCGCCATTTGTAGTATGCTATATAGTGAACCCATTATGTGAAGGAGTTCCCATGGTTATCATGCAAGATGCAGAACAGCGATTTGCAGCACAGACATCGCTTTACACACGTCGTGCATACCAGGCATCATTAAATAGCGGCCATACCGTGGTTGAAATAGTCGATGACAATCTTGTTGAAACCTCACCAGACGGCAGTGTTCGTTTTATAAGAAAGGCACCGCCTAAGCACAAGGTTTCAATTGATATAAAGCTCAAGGTGACCTGATGGCCGAGACGCCACGGTTGCGTATGTTTGCTGGGCCTAACGGCTCAGGAAAAAGTACGATCAAGGATGTCATCCCCACTCATCAAAAAGGGGTTTATATTAACCCTGATGACATAGAAAGTAATGCCAAAGAGTCAGGTACTCTCTATTTCGAGGACTACTCGGTTTATTTATCCAGCACGGCTATCAAGCACTACTTCTATCAGTCGTCATTAACGTTAAAAGCGTCATTAGCACCGCAGCTTGATGCATTAGTCTTTGCAGACAACTGCATTAGATTCCCTCCCTCCTTACCACCAAATTCTTATATTGCGTCTATTGCCTCTGCACTTATTCGAGAGCAACTCACTGCGTCTAACATCAGCTTCACCTTTGAAACAGTCATGTCATCAGAAGACAAGATTGACGTACTGAAAGCGTCTCGTGCTAAAGGTTTTAAAAACTACCTTTACTATATTGCTACCGACGACCCAGCGATCAATGTTCAGAGAGTGCATAACCGAGTAAAAACCGGCGGTCACCCCGTACCTGAAGAAAAAATCCGTCAGCGTTATGATCGTTCTCTTGATTTACTCTTGAAGGCTATCAAGCTTGCTGATCGTGCTTTTATATTCGACAACTCGGGCACTCAAGACATATGGCTAGCGGAAGTAACCCCCAATGGCGACATTCAGCTAAAAGAAGAGAACCTGCCCGACTGGTTCTATCGAAGTGTTATTCAGAAACTGTCGCCTTCCTATTAGACAACATAGCCCAGGCACGTTGGCACTACTTTTCATCGAGGATATAGAAACGCTGTGTGTCATCATCAGGCATGGTTGTATCAAGCCCGTGGGTTTCGGCCTGCTCGATGGTTGTTTGGGTTTCATGGATGAGTGCTTAACGAGCTTGCGCTCGCCGATAAAGCTGGGCAGCACTTTCAATCGCCATTGCCTCGAACGCGTCAAGCGTTAATAGCTGATCATGGCGCTTATCTTCTACCACGGCATTCAACTCTTTCTGATAACGCTTTAACAAATGCTCCAGGTTCATACGGATCATGGTCAGTTCCAGCTGAAACTCCGTTTTCAGCGTGTTTATATGCGCAATGCTTTCCAGTTCCTGGTTAGCCATTAGCGCTTCATCAAGGGTGCCCCCCACCAGCTTTTCGAGGGTATCAAGCTTAGGCACTACGTCATAAATAACATCGTAGGCTGAAATAGTCGGCACATTCGTTTTCATAAGTTCTTCTAAAAAATGGCCCCTTTAAGAAGCCTATTTATAATGTCTAATAATAAGGCATGAGCTTTATCCTCAAGCCTCAATTACTCCAACAGAGAAAGCACGTTCTGTGGAACCTGGTTCGCTTGGGCCAGTACAGACGTACCTGCCTGCTCCAGAATCTGCGCTTTGGTCATACTGGCCACTTCCACCGCGTAGTCAGCATCCATAATACGCGAGCGGGCGGCAGAAAGGTGACGATTGGTTTCGTCATGATTTTCAATGATGGCTAATAGCCGGTTATCCAAAGCGCCAAACTCGCTGCGCTTGTTATCCACTTGGGCGATTGCTCGGTCTAATGCCGCCAGTGGATCAGCAGGGTTGCGGATGCGGCGAGCTTCATCTGTCTCACGTATTGTTACCGTGGTCAGGTTGTTATCCACGTCTGTACTAAGTGAACTACGCACTGGGTAATAAAGGATTACTTCACCGTTTCCATTAACGGTTTGCAGCAAATGTTCGCCTTTTTGGTTCAGCACGATGTTGGCTGTTTTCATCGCACCGCTGCCATTTGAAAAGGCATTTACATTAAACACGTAACCATTTTCAGGCTCAGCGGCCATAACATCTTGATGCGTTGTACCGTTTAACTCGACATAGTTAACCTGCACATTGGCATTACTCGGCTTAAAATGCACGAACGACGAACCAGCAACAAAAGGCTGGTCGGTGACTGCCCCCATGGGTGTACGTTCACTTACCACGGTGAACGTACTCTCCGAACCACCTGTTTGGCTGGTCACATCGGCGGGATAATACGCATACTGCCCTCCCGCCAACTGCTCTTCGACATAATATGTGCTATTTAACTGCACGAGAGAGATGCTACCGCTGCTGCTTTCATCCTGACCATCCAGAGTCAGGCTATAGTCCGCGCTGCCTTTTTGCACTGCTGGCATATAACGTACTTCACTAATGGGGCCTGGCATATCAGCCGGGGCTACATGCGTGTCTTCCAGCACCTGAGCCACCACACTTCGCTGGCTGTTATCCATGATAAGTTCAACGGGCGTATAGTCGTTCCCACGCGCTATCCAGTACTCCCCTCCCGAACGTACGATATCCGCGCTACCTAACGGCCCACTATTGCCGTCCAAGTCGACAGCGCGTCGGGTGTATATAGCTTCACCTAACGTGCGTTCAGTCACTGCCTCTCGAACATTAATCGTTACGTCGTTATTGCGGGTATCCGTATCGTGTGATGCGTTAATCGATACATTTTTAAGCTGCCCGCCATCGCCACCTAGCTGGATAACATCGCGGTTATTAAAGCGCACTAAATGTGGTTCGTTATCAGCAGGCACATAAGCAACGCGTGAATGCTCCGCATCGTCGATAGGAATACGCGCCGAGCGGCCCGGCAGGGTGTCAGTATGCGTGATGGTGTCAGGTTCACCCTGGAAGGTAAAATCCTTAAGCCCCAGTGTTTGCACACTAAAGCCGGGGGCGTCTAAATTAACGCTCAGGGTTTCGCCATCGTTGGCGCCTACTTGCAGGGAAAGATGCCCCGCCGTGCCATCCAGAAGCGGAATGCCGTTATATTCGGCCACCTGGTTCAAGCGCTCGATTTCCTTCAGGTTGAGATTAATCTCCGCCTGGATACGGTCGCCCATTTCGCCGTTATAAATTTCACTCAACCCCTGCACGGTAAGCTCACGGATACGCTGCAACTTACCGTTCACTGCCTCCAGCACGCCTTGTGCGGTTTGCGACAACGACACGCCATCGTTGGCATTACGCATCGCCATGCCGCGCCCGCTAATCTGGCTGGTCATGCGGTTAGCAATTGCCTGGCCTGCGGCATCATCCTTAGCGCCGTTGATACGCAAGCCGGATGAAAGGCGCTCCATGGACGTCGCCAGCGCAGACTGATTGCGCTTCAGGTTCGCTTGGCCGTTCATAGATGGCAAATTGGTATGGATCGACGCCATTTACGGGCCTGCCTATTAGTAGTAATTACTTGCTTATCGGCCCGGCTATAAAAAACTTTACCAGTGAGTTACAAGAACTCAACTGGTCGTCAGGTATGGAGAGCTATTAACTCCCTACCCTTCGCCACAGAGTCTATGCACACAACTAAAAAATCTGCCAAAAGCACGTTTCAACACCTGCCCTGGCATCGATTAAAGAAAACGAGCCCCCATAAGCGAAAGCGCATAGTGGATGTCGGCCCGACGCTCGCACCATGCGACCAGACGTCTAAATGTCCATACATACACAAAGAATGCTCGGTCAATTATCACTCACAAGATGCAGGCACTAAAGCACCTGCATCTTGTTAATCACCCCCACTGAACTAACGTAATTCGAAAACACGAAAAAGAGCCGCTCTCCTTTAAGAAACAACCTATAGCGGGTTCTTCGAGAATTTAGCCCACAAAGCATCTAATTTCTTCCTATCAACACCTTGCCTAACTTTAAATACGCCAGCAGTATCAACCTGATCGACCACCTCTAAAAACTCAAGCACTACATGGTATTGTGGTCGGTTCCAAAAATCATGGATAAAAATCCGAGCCATTTCCTGGTCATGCATGTGCTCTATAATATGGATAACTGATGCAATCGTACATGCGACCCTAAAACGACCATCCACAAGAATCAAATCAAATGACTGTTTATGGTGATGAATCGCCTGACTGTATTCAGAAAAATGATGCTGGAATTCACCTGAGACTGGTACCCCCCACTCCTTAGTTGGCCCGATATTGACAGACTCAACTTGGCACTTATCACCCAGTTTATCTTTTAGTGCCCTCACCCATTTAGCGTCGCTTTCCACACCTTCTACTCTCAAGCCTTCTTTTATCGCCCAAACTGTAGATCCACCTGAGCCAAATTCAAAATAGTGCTTTGCTTTTTTTAAATATTTCTTAAACAGCTTTCGTTCCGCATGCGACATGAAAGGAGCATCAGGAAGCGGGAATTCCAATACTTCTATTTTGTCAGACACTTCTATTTTTTCATTCAACAATGACTCAGTAGAAGTTTCGAGTTGAGTGTCAGCTAACTTTTGCAGAATCAAATACTCTTCTGCCTTTTCTTCATCAATTTCAACCAATAGCTTATATGTTAGATCCTTGATGCCATACACCGTGTGCAACAAAAAAGCCAGTTTGGAGCGCTGATTTTCATTTAGCTCAGCCAACCGCTCGTAAGTGGGGAGAAAAACTGCATCGGCACTTTGAAGCTCGGTAGCTTGGCGAATTTCTGCAGGCACGCTGTCCGGCAGGTGGCTTAAGTGCTGTTGGTTGTTGAAACGGTATAGACGGAAACCATGACGTGACATCCAGTGCTGAATTTCAGCTAAGTTTGGCTGTCGTTTATGCGTCGGTTGAAAGGCAATACGCACTTGAATGACCAGCGTGTCTTTAAGGGCTTTTTCACCATTTTCAAGAATTACGGCCGCATCGCTTAAATCGTCCAGAATTAACCAATCCAAACTATCCAGCCCTTCGATGCTATCTAACGCGATGGTATTGATCGGAAGCTTAGCAAGCACGCTTGCACCAGCAGGGTTGGCTCCGTACTGCTGCTCCATTGGCAGCGGTTCCAAGGTGCTGCTAAACACTGGGTCTAAACAGGAATAAAGTGTCGCTGGCTTTCCATCCCCTAAAACAGCATGGGTAAAGACTTGGACACCTTTACTGCCCTCGAACCGCTCAGCATTTATTACTTGGCTTGCTGGATCGAAGGCCACTATGCCAAAAGAATTTAGCTGCCTAAGGGTATCGATGCCCTTCTCAACAACCAATTTTGAGCCATTATCCAGCACTATAATCTTGCCAGGTAGCGACCAGTTAAACCCAGTCGCTTCGACTTCCATACTTTCTGCATAAACAACATCAACGGGTATTTCTTCATCTTCAAATTTCGCCAGCCCAGTTTTATCAAACGTTAGCGCAGCAGGCTGCTTTCCTTCGCAGTGACGCTGCCAAATAGCGCGCATGGCATCGGTAAAGTGTTTTGCAAAGCGGGTAGCATCGCATACAGGCGACTCTAATAAGACTTGACGGAGGTGCTGCCTGATAGTGGCAAGGCTATCTAAATCAGATGCAAGCTCTAAAACTCTTTCTCGATACTCCTCCCAAGAACTAACGACAAGTTCTGGCATGCCCGCATTAATTAAATGAGTAGCACTGTGGCGCCCTGCAAAGGTTGGCCCTGGGAGAGTGACCACCGGAACTCCCATTAATAAAGATTCACAGGTAGTTAATCCACCTGAATATGGCCATGGGTCTAAAGAAATATCCACATCATTGTAGCACTGGAGGAGCTCAACATGAGGGGAAGGTCCTTCAATACGCAGTCGGTCTGCCGAAACCCCTTCTGCCTTCATTAAATTAATAATACGCTCACGCATTTCAGGGCTACCGAGCTGCATGCTTTTAAGGTACAACCTTGAGTTTGGTATTTTATGCATCAACTTAGACCATTGAGCTAACACCTGCTCATTTAATTTAGTAGCATTATTAAAACAGCCAAAAGTTACATACCCATTTTTGTCAGCGGGCAGCGATGACACTGAAGGTCTGTAACGAGGAGGCGTATAACAAATATAGTCATCAGGCAATCGAATTATTTTTTCTGTATAATTGCTATCAACGCCTAAAGGAGTTTCCAGGCTATCACTCAACAAATAATCTATTGAAGCTACACCAGTAGTATTAATCAAACCGCCAACCCATTTAACTATTATCGGAGCTGGGGCATTTGCAATAGCCATCATTCGATTACCAGCATTGTGCCCGGAAAGATCGAAGAGTATGTCGACATCATCTCCCAACACTTGCCGTTCAAATTGCTCGTCACTCATGTACTCAACTGATAGAAAAACATCAGCAACCTTTTTGAATCGACTAGTTATATGATCTTCATGATTATTTGTAGAGTAAAAAAAGAATTTAAACTGCGCACTCCCACACTCTTCGAGTACGGATATGATCATTTGACCAACGGGATGGCTTCGAAAACCATCAGAAACCATTCCAATTTTTAGCTTGCGATCCAAAACTTTACTAGTTCCAGGTCTTCTATTTACATTAGAAGGAGAATATTTAACCCCCCACTGTTGTATAATATCTAAAATATCCTTTTCGGACATTCCAGGATGATAATGAGCTGTTGTTAAAAGGTTGGAAAAAGCTAAACGACTACTATTAGGAAGTTCTAACGCTCTACGATAAGCAGCCATACTTTCATCAAGTCGGCCCAAATCGTTCAAGGCATTACCATAATTATTCCATAGTGATGTATAACCAGGAGAAACTTGAAGCCCTTTTTCATAGCAGTTTAATGCTTCACTATGCTGATGCAAGGCGACCAATACCATTCCTTGAAGCGAAAGGTACTCTGCTTTATCCGGATCCAAACGGCATGCGGTCTGTATATGAGTCAATGCTTGCTGATTTTGACGGCGATGGTGTAATAAATAAGCTATGCCGTGGTGTGCTTCGGCATAATTTGGCTCTATTTCCAAGGCTTTAGCTAATAGTTCTTCGGCTTCCTGAACATTGCCTAGTCGATATTTGGCTTCTGATAAGCGCCCATAAACCTGATGGTTTGCCCTATTTTCATCAACCAGCTTTTGGTACTCACTCGCTGCTTCCAAGTATCTGCCACTTTTAAGAAGAGCATCCCCTTTGCTTCTGCGGGCAGTATGAGAATTAGTGGGCGTTGCAATTGACTTGTTGGCTAGCTTAACTGAAGAAGACCGACGAGATTTATGACGACTCATATATAAACTCACTGCTGGAAAGAGGGCTCAAGCCATCATATCAACTTGCACACTGGCTTTATAAAAAAAACAGGCCCTGTAAACAGGGCCTGTTTCGATATACCTACCGAAGCTTTCTAGCTGCGGAAGTTTAACCCAGCAGAGACAGTACGTTCTGCGGCATTTGGTTCGCCTGGGCCAGAACCGAGGTGCCCGCCTGTTGCAGGATCTGAGCACGGGTCATGTTAGCCACCTCACTGGCGTAGTCAGCATCTTCGATACGTGACCGAGCAGCGGATAGGTTAGTTTCGTTGGTTTGCAGGTTGGTAATTGCAGACTCAAAGCGGTTTTGGATCGCACCCAAACCAGAACGCAGCTCATCAACTTGCTTCAGAGCACTATCGAGCTGCTCCATCGGATTAGCAGTGGCTCCGCTTAGCAGGTCTTTGGCACCCAACGTGGAGCCATCAACAGTGAAAGCTGCAGTATCAGCGGTACCAGTAATATTAGCGTCTGCTGGATCCAAGGCAACACGGAAGGTTTTAGCAGTGCCCGCCTCCATCTCAAGCCCTTGCAAGTTCAAGGAGTTAATTTCAGCGGCATTGTTTGTCTCAACAACTACATCAACGTACCAGTTGCCGGCTTCATCAACCTGAGCTGTGGTGCCAGTAGTGATTGCATCAGCACCTACACCCAACTCAGTTGCCAAATCAGCATCAAATGCAGCTACTGTAGTGGTATTGATGCTTGTAGCAGTACCGTATGCCTTCTCAAAAGCGGCTTCAGCAGCACCGCCCGCAGTAGTGTCTAGAGCAGTCAAAGCACCATCCGGACCATTAACGTTAAAGCTATCAAGGTTCAAAGTGCCTGCAGTGATTTTTTCCAAGACAACATCGATAGACTCACCGTCGTTGGCACCTACCTGGATAGACAGGCTTTGGTCGTCAGCAAGCACTTTAACGCCGTTGAAGTCAGTCTGTTCAGAGATACGGTCGATCTCAGTCAGGCGCTGATCGATTTCATCCTGGATGGATTTACGGTCTTCAGCAGAGTTGGTGTCGTTCTGGGCTTGAACCGTCAGTTCACGCACACGCTGCAGGTTGTCGTTTACCTGGTTCAGGGCGCCTTCAGCGGTTTGCGCAACAGAGATACCGTCGTTGGCATTACGCTGCGCCTGAGACAGGCCAGTGATCTGTGATGACATGCGGTTAGCGATGGCTTGACCAGCTGCATCATCTTTCGCACTGTTGATACGCAGACCAGAGCTCAGACGCTCCATAGAGGTAGACAGCGCGCTCTGAGATTTGCTCAGGTTTTGCTGACCGATCATTGCTGTGATGTTGGTATTGATCACTGACATGGTGGTATTCCCCTTTCAATAAGACTGGCCACGTGGCCCGCTGTTCGGCGTGTTGTGCGCCGTTATACTTAATAACGGCGCAACGGAGGAAATCTTTAGGGGGAAGTCGTAAAAAATTATGTAATTTTTGGTAACGAGGGGATTATCAACATTCGACACAAGGCATGTGGTGGCAGGCGCTTTGTGGGGGATACGTTTATGCTGACTCTTGTGGAGGCTGAGGTTACCCGGCGCTAGCTGCCATGTTGGCCTATAGAGCTGCGTTACTCAACCCCGGCAGCGCGGGGCGCTGCGTTGCGGGTGCCTCGCTTCGCTCGTTACGCCGCTCTACGGTTGGTTTCTCACAATGAGCGGAGCCAGCGGTTTTGTGGGAGCTGAGTTCACTCGGCAATGGCGGCGCTAGCCGCCCTTTACCCGGCAGCGCGGGGCTGCTTTCTCAGTCAGTGCTTACCTTCGATACGCAGTTTTGCAATATCATGAATAGATAGGCCCGTCGCTTCGGAAATCTGCTCATCATTTAGCACTCCAAACGACAAGAGGTGGCGTACCGTTTCACGTTTTTCTTGTAACGCGTACTTCTCAGCCTCTTGACGACCTTCTTGGCGGCCTTCCTGACGCTCTTTTTTCACCAGGTTTTCCAGGTTTTCTGCCAGCATGTTTTTATCCTCCACCAAACTTGTAAGCGCTTCCAGGTTGATGCCTGCGCCAAGCCGTTGCAGGTGGCGCTTCACCCAGCGGGTAATGATTGGGGCAATGCGCGGTTTTCGAAGCGGAGCCAGTGGTTTTGTGGGAGCTGAGTTCACTCGGCGATGGCGGCGCTAGCTGCCCTTACCCCGGCAGCGCGGGGCGCTGCTTTCTCAGTCAGTGCTTACCTTCGATACGCAGTTTTGCAATATCATGAATAGATAGGCCCGTCGCTTCGGAA
>NZ_JABUYX010000012.1:0-78983 GCF_014898005.1 Halomonas citrativorans
TCCTGGTCATCAGACACCTCGCTTATGGTGGCAATATTACCACCTACGTTGGTGTCCGGTTTTATTGAACCACTACAATTGGTCGGCTCTTTTCTGAGTTTGCCCTCACGATGGCGGCAGCCGTTGTTTTCTCGACACTCCTAGCGCTTACCCTAACCCCCATGATGGCGTCCAAGATTCTTAAACCCGGCATGCACGACAGCGCTGTGGGTAAAGGTGTCCAGTGGCTACTGGGTATTACTCAGCGACGTTACCAGCGTATCCTTGAGTGGCTGCTTGCACGCAGTTGGATAGTTGTCGGGGTATTTGCGCTGTTGATCGCCATGACGGCATGGCTAACCACCGAGCTACCCAATGAGTACACCCCACAAGAGGATCGTGGCAACTTTATCGTATTGGTGAATGGCCCTGAAGGCGCCACCTTCGATTACATGATGGACTACATGGATGAAATCGAAGCACGACTGGCTCCCCTGATAGAAACGGGTGAGCTTGAACGTGTGGTCGTACGTGCGCCACGCGGCTTTGGCAATATCGAGAATTTTAACGGCGGTTTTGTCATCATCAATATGGCCGACTGGGGCAGCCGCCGCAGCGCATGGGAGGTGATGGATGACGTGCGAGCGCTGCTAAGGCCGCTGCCTGGCGTTCAAGCATTCCCCGTTATGCGTCAGGGCTTTGGCCAACGCACACAAAAGCCTGTGCAGTTTGTGATTGGCGGCGGTAATTACGCAGAGCTCGCTCGCTGGCGCACCCTGCTGATGGACTATGTGCGGGAGGATAACCCACGCATTACGGCGCTTGAAAGCAACTATAACGAGACCCAGCCACAGCTCAGTGTCGAGATTAACTATGAGCGGGCAGCAGCGTTGGGCGTAACGATTACCGAAATAGGCCGTACGCTTGAAGTGCTGTTAGGCGGTCGCAACGTTACCCGCTACGTGGATAACGGCGAAGAGTACGACGTGATTATCGAAGGTGATCGCGATCGGCAGAACAGCCCCCGCGCCCTGGATAATATACAGGTACGCTCGGCACGTTCTGGTGAACTAATCCCTCTCGCAAGCCTCGTGACGCTTACCGACGTTGCTGGCGCCAGCACGTTAAACCGCTTTGACCGTATTCGAGCCATTACCATCGAGGCCAACCTGGCTGACGGCTACCCGCTTGGGGAGGCGCTTACATATCTACAAGCTACCGCCGACACGCTGTTGCCCGAAGAAGCACAAACCAACGTGGCAGGCCCTTCACGTGATTTTCAGCAGGCAAGTGGCGCGACCACCTTTCTGCTGATATTAGGCGCTATCGTGGTATTTCTAGTGCTAGCCGCACAGTTTGAAAGCCTTATCCATCCCTTGGTCATTATGTTGACCGTACCGCTCGCGATGAGCGGCGCCCTATTGGCGCTTTTGCTAAGCGGGCAGTCGCTTAACATTTATAGTCAGGTTGGCCTGGTGCTATTGATTGGTCTGGCTGCTAAAAATGGTATTTTGATCGTCGAGTTTGCCAACCAGCTACGTGATGAGGGCAAAGCCTTTCGTACAGCGCTCATTGAAGCCTCCGTCACCCGGCTACGACCTATTTTGATGACCGCAATCACCACCATGGCCGGAGCCATACCACTGATTATTTCAAGCGGGCCAGGCGCTGAATCCCGCCTGGTGATTGGCACGGTGATAATGGCAGGCGTTGGTGCGGCGACACTGTTCACGCTGTTTGTAGTGCCGGTTGCATACGACCTTTTGGCACGTCATACCGGCTCCCCCGGTGCGGTTAAACGGCGTCTGGAAGAGGAAATTTCCGACTCCGCCGGTTAGCGACGTGTTGCTGCTTTTCTTTCTAGAGGTAAAGAAAGGCTATCGGTCAAAAAAAGGGCGCCTCTTCAAAAAGAGGCGCCCTTTTCAGGCATCAACGCAAGTGATTATTCACACTCACCTACACGCTGACCTTCAATAGCGGTATTCATGGTCAGCTCGCCCATTGGCGACTGAGTGAGAATATCAACGCTGCCGCTGATTTGCTCGCCCATAAAGCTCATATCGCCATCAATATTGGCTTCACCACCCTCTGCGCGACATACCATGCTGTAAGAGAGACCGTCAGCACTCATTTCCTGATTGAGAAGCTCGCAGCCATCTTCTTCTTCGATAAACCCAAACTCGGCGCCTTCAAGGTCATCCTGAGTAATACATTGACGCTCGGTTTCCGTTTGGTCCGGAATATCCATGTCGCCACTGATGCTGGTCACGCTGACGAACTCCCACTCGCCTGGGGTAACATTCGGTGTTTCCGCCAAGGCGACCATCGGGAAGGCCAAAGTGGCCGCTACTACCATGTTTCGTAACATCATCGTTTCTCTCTTTAGCACGTTGAAAAACAGTCCGTGGAAAACCGCGTATATCCTACCTGATTCATCACCGCCATGCCCGACTTCGCGCAGACTGCTACACTGCCGCCAAGCTCCAAACTTTTAAAGGTAGCTGCTTATGCACGATGATGCCCTGGTAAACCACGATTTTAACTGCCCCTATTGCGATGCGCCTCTGACGTTTGTCATCGACACCTCTCAAGGCAGCCACGCCACGTGGGAAGATTGCCATCAATGCTGTGCGCCTATTCAGCTTGAAATCATCATCTCGCCCATGACCGGCGAACTTGAAGCCGTGTTAACCGGCCGAGACGATGACGTTTTCTAGCCAAACGCCTCCTTGTTGCTAATTTATTTGCCGCTTGGCTTCGCTACGACGCATCAGGTACCACGCCAAAAACGTCACCAGCGATACCGTCAAAATAATCAGCGTCGCCAGCGCATTAATTTTAGGCGATACGCCCATGCGAACAGATGAAAACACCACCATGGGCAGCGTATTGGCGCCAGGACCAGACACGAAGCTTGCGATGACCAGGTCATCCAACGACAGCGTGAAGGCAAGCAGCCAGCCCGCCGCCAGCGCAGGGGCAATAATGGGTAGCGTGATAAAAAAGAATGTTTTAAGGGGTGGTGAACCTAAATCCATTGCCGCCTCTTCTATCGAGCTATCCAACTCGCGCAGCCGTGCCGCCACTACAATGGCAACGTAAGCGCTGCAAAAGGTGGTATGCGCAATCCAGATAGTGCCTACACCACGGTCGGCGGGCCAGCCTGTCAGCTGTGCCATTTGAACAAATAACAGTAGCAACGACAGCCCGGTAATGACCTCGGGCATGACAAGGGGTGCCGTTACCATGCTGGAAAGCGCCGTTTTTCCACGGAAGCGTCCAAATCGCGTCATTACAAACGCCGCGACCGTTCCCAAACATACCGCCATGCTCGCGGCAAAAAACGCGATTTTTAGACTCGTCCATACTGCCGAGAGAATTTGTTGGTCCTGGAACAGCGCCCCGTACCACTGGGTTGAAAAGCCCGCCCACACGGTAACGAGCCTGGAAGAGTTGAAGGAGTACACCACCAACACCGCCATCGGCAGATAGAGGAACACCAGGCCGAGTATCAGCATCAAGGTTGAAAAATGCGGCCGCCGTCGTACTACGCTCATTCTTCAAGCCCCCGAGACTGGTAACGGTGAAACCAAACAATCGGTATTAACAGCAGCAGTAACATCACCATTGCCAGCGCCGAGGCAACGGGCCAATCGCGATTAAGGAAAAACTCCTCCCAAAGTACCTTACCAATCATCAGCGTATCCGGGCCGCCCAATAGCTCGGGAATAACAAACTCGCCCACGGCCGGGATAAATACCAACATTGACCCCGCAATAATTCCCCCCATCGAAAGGGGCAGCGTTACCTTGATAAAAGTATTGAGTTTACGTGACCCAAGGTCCGAAGCGGCCTCCAGTAGTGAATTATCCAGCCGGGTTAGATGGGCATAAAGCGGCAACACCATAAAGGGAAGATAGGCATAGACAATACCTATCACCACGGCAAACTGCGTGTTCATCATTCGTAAAGGCGTATCGATCAGACCCAACCCTATCAGTAGATTATTGATAAGGCCGCTGTTACTTAAAATCCCCATCCAGGCATACACGCGAATCAAAAACGAGGTCCAGGAGGGCAACATTACCAGCAACAACAACAGAAGCTGCCAGTGTGCTGGGGCACGGGCCATGGCGTATGCCATCGGGTAGCCGATCAACAAACAGGCCACGGTTGAGATAAACGCCGTTTTTACAGACCCCCAATAGGCAGCTGCATACAGCGAATCGGAGAGCAAAAACAGATAGTTGCCCACGTTTAGAAAGATATGCAGGGTCTGGTTGGTATACTCAAGCAGCGGCCCATAAGGAGGGATCGCCACAACCCCTTCCGACAAACTGATCTTCAGTACCAGGGCAAAGGGCAGCAAAAAAAACAGCAGTAGCCATACAAGCGGCAAGGCAATCACCGCCCGACGCCCTAACTGTAAGCGTTTGAACAGGGCAGTGAGTTGAGATGGCATCATCGCAAGCAATCTCCCAAGTAGCCAGAAAGGGCCATTAGCGGTTCAACACGATGGCACTGTGGTCTTCCCAGTAGACATACACACTGTCTTCCCAGGTTGGCCGGTCACCTCGCCGTTCGGTATTCGCCATGCTGACCTTAATCAACTGACCCGAGGCGGTGCGTACGTAGTAAAGCGAAAAACCACCCAGGTAGGCGATATCGTGAACTTTACCCTCTGCCCAGTTGTAATCAGACGAGGGTTTCTCACGCGTTAGCCAGATTTTTTCCGGACGCAGCGCGGCCCACACCCGCCGATCAACCGCTTGAGTGGTAATGCCGTGGTCGATATAAATGGGGCGCTCAAGCTCAGGCGATACGATTTGGCAGTGGTCAGCGGCATCTTCCACAATCTCGCCTTCAAACAGGTTCACCGTACCGACAAATTCCGCCACCATACGGCTGGCTGGGCTTTCGTATACATCGACCGGCGAGCCAACCTGCTCAATCCAGCCATCGGCCATAATGGCGACACGATCCGCCATGGTCATGGCCTCTTCCTGATCGTGGGTCACCATAATGCAGGTCACGCCTACCTGCTCAATAATCTCGACCACTTCCAACTGCATTTCAGTACGCAGCTTTTTATCCAGCGCGCCCATGGGCTCATCAAGCAGCAACAGTTTTGGCCGTTTGGCGAGGGAGCGCGCCAGCGCCACCCGTTGACGCTGGCCACCGGAAAGCTGATGCGGCTTACGCTTGGCAAAGCGTTCCATATGCACCAGTTTCAGCATTTGCGCCACGCGCGCATCTACTTCCGCCTTGGCAAGCTTGTCCTGCTTTAGCCCAAAGGCAATATTTTGCGCCACCGTCATGTGTGGAAATAGCGCATAGGATTGAAACATCATGTTAATCGGGCGCTTGTAGGGCGGGATCGCAGTAATGTCTTGACCGCCCAGCAAAATATGCCCGTCCGTGGGAGTTTCAAACCCGGCGAGCATACGCAACAGCGTCGACTTCCCCGAACCCGACCCGCCTAAAAGCGCAAAAATCTCACCACGCTTCACCTGTAAATTTACATTATCTACCGCCAAGGCCTCGTCAAAGCGCTTACATAAGCCTTTAACTTCTAGCACGATGTCTTCTGCAAACCGCGGTGTCTTGCCTTGTGGGCGTTGTATCGCCAAGCCAGACGCTGCCGTTTCGTTCACTGAAGGTTCGTTTGCCGAGGGTTCGCTCGCCGAATTTCCGTCCGACAGGGGCGTAGTGACCATTCGCCACTCCCATCAAAAGACCCGGAAAACCGGGCATTAAAAGATGAACAGCGAGACAGGCAAAAGGCCTGGCTCGCTGTCGGATGAGGTTAGCTTAACGGCCAGACTTTACACGGTTCCACACACGTGTACGGATACGTTGTACCGGCTGTGGCATGTCAAGCGCCACATACAGGTTTTGCATAACCTCGGCTTCGGGATAGATCGCCGGGTCATTCAGAATTTCTTCCGGAAGGTAAGCATCGGCCGCCGCATTGGGGTTGGCGTAGCTGACGTAATCGGTAATTTCTGCGGCAATTTCCGGGTCCAGGATAAAGTTAATAAAGGCATGGGCGTTTTCAGCATTGGGCGCGTCCGCCGGGACCGCCATAACATCAAACCACAAGGCGGCGCCTTCTTTAGGAATGCTATAGCCAATGTCAAAATCACGCCCTGCTTCCTCGGCACGCTCAGCAGCCTGGAATACATCGCCTGAATATCCGCCTGCCACACAAATATCGCCATTGGCCAAGTCGGATACGTAGCGTGAAGAGTGGAAATAGGTAATATCATCGCGCACGGCGCTAATCACTTCACCGGCGGCTTCAAAGTCTTCCGCGTTTTCGCTTAGCGGGTTCAGGCCCAAGTAAGCCATGGCCGCGGGCAGCATTTCCTCACCCGTATCCAGCATTGAAATACCGCAACCCGCCTTTTTTAACGCGGAGGTAATTTCAGGGTCAAATAGCATTGCCCAACTATCGACCGGCGCATCATCGCCCAGGATCTCTTTCACGCGCTCAACATTGTAGCCAATACCGTTAGTGCCCCACATGTAAGGCACTGAGTAGTCGCCATCAGGGTCAATCGCGTCTAAATTTTCCATCAACTCGGTATTGAGATTTTCCAGGTTTGGTAACTGCTCTTTATCAAGCGCTTGATAAACGCCCGCTTGGCGTTGACGCGTAAAAAAGTGCGTAGAAGGCACCACTACGTCATACCCCGAACGGCCTGCCAGCAAGGCAGCGTCAAGCGTCTCATTACTATCATAAACATCGTAGGTAACATCAATGCCGGTACGCTCGGTAAATTTTTCAAGCGTTTCCGGTGCTATATAATCTGACCAGTTATATACCCGTACCTCATCGGCATGGGCGACTGTCGCCGCTGCGGCTAAAGAAACGGCCGCAACGGCCCCGGAAAGTTTGTGAATGTTCCCCATTTCGTGCTCCTCATTATCCAAAAACAGTTATTCAGCAACGGTTATTCAAAAACAGCTCTTCAAAACAGTACCATCTAGATTAACGCCAGCCATCAGCCACTCGCCGTTAGCGTGGGCTTTTCTACTGAACGCGAATTTTGCGGCGCAGCGGTCTCTATCGCAAGTCAATGTGAAAGATTCTTGCATTATAGTGGGCCTGCCCCCACTTCAAGGTCTGCGGAGCGTAGATAGGCTGCTGCATAATAGTAAAAGACTATACGCTAAATGGTGTTTTTCAATTTTAGCTATCAGGAAAATACCCCTACTATAGTCCTCAACATTTTCACCTTCATTCACAAGACACGGAGATAATCTGGATGTCCTTGATCAACACTGAAGTAAAACCGTTTAAAGCTACCGCCTATCTAGATGGCGAATTTATTGATGTCACCGAAGCTGACCTGAAGGGAAAATGGTCCATCTTCTTCTTCTACCCGGCTGACTTTACGTTTGTTTGCCCAACGGAGCTTGGCGACCTGGCCGACAACTACGAAGCCTTCAAAAAGCTGGGCGTTGAAATTTACAGCGTTTCAACCGATACCCACTTCACCCATAAAGCATGGCACGATAGCTCCGAAACGATCGGCAAGCTTCAGTACCCAATGCTGGCTGACCCCACGCTGCAAATCTCGCGTAACTTTGAAGTCCTGATTGAAGAAGCAGGCCTTGCAGAACGCGGCACGTTTGTTATCGATCCCGACGGTAAAGTTCAGATCGTTGAAATCAACGCGGGCAACATCGGCCGTAATGCCGAAGAGCTACTGCGCAAAGTTAAAGCTGCCCAGTATGTTCGTGAAAACCCCAACGAAGTATGCCCGGCCAAATGGAAAGAAGGCGAAGAAACACTCGCGCCCTCTTTAGACCTCGTTGGCAAAATCTAAACGGCGAGTGCTGCCATCTTCGTTATCTTAATCGCTCTTGAAGCGCCGCTTACGATAACGGCTTAACCAGATGGCAGCCTAACACCCGGGCTTTTTTCACCCGGGTGTTCTCTTTACATCGCGCTATATGTTCTCCCTTTTATACCGACTTCGCTGTGATTTTCACTAGCGAGGGCTAAATGTGGCTAAGGGTTGAGAACACCTTTTACAGATTACGAGGAATTCACTGTCATGTTGGACGCTAATTTAAAAAATCAGTTGAAAGCTTACTTGGAAAAAGTGACTCAACCGTTCGAGATCGTTGCGTCCCTTGATGACGGTGACAAGTCACGTGAACTTCACGGCCTGTTGGAAGATATCAACGGGCTGAGTGACATGATCACCCTGAAAACGGATGGTCAGGATAGCCGCACACCCTCTTTTGCGATCAACCGCACAGGTGAAGAGACGGGTGTTGTATTTGCCGGTATTCCCATGGGCCACGAGTTTACGTCGCTGGTTCTGGCACTGCTGCAAGTAGGTGGACACCCACCGAAAACCTCTGACGAGGTGCTTAACCAGATTAAAGCGCTCGAAGGCGATATGCTCTTTGAGACCTACTACTCGCTGTCCTGCCAGAACTGCCCCGATGTGGTTCAGGCGTTAAACCTGATGGCGATCTTTAATCCCAACGTCCGCCATGTGGCGATTGATGGGGCGCTCTTCCAGGACGAAGTTGAAGAGCGTGAAATTATGTCAGTGCCCAGTATTTATCTAAACGGTAAGCCGTTCGATCAGGGCCGCATGACCCTTGAGCAAATTCTGGCCAAAGTGGACACGGGCGCCGCCGACCGCGAAGCCAAAAAGCTAAGCACCAAAGCCGCATTCGATACACTGGTGATCGGCGGTGGCCCCGCGGGTGCTGCAGCTGCCATTTATTCTGCCCGCAAAGGCATTAATACCGGTGTTGCGGCTGAGCGTTTTGGTGGCCAGGTAGCGGATACCATGAGTATCGAAAACTTTATTTCGGTTACTCATACAGAAGGTCCCAAGCTTGTTAGCGCGCTTGAAGAGCACGTCAAGGATTACGACGTTGATATAATGAACTTGCAAACGGCAGCTGCCTTTAAAGCCGCTGAGGCCGAAGGTGGCTTGCACGAAGTGACCTTTGAGTCAGGTGCAAAACTCAAGAGCAAAACACTGGTTCTAGCGACCGGCGCCCGTTGGCGCGAAATGAATGTCCCCGGCGAGCAGCAATACCGCAACAAAGGCGTTGCTTACTGCCCGCACTGCGACGGCCCGCTATTTAAAGGCAAGCGCGTCGCGGTTATTGGCGGCGGCAACTCTGGCGTTGAAGCTGCCATTGACTTGGCGGGCATCGTTGCTCACGTCACCCTTTTCGAATTTATGGGTGAAATGCGTGCCGATGCAGTACTGCAGAAAAAACTTAAGAGCCTGCCCAACGTGGACATTATCTTAAATGCTCAAACCACCGAAGTAACCGGTGACGGCAGCCGCGTTAATGGCCTGACCTACAAAGACCGCAACACCGATGAGACTAAAAACATCGCGCTGGAAGGCATCTTTGTCCAGATTGGCCTGGTGCCAAATACCGAGTGGCTGAAAGGCTCGCCCATCGAAATGACGCCGCGCGGGGAGATCATTGTCGACTCTCACGGCATGACCTCGGTACCCGGCGTATTTGCCGCGGGTGATGTTACCACGGTGCCTTACAAACAGATTATTATTGCCATGGGCGAAGGCGCTAAAGCCTCACTTGGCGCGTTTGATTACCTGATCCGTAACTAATCGCCAAGCACCAACACCAAAAAGCGGGTAGTGGTTTTCCACTACCCGCCTCCCCTATCCCTTTGACGTATAAGACCGTGACGTCATAACCGCTGCTGGCGGTTTTTTTGTCTTCCCTTTACGCGTAATTTGCCCTTCGTCACTGCTCAACACTGAGCCGTCTGATAAACGTATAAGCCGTACAGTGTCTAGCGCCGTATGGTGAAATCTGCCCGCCATCAAAGCACGTGAACAATACTGCGTCATCCTGGTGATTGCCAGACTCAGCCTCTCTGTATATCTTAACCATTGTTAGCAGAAGGTAATGCTGTTCAATGAATCAAGGACTGCACACAATGACCTCAATGAAAAAGGCATCTGCTTCACCGGACCCATCATCCTCTTCTAAACCCCGCTGGCAGTGGGGCCGAGCAATCCGTGCTGCCGTCAGTATTTTTTTACCTCTTATGGCAGGACTCATGCTTGGCCATATCATGACGGGAATGTGGATAGCCATGGGATGCTTGATGATGGTTACCGGGGAGGTATCAGGCAGCTATCGTGACGTGTATCGAGCAATGTTTATTTCTGCTTGTATCGGATCAGTAGGATATTTAGCCGGGTATTTGCATATATTGCCCTGGAGCGCGGTTATTATCATAATGATGTGTGCAGGAGCTGTGGCCCAACTGCTTAGCAACGTTAGCCATACGTTATCAATTGCAATGTTACAGATTTTACTCTTGGCATCTATCGCCCTGGGCGTGCCTTCGATTAATAACTTCTGGATGCCCGCTCTTTTATATCTTGTAGGCATGGTTCTTTACGCGCTTTTACTGGGCATCGAAATTCTTTTCTGCCGCTATCTGGCAAAAAACAGAGATGCAACGCTTAACGCAGCCAGCCAAAGCACCCCAACCAAACCAGTAGCCATAGTAGCGAGCCACCACTACGCGCAAGCGTGCGCTCTGGCCGTATGCTTAGGCGTTGCCTATAGCGCACACCTGGTTGATGATAATCCGCACTGGTTTTGGATTCCGTTAACCGTCGGATTAATCATGAAGCCTGACTTGGGCTCAATCCACAAGCGAGCTCTTCAACGTATAACGGGCACACTGCTGGGCGTTATACTGGGTGTATTAATCTTGCTTTTTGTTCCTAAAAACGTTGCCTTTGTTCTGCTTATGGCTATTTTAGCGGGCATCCTACCTTGGGCAATGAAATACTCCTATGCGCTACAGGCAGTCTTTCTCACACCATTGATACTGATGCTCATTAACATCATTTTGCCTGGTAGTGCGGATATTAATTACGCCACACAGCGATTACTAGACACAGTCATTGGAAGTTTCATTGTTATTGTATTTGGCTACCTGCCATTAAAATACTATCAGTCGAAATATTTTAAAAATCAGCCAGACACTCTATAAGCGGTTACTTTTCAGGCAGGCTGGATAGATCTTTCTGCGAAACATCGCCCTATTTAGGTATCACACTGCACACAGTGCAAGCCGGATCACGCGGTACATTGAAGTGTCGCCACTGGCCTCGTAGGCCATCAAAGGTTGCAAGCCCTTGGTGGGCTTGCCCGGCGCCGCTTAGCAATTTGAACGCCTCAACTGCTTGAAAACATCCGATCAACCCCACCAACGGCGCCATCACACCACTTTCTGCGCAGCCAAGTGCTTCATCGCCCATATCGTCCGGTGGGTAAAGGCAAGCATAGCAGGGGCAGTTTGGGTCACGGGGGCTAAACACCGCAAGCTGACCAGAAAAGCGAATGGCAGCGCCTGACACCAACGGAACACCTACTTTTTGCGTGGCAGCATTGATGGCATAGCGGCTGGAAAAACGATCCGTACAATCCAGCACCACATCGGCAGCAGCAACGAGCTGCTCCAGGGCTTCCCCCTCCGCATGCGTTTCAAGTGCTGTAATACGGCAATCCGGGTTTAGCGCCTGCATACTGGCCTTGGCAGAAGCCGCCTTATTCTGCCCAATGCTTGCCTGCTGATGAGCAATTTGACGCTGAAGGTTAGACAACTCGACATGATCAGCATCTACAATCGTTATCCGCCCGACACCCGCAGCGGCCAGGTAAAGTGCCGCCGGCGAGCCCAACCCACCCGCACCGATGATCAGAGCATGGGCACTACGCAAGCGCTCTTGCCCTTCAATATCCACTTCAGGCAGCATAATGTGACGGCTGTAGCGCAGCAGTGTCTGATCATCCATCATCGACTTATTTGTCCTCAAAGTGCTCAACGTCGGGTACATGCAGGCTAAAGCTTTCTTTCACCTCTTCCATCACCACGTAACTTTTAGACTCTTTGACGCCGGGGAGCGTAAGCACCACGTCTCCTAATAGCTGACGGTAGGCGGCCATTTCTGGAATGCGGCATTTCAAGATGTAATCAAACTGCCCAGAGACCAGATGGCACTCCTGGATTTGCGGCAGCTTTTCAACGGCTCGACGAAATTCATCAAATACGGCTGGCGATTGAGTTTCCAGGCTAATTTCAACAAAGACCAGTAAATTGGCTTTTAGCGCCTGGGGGTCAAGAATCGCCTGGTAGCCACGAATAATGCCCGCGCGCTCCAGGCGCTTGACACGCTCCAAACAAGGAGTTGTGGATAAACCAACCTCTGATGCCAAATCAACATAGGAAATACGTGCATTTTCCTGCAAGCAGCGCAGGATTTTAAGGTCGATACGGTCTAGCGTTCTATTTTTAGGTTTCATAGCAGGATCCACTACAGATAAGCCAGACGAGCTAGTAGCGCCCAAGGGTAATACGCTCATGCCCACCGAGGTCGCAAATACTTTCAACGTTTTGATAACCCGCATCCACCAGCGCTGCGCGCACTGAGACTGCCTGACGATAGCCATGCTCTAGCAGCAGCCACCCTGAGGCTGTTAAGTAGCGCCGCGCCGTGGCCACTAAATGTATCAAATCGGCCAGCCCATCGCCCCCTGCCACCAGCGCACTCAGCGGCTCAAAGCGCACATCCCCTTGGTGCAAATGCGGATCGTCAGCGGCAATATACGGCGGATTACTCACAATAAGATCAAACCGCTCTATGGGTGCCGCATCCTGCTCAAAGGCAGCAAACCAATTGCTTTGCATGAACGCTACGTTATCGATCCCTAACGCGGCTGCGTTTCGCTGTGCCAAAGAAACCGCTTCTGAGCGAAGGTCGACACCAACCACCTGCCAACCAGGCTGCTCACTGGCAAAGGCCAGTGCAATGGCTCCGGTGCCCGTACCTAAATCCAGCAAGCGCCCGACGGGAGCGGCAACGTGGTTGAGCGCTGTTTCTACCAGCGTTTCGGTATCCGGCCGCGGTATTAGCGTCTCTTTTGAAGTGACCAACCGCAACCCCCAAAACTCTCGCTCACCGGTCAGGTAGGCCACTGGCTGCCCCTGAGCACGCGCCGCCACCAGTGCATCAAAGCGCGCATGCTCCCACCGGGGACAATCACGGTCGCCCCAGGTATACAGCCATGTGCGATCCCGTTGAATTACGTGGGCAAGCAGGACGTCGGCATCCAGGCGCGGCGAGGCTGAGCCGGCGGCCTTTAAGCGCTCTGCTGCGGCCTGTAAAAGCGCATCAAACGTCATTACGTGTCCTGAAGCGCCGATAGCTGTTCGGCTTGATACTCGTGGATCAAGGGCTCAATGACCTCATCCAATTGCTCGCCGCTCACCACTTCATTGAGCTTATAAAGCGTCAGGTTGATACGATGATCGGTAATTCGACCTTGAGGGAAGTTGTAAGTACGGATACGTTCGCTACGATCACCAGAGCCTACCAGCGAGCGACGGGCATCCGCCTGCTCCTGACGTTGGCTATCGACCGCATTACGCTTCAATTTCGCGGCAAGCAGCGACATCGCCTTGGCCCGGTTTTTATGCTGACTACGCTCTTCCTGGCACTCAACCACTACGCCTGTCGGTATGTGGGTAATACGAATCGCTGAGTCGGTGGTGTTAACGTGCTGGCCACCGGCTCCACTTGAACGGTAGGTATCGACGCGTAAATCCGATGAATTAATATCGATATCGCCAACATCATCAACTTCAGGCATCACCGCCACGGTACATGCCGACGTATGAATACGCCCTTGAGATTCAGTAGCAGGAACGCGTTGCACCCGGTGAGCACCCGACTCAAATTTCAAACGCGCATAGACGCTATCCCCCTTAACGCGGGAAATAATCTCTTTATAGCCACCCTGCTCGCCATGGTTGGTACTCACTACTTCGACGCGCCAGCCACGTTTTTCCGCATAGCGTGAGTACATACGAAACAGATCACCTGCAAAAATCGCGGCTTCATCACCACCGGTACCGGCACGTACTTCCAAAAACACGCCTCGGCCATCATCGGGGTCTTTAGGCACCAGCAAACGCTTTAGCTCAGTATCCAGTAGGTCTAGCTGCTCGCGCCCTTCACTGACTTCCATCTCGGCAAGCTCACGCATATCAGGATCATCGTCCCGACTAAGCTGCTGGGCTGCCTCAATATCGTTTTCAACGCTGCGATAGCGCTGCCAAGCCGCTACCAGCTCATCCAGCTCGGCGTACTCACGTGAATAGTCGCGAAAGCGCTGCTGATTATTAATGACCTCAGGGTCAGACAGCAGCATCGCCAGCTCTTCAAAACGTTCGGTAAAGCTATCGAGGCGTTGGCGCAAGGTATCTTTCATGCGGGCGTATTATCCTTCTGGCGGTTAGCCGTGGGCGCGGGCTTTTCAAAGGCGGGTTTAACAGGCAATAGTAAGCGTGGCGCGGCCTCCAGCAAGTCATGCTGCTCTTGCGAGGCGGCATCGCGTATTGCTTGCGTGGGCTGGTGCATTAAGCGATTAGCCAGTTGGTGAGCCAGCCGTTCAATCACTTTGGTTGGGTCTTCACCGCGCGCCAAGCGCTCCAACGCCTGATCGCGCGATTGATCGCGCAGGGTTTCGGCGTGCTGACGGTAATCACGAATCAACTCGCCACCGTTACGAATACGTTTTTCATGCTGCCAACTACTGACACCGTGTTCAATCAGTGACTCGGCCTGGTCAGCAGCCACTTGGCGATAGCGACGATTCTCTTCGATCACCTCTTCCAGATCATCAACCGTATAAAGGAATACATCGGCAAGCTCGCCTACTTCGGATTCAATATCCCGCGGCACGGCGATATCCACCATAAAAACCGGGCGGTGGCGACGCTTTTTAAGTGCGCTTTCAACCATCCCCTTGCCTAAAATCGGCAGGGGTGATGCGGTGGAAGAAATAACGATATCGGCCTCTTCCAGCGCGGCCGGAATTTCAGACAGCGTAATCGCCTTACCACCCAATCGCGAGGAGACAAGCTCAGCACGCTCACGTGTGCGGTTAGCCACGGTTAATTGACGTACACCGGCTTCATGTAGATGACGCGCGACCAGCTCGATGGTTTCACCCGCACCGATTAACAACGCCCGCGAGCGACTAAAATCATCAAAAATTCGGCTTGCCATGCTCACCGCAGCATAGGCCACCGAAACCGGATTTTTGCCAATCCCGGTTTCGGTACGTACCTGCTTGGCAATTGCAAAGGTATATTGAAAAAGACGCTCAAGCTCGCCGCCTAACCCCTGCATTTGGCGCGCCTGTTGATAGGCATCTTTCAATTGCCCAAGTATTTGCGGCTCACCCAAGACCATCGAATCCAGACCAACGGCCACACGCATTAAATGGCGCGCAGCGTCGTTGTCTAAATAGTGGTACGCGCAGCGGGTCAGCTCCTCAACACTCAAGTTATGAAAACGCCCTAGCCACTCAAGCACGGCTTGCTCGCCAGCAGCGTCCGTTACGCAATATAGTTCAGTACGGTTGCAGGTGGAGAGCACCGCTGCTTCGCTAATATGTGACAGACCACGCAGTTGCTCCAGCGCGTGTTCTAACTGCGTCGGAGTAAAGGCTACCTGCTCGCGTACGGCCACACTGGCAGTACGGTGATTGATTCCCAAGGCAAGAAGCGTCATACGGTATGCGTCTTCGCTAGTGGTTCGGTCATCACGTTGCTATCGGTCTTGAAGTCTCAATGGTTTACGTCTTACGCTTAATTAGCGCAAGTCTGGGCAACGGCTGATCATTACTCAATTGCGCTTATCTGCCAGCCTTTCAAGGCCGACTATTCTATCACAGCAGACTAACATCTGGCGTACATCACTTTGCCGCAGCCAGCCAAGCCGCTATGCTGAACGCTCGGCCACTAAAATGAGAGACGCATGCCCCTTCGCTCACTACAATTGGGTTCATCCCTACTGCCCTTGGCCGCCACCGTGGTATTCCTGAGCGGCTGCCAGTCAGCACCCTCTTATAAAGGCGGCTTGCCAGACCTGATAGCTTCTGACCCCATGCAGTCGGCCCCACCTATTACCCGAGGCCTGGACGCCGATGGTCTACGTACGCTGCTTACGGCGGAATTAGCGGGCCAACGTGGCGATTACCGCTCTGCCAGCCAAGGTTACCTGGAGGCATCGCAACGCTATAGTGTTCCGGCGCTGGCTGAACGCGCCACTTTTGCGGCTCGGTTTGGTGACGATGTAGCGTTAATGGAGGCATCCGCACTGCGTTGGCGTGAGCTGGCCCCCTCGGCAGAATCACCCAACCAGCTACTGGCCGCGATCTCTTTGCAGCGCGGTGACTGGCTGGACAGCCTTGAACAGCGGCTAGCGATCACTCAAGCAGGCGGCAATGGCGAGCTTGCGGCCTTCGTCGACATCGCTATCACGGAAGGGAGCGCACCGCTCAACTTACTGGCCCAATTGATGCGCGCCCACCTGGCTCAGCCCAGTGCAGAGCAGCTTGAGTATCATAGCGATGCCTTGCTTGCCACTGCGCTACTTGAATCAGCGCTTGGCAATACCCGCCAAGCGCAAGCGTATCTGGACGACGTTGCAAAGCAAGCGCCAGAATCGGCGACGCTTTGGCTTGCCCAAGCACAACTGGCGCTCGAAGCTGGCGATCTACACACAGCCAGGCGAGCCGCGCAACACGGCGCCAGCATTGCCCCCGATGACGTACGGTTTACGCTGCTGCTGGCTCAAGCCGAAATTCGTTTGAATAATATTGCCGCCGCAGAAGCACAAACGGATGCGCTACTGGAAAGCCATGACGGAAACCAGCGCTTACGCTTGGCCCTAACGCAACTCTACCTTGAGGAAGGCTACAGCGAGCCTGCTTACCGCCTGCTGCAGCCACTCACAAGTCAGGACAATGTTCCCGACCTTGCCTACTACCTGCTGGGCGCTATTACGCAGTCCCAGGGCGATACCGATAACGCACTGCTTTACTACCGCCAGGTAGGCGAGGGAGAGGAGTTTTTACCCGCCCGTGCGGCAGCCGCTCGCATGTTGATTGACGATGACCGTGTAATGGATGCGCGGGCTTTTTTACGCATTGAGCGAATGCGCTATGAAAATTACTTTGACGACCTGGTCGCCCTTGAAGTGCAACTGCTGGACGAACTGAACGCGCCCGATGAAGCATTAGCGCTACTTGACCGCGAATTGGCGCGCACACCGGATGACGTTAACCTGCTTTATTTACGCGCCATGCGCTCCTGGCAGAGTGGCAACTTCCCAGGCATGGAGCAAGATTTACGTCAGCTTTTGCGTGTTGAACCCAACAACGCAAATGCCTTAAATGCACTGGGCTATACCTTGGCAGACCTTAACTTGCCAGGACGCATGGAAGAAGCCCGCGAGCTGATTGAGCGCGCCTACGAAGAAGACCCCAGCAACCCAGCGATACTTGATAGCATGGGCTGGGTATATTTCCGGCTGGGCCAAAATGAAGAAGCGCTTGTCTGGCTTGAAAGTGCCTATAACCAGATGCCCGACCAGGAAGTGGCCGCTCATTTGGCCGAAGTCTTACATGCCCTTGGTCGTAGCGATGAGGCTCGCATGTTAATCCAACGGGTGCTTGATAACACAACGCACCACCCCCAGGTTGACGAGTTACTTGAACGTCATCCTGGACTAACCCCGTCAGGTGCTCCCTAACGGGGCTGGCGCCTCTCTTTATGCTCGGTACGCCATTAAGACGCTGCCATTACCCTTTCAACACATTGACATGGAGCCTGTTATGTTGAACACACTGCCCACTTTTATGCGCTTTACCAGCACCGCACGCGCCCCTCGCCTCTTGCTTGCCAGCATAGCGTTACTGCTACTTGCCGGGTGCGCGACGCAAGGCCCGATGGAAGAAGGTGGCCGCCAAGCAGGTCAATGGGAACGCCAGCAAGCGGATGTTGAAGCCTTTGATACCTGGACGTTGATCGGCAAGGCAGGCCTTCGCACACCACAAGAGAATCAGAGCGCCAACCTGGACTGGAGCCAACACCCCCACTATTTCCGCATGCTGATCAGCGGGCCGTTTGGTGGGGGCCGCAGCGTACTTGAAGGTCGTGAAGGTCGCTTCTCGCTAACCACGGGTGATGGCCGCTTTGAAGCAGAAACACCGGAAGCACTGATGGAAGAGCAGTTAGGCTGGTCACTTCCGGTTAGCGCCATGCCTGACTGGGTGCGCGGCCTGCCCGGTGAACATGCAAGCTATCAGTTGGAAACCGACGAGCTGGGCTTTCCGCAGCACATGCAGCAGGATGGCTGGGAAATTGATTACCGCGACTGGGAAGAGGTTGAAGGTATGTGGCTACCTCGCCGCCTGGTGATGAACTATGACGATGTACGCATCACCCTGGTCGTTAACCAGTGGCGCTCTCAATAACGGTGTATGCGCCCGTTGAGTTGTCGCGCCTAATTCAAGTCACGTGAGAGCGTTAATGCCTGCTTCTTTAACACTACCCGCACCTGCGAAGCTCAATCGTATGCTGCACATTGTGGGCCGTCGTGACGACGGCTATCACGAACTACAAACCCTGTTTCAAATCGTTGATATCAGTGATCAGCTCACACTCACCCTGCGCGAAGACGGCGATATCACGCTCGCCACTCCGGTAAACGGTGTGGCTCACGATGACAACCTGATGGTTCGCGCAGCCCGCCTGCTTCAGCGCGCGGCAGGCACGTCACCAAAAGCCATGCCAGGGGCTACGCTAACCATTGAGAAGAAGCTTCCCATGGGAGGCGGACTGGGCGGGGGCAGCTCGAATGCTGCCACCGTATTACTGGGGTTAAACAAGCTGTGGCAATTAGGACTTTCAATGGAGGCATTAGCCAGGCTGGGCTTACAGCTTGGCGCCGATGTACCGGTCTTTATTTATGGACACAGCGCCTGGGCCGAAGGGATTGGTGAAAAGCTGACCTCCGTGACGCTGGATACGCCCTGGTTTGTGATTATTCACCCGAAAGTGAGCGTCTCAACCCCCCTAATCTTCCAGGACCCGGAATTGACACGCGACAGCCGCCCCATTACTATGGCGCGCGCACTGCAGGGGGGAGCGTCTGAGTGGCGTAACGACTGCGAGGCCATCGTAAAAAAACGCTATCCGCTGGTGGCGGAAGCGCTTGATTGGCTCGCGCAGTATGCACCTGTTCAGCTGACCGGTACTGGCGCTTGTCTGTTTGCGACGTTTGAGTCTGAACAAGCCGCACGTACAGTCGCTGAATTGGCAGGTCAACGCTGGCCGACATGGGTCGCACGCGGCCTGAACACCTCTCCCCTACAAGATGCTCTGGGCTGCTGAAAGCGCCCGGTCATCGCATTAGGTTATTGCTGGGGTATCGCCAAGTGGTAAGGCACCGGTTTTTGGTATCGGCATTCCCAGGTTCGAATCCTGGTACCCCAGCCAACCTGACATGATCTGCGTTTTCTCCCCTGATTCCAAACACTGCAAAGGTGGCTGCGCGTGTCAAAATTGATGGTTTTCACCGGGAACGCCAATCCCGAACTCGCTCAAAAGATTGCCGAGAGCTTGGACAGCCGTATGGGTAATGCCACGGTTGGCCAATTTAGCGACGGCGAAATCGCAGTCGAGATCAATGAGAACGTGCGCGGTAAGGACGTGTTTATCCTCCAGTCCACCTGTGCACCGACGAATGACAACCTGATGGAGCTGATCCTGATGGTTGATGCTCTGCGTCGTGCCTCAGCGGCGCGGATTACGGCGGTTGTGCCGTATTTCGGCTATGCCCGTCAGGATCGCCGCGTACGCTCTGCTCGTGTCCCTATTTCCGCTAAAGTGGTGGCGGACATGATGGTAAAAGCGGGTGTTGATCGCGTAATGACGATGGACCTGCACGCCGACCAAATCCAGGGGTTCTTCGATGTCCCGGTAGACAACGTCTACGGTTCGCCGATTCTTCTGGATGATATCGAGCGCCAAAACTACGCTGACTTGGTCGTGGTTTCACCCGACGTAGGCGGTGTCGTTCGTGCTCGTGCTATCGCCAAACAGCTGAATGCTGACCTTGCGATTATCGACAAGCGTCGCCCCCAAGCCAATCAGGCTCAGGTGATGCACATCATCGGTGAAATTGAAGGCCGTACTTGCGTAGTCGTTGACGACATGATCGACACCGCTGGTACGCTTTGCAAAGCCGGTGAAGCGCTGAAAGATCATGGCGCTGCACGCGTAGTGGCCTATGCGACACATCCGATCTTGTCCGGCCCTGCCGTTGACAACATCACCAACTCTGTACTGGACGAAGTTGTCGTGGCCGACACTATTCCGCTTGCTGACCATGCGCGTCGCAGTGGAAAAATTCGTCAGTTGAGCGTTGCCGGTTTGATTGCAGAAGCTATCCGTCGGGTTAGCAACGAAGAATCTGTTAGCGCGATGTTCCATTGATCGCCTAACGATATAGCCCCCTTCTGGGGCCTTGGAAACGTCGTCGTCTGGTCGCGGACAGCGGCGTTTTCTTACTTAAACCAAGAGGCAAATTACATGTCTGATTTTATCCTGAAAGCCAGCGTTCGTAACGACCTGGGGAAAGGTGCGAGCCGCCGCCTGCGTCGTGCGAACCAACAAGTACCGGCCGTTGTTTACGGCGGTGAAAAAGGCGCGCAATCAATCTCTGTAGAAAAAACTGCTTTCTACAAAGCGATTGAAGACGAAGTCTTCTTCTCCTCAGTAATCAAGCTGGTTATCGATGGTAAAGAAGAGCAAGTAGTGGTACGTGATCTTCAGCGTCACCCCTACAAGCCGCTTCTGACTCACGCTGACTTCCTGCGTGTTGACGCTACTCATGAAATCACCATGAACGTACCGCTTCACGTAATCAGCGAAGAAAAGTGTGTGGGCATCAAAGACCAGGGCGGCGAACTGCACGTACTGGCTAACGAAGTTGCCATCAGCTGCCTACCGAAAGACCTGCCTGACTACCTGGAAGTTGATATTTCCGAGGTTGAGCTGGGCACGATCCTGCACCTGTCTGACCTGACACTGCCGAAGGGCGTTTCCTCCGTTGACCTGTCTCACGGTGAAGAGCACAACCACGCCATTCTCAGCATTACGAAAGTTAAAGTACGTAATGACGAAGAAGCAGACGAAGGCGAAGAAGGCACCAGCGCTGAGTAAGGCCGATAAGGGTGCGCATCGCCTTAATGGCTGAATACGTACCTGGCCCGGGCCATGCTCGTATGGCCCGGGAATGATAAGATCAAGCGCTTCGGCGCTTGATTTTTTTTGCGACTTGCCTTTTTGCAACTGCACCTCAAGCCGCCAATGACGCACGACGTCAAGAATACGCCCGGATTTTTTTGGAGGTAGGTCAATGAGTCAGGTAACGGCCCTGATAGGACTAGGCAACCCCGGCGCCGAGTATGATACCACCCGGCACAATGCGGGTTTCTGGCTAGTCGATGCCATTGCGCGCAGCGCCCATACCGAACTGCGCCCGGAAAAGAAGTTCCTCGGCCTGTATGCCAAGGCCCGCGTGGGCGACCACGAGCTTCATCTGCTCAACCCTACCACCTTCATGAACCGAAGCGGCGCCTCTGTGGCAGCGCTTACCCAGTTTTTTAAACTTGCCCCCGAGAATTTACTGGTCGCTCATGATGAGCTAGACCTCCCCCCGGGGCAGGCGCGCTATAAAACAGGCGGTGGCCACGGTGGTCATAACGGCCTGCGCGATATCATCAGCGCACTTGGCAACCAAAAGCAGTTCCACCGTCTACGCATAGGCATCGGTCACCCAGGTGAGGCACGTCAGGTCACCCACTACGTGCTTGGTCGGCCCGGCAAAGACGAGCAGGCGGCCATTGATCATGTGCTTAACGAGTGCGAAGCCACACTCCCGCTTGTACTTGATGGCGATTGGGCGAAAGCCATGAATCGCCTGCATAGCGTAAAATAGTTACTATCGATTTTTTTTCACTTTAGACCCGCGCTGAACACATCCTTTCGTTAGCGCGCGCCTAGCGGCCAGGAATGAACTTATGGGCTTTAACTGCGGTATCGTCGGCCTACCCAACGTAGGCAAATCCACGCTCTTCAATGCGTTGACAAAATCAGGCATTGATGCGGAAAACTTCCCGTTTTGTACGATAGAACCCAACGTAGGCATCGTTCCCATGCCTGACCCGCGTTTGGACAAGCTGGCTGCGATCGTCAAGCCTGAACGAGTCCTGCCTACGACCATGGAGTTTGTCGATATCGCAGGCCTCGTAGCAGGCGCCTCCAAGGGTGAAGGTCTGGGCAATAAATTTCTTGCCAACATTCGCGAAACCCAAGCGATTGCCCACGTGGTGCGCTGCTTTGATAACGACAACGTTATCCATGTTGCCAACCAGGTTGACCCTCGCGCCGACATCGAAACGATCAACCTCGAGCTTGCCCTGGCGGACCTGGATACCGTTGAGAAGGCCAGCCAGCGGCTCTTGCGTTCGGTCAAAGGCGGCGATAAGGAGGCCATCGCGACCAAAGCCATCCTCGACAAGATTGAGCCACACCTGGCCGAAGGCCACCCATTGCGCAGTTTTGGTCTGGATGAGGACGAAAAGCGTCAGGTGAAAAGCTTTGGTTTTTTAACCCTAAAGCCCACCATGTACATCGCTAACGTCAATGAAGACGGGTTTGAGAACAACCCTTACCTGGACATCGTTAAAGAAATAGCTGCCGAAGAAGGCGCCGTCGTGGTGCCCGTCTGCAACCAGCTGGAAGCTGAAATCGCTGAGCTGGAAGATGAAGAACGCGCCATGTTCCTGGGTGAGATGGGCATGGAAGAGCCCGGCCTTGACCGCGTTATTCGCGCAGGTTATGCCCTACTGGGCCTGCAAACCTACTTCACTGCAGGTGTAAAAGAAGTCCGCGCATGGACAGTAAAACAGGGTGCTACGGCCCCAGAGTCTGCTGGCGCTATCCATACTGACTTCCAGAAAGGCTTTATCCGCGCAGAAGTGATCGCCTATGACGATTTTGTCTCACTGGGCGGTGAGCAAGGTGCTAAAGATGCGGGCAAATGGCGTCTGGAAGGCAAAGAGTACATTGTGAAAGATGGTGATGTGGTGCACTTCCGGTTTAACGTTTAATTGACCACCCCGTAATCTGCTAGCTCCTGCCATGGGCGCACCCCTGCGCTCATGGCAATTTGTCTCTTCATCTGCCACCTTCAGGCAACGCCCCTCCCCCTTTTTTCTTAATTTTTCAGTGGCATCCTACGCCCAGCCGACTAATACTGAGGCATCCGAGCTTATTCAACCGGAAGCTGATACCTATGGAAACACTGTACAAAGTGCTGTTACTTGGCAGCCTGATGCTTATGATCATTGCGCTGGTGCAACGGCTCTCTGCGCGTACGGCGTTTCCTGAAGCGACGCTGCTGGCGTTAACAGGCATCACCCTGGGGCTCTCTTACGCGACCCTGTCGACATTGTGGCCTGCCATAGATCTCTTTGATCCTCTCTTATCAGCATCCTTGCCTGCTGAAATATATCTGTGGATCTTTCTCCCCCCGCTGTTGTTCCAGGCAGCGCTTAGTGTCGATGTTCGTGAAATGGTGCCTGATGCAGCGCCTATTTTACTCCTTGCGGTAGTGGCTGTTTTCGTTGCTACAGGTATGGTGGGCCTGTCTATATGGCTGCTAGGCGCAGCAGCGCTGCCTGTTGGGCTGTTACTTGGCGCCGTCATCGCGACAACTGACCCATCCGCCGTCATTGCCATTTTCCGTAACGTTGGAGCACCTCCACGGCTAATCCGTCTAGTGGAAGGCGAGAGCCTGCTAAATGATGCGGCCGCAATCGCGATTGTCAGCGTGCTACTCGCCTCACTTACCGACCATGTCGCTACCACTGCGCTACAGGTGGCCGGAATGCTAGCGTTATCCCTGGGTGGCGGTTTGATCCTTGGCGCCATCATCGGGCGTATCGGTGCAGAGGCGCTCGCTCTTATCGGTAACGATGGCAAAGCGCAGATAGCCATCACGCTTTCTCTGCCATACCCCACCTACCTGCTGGGCGAAAGTTTCGGTGTTTCGGGGGTTGTCGCCGTCGTAGCCGCGGGCCTGGTGCTCAACGGTTTAGGCAGAACGCGGACGTCGCCCGCCAATTGGGAATACCTGCAACTTCTCTGGGTGCAAATTGCCTCCGTCGCGGGTGCCATGGTGTTTTTGCTCGCCATGCTGCAAGTGCCAAAAATGCTGGAAGGGATGACTCTTGCGTGGCTACCGTTACTCGTAGCGATTATTCTGGCGACCTTACTGGCACGCCTCCTCGTTCTATTTGGCTTTCTGCCACTGTTGAATCGACTCAAGCTTTCAACCCCGATCAGCGCAAGCTATAAGCTGGCTATCACCTGGGGAGGACTACGTGGCGCGGTCACACTCGTACTTGCGCTTGGCGTTGCAGAGCAAACAGCGCTTTCAGCAGACGTTCGCCATTTTGTCGCTATCCTGGCCACCGGCTTTGTACTATTCAGCCTACTGGTTAATGGAACCAGTCTTCAGGCGGTCATTCGCAAGCTAAAACTTGATCAGCTAAACCCTTACGATAAAGCGCTTCAGCAACAGGCTATTCATCTTTCGACCATTGAGGTTGAAAGCGCGCTACAACGCACAGCGCAAAACTTCAACATTGCCCCCTCCATCACCGATGATGTCATTGCTAAATTTCGTCGTGATATGGCCATCGAGACGGCCCCTTTCGCGCTTGACCAAGCGCTACCTGAGCGAGACCGTATGGCAATTGCGCTGGTGACGCTGGCTGTTCGAGAGCGCGATCTTATTCCGCGTTACGGAAACGGCGTCACCAGTATCCATAACCTGGATACGATGATGCGCGCCAGCGGCAGAACCATTGATGCGGCTCGCTCAGAGGGCCGCTTGGGTTATAACAGAGAAACACGGAAAATAACCTCACACACTCGCTGGATTAAGCTGTGCACCTTTCTTCACCAGCATATGAGGATTCGCTGGCCGCTGACACGTCTGCTATCTAACCGTTTTGAGCTATTAATTTGCCACAGGGCGGTACTAGAAGAGTTGCGCCATTACACGACACAGCGGCTAACCCCGCTATTCGGCCAGCGCATGGCTGAATTACTTGATGAGGTGCTCAATATAAGGATCAGCGCTGTCGATCAAGCAATACGTGAGACGGAAGCAAAGTTCGGTCGTCACGCCTACCAACTTGAGCAGCGCATGTTACGCCTTTATGCGTTGCGCCGAAGTGCTGAAAGCATGGAAGAAATGGTAAAAGACCGCTTAATCTCTCAACAGGTTTTCGACGATATACAGCGTGGTTTACATCGCATTTGGCACAAGGCAACTGACCGTCCCAGCCTTTCCGGGCACGATTACGAGCACTTTCCTAAACACTCTCCTAAGCACTCCCCCAAGCCCCCTCACAAGTTCACTGACAAACCACCTCAAAAAGGCAACGAGTAACTACCTGGGCATCGCGCTTATTACGTTAAAATATTGACGAGCGGAAAAAAGCTGTTAATATACGCCCCCGTTGAAAGGCTACGTAGCTCAGCTGGTTAGAGCACATCACTCATAATGATGGGGTCCCCTGTTCAAATCAGGGCGTAGCCACCAACACCGAATAGCGAAAGGCCCGCTGACTAAGTCAGCGGGCCTTTTTCGTTGTTGGGCGTTATCTAGTGCGCATCAACCAAGCGCCGGCCGATTCAGAAACACTTTCAATGCTCGGGTTAGGTATTCCACGTCACGCGTACCCGCCGTTTCACGGATAGAGTGCATGGCCCACTGTGGCACGCCGATATCCAGCGTAGGCACGCCAAGCTCCGTCGCCGTAATCGGTCCAATGGTACTACCGCAGCCCATATCCGCCCGCGTCACAAATGACTGTACCGGCACGTCGGCTTCGCGACACACATCACGAAATAGCGCACCGGTTACGCTATTGGTGGCGTAGCGCTGGCTGGCATTCACCTTGATAACCGGGCCGCCGTTAATGGCGGGGCCATGCTGCTCATCATGCTTATCGCGAAAGTTAGGATGCAACGCATGCGCATTGTCACAGGAAATCATCAGCGATGACTGAATCAACTGAATCAGCGACTCCTCGCTGCCCTCTCCTACCTGCGCATTGATGCGCTTAAGCACATCGCCCAGGAACGGCCCCTGCGCACCACAAGCGCTCGCACTACCCACCTCTTCGTGATCATTCGCCACTAACAACGCCCCCTGGCGACCATCACTTTCGAGCAAGGCCTCCATGCCAATAAAACAGGAGAGCAGATTGTCCAGCCGCGCACTGGCGATGAGCTCTTGCTTAACCCCTACGAGCGAAGGCGGCTGCACATCGTAAAAGCCCAGTTCAAAATCCACCACCTCAGCGGAGCGCACACCGTGCTGCTCCTCAAGCCAAGCGGCTAGCAATTCAGAAAGCTTGGTGCTATCGCTTTGCAGCAGTACCGGCGCCATTTGCGTTTGCGGATTAATAGCACGGCCCGAATTCACGTCGCGATCCAGATGGATGGCCAGGTTCGGCACCATCGCAATAGGCCGGTCAACATTCAGCAGCAGGCTTTCCAGCCGCCCGTCTGCATGGCGCACTTGTACGCGCCCGGCTAATCCTAAATCACGGTCAAACCAGGGCGCCAACAGTACGCCCCCATACACCTGCACGCCAAGCTGCAACCAACCTGCAGAGTGCTGAGTGGCGTTGGGCTTTAAGCGCAATCCGGGGCTATCCGTATGCGCGCCCAGCATACGCAAGCTTTTAAGCGTATCGCTTGGCAACTGAAAGGCGATAATGGAAGAATCATTGCGCGTAACGTAATAGCGCTGCCCAGGCGCCAGCTGCCAATTAGCTGTCTCGTGGAGGCGCTGAAAACCTGCTTTCTCCAAGCGTTCGGCCATTGCCTTCGTTGCATGCCAAGGTGTGGGCGACTGGCGCAGAAAATCACATAACCGCGTTAGCCGATCGGCGTTGAAAGCTTCGGACATGGAAATCCTCATAACAGTAATGATTGAGTCTCATAGAGCAAACGACCTGCTACAATGCCCCCTGGCCTATGCAACACATAGGTCACAAGCAGGTCTAGGGAAGAATGAGTGTACACAAATCCGGGAGAGCTTGACTGATGAGCTTGTTTGCAACGCTTTCGCGCTCGGTCGCCCTTGCCGTGATGCTGGTCGTTACCAGCCCGGCAGTTATGGCGCAAATTGCGCCGACCGACGAACAACGCCAAGCGGCAGTAGAAATTGCGGATGCGCTCCGCTACGGCCACTACGCCAACATAACGTTTGATGAGCAGTGGTCACAGGAGGCCTTCCAACGCTACCTGGATATCCTCGATGGTCAACGCGCTTATTTACTGAATCGCGATATAGAGCCCTACCGCCATTATGAAAATGATATGGCTGAAGCACTCTTTAACGGCGATTTGGATGATGCTTACGCGCTTTATAACCAGCTAAGCGAGCGTAATATTGCGCGGGTTGAATGGCTGCTTGCACGTCTTGATGAAGGCCTATCGTTTAGCTTTGATAGCGATGAGCGCCTGGAAGTTGATCGTGAAAATGCTCCCTGGGCCACCCGCGAGAGCGAACTTGATGAGCTATGGCGCAAGCGGTTAAAAAATGACGCGCTAACGCTCGCGCTTACCGACCAGGATGACGAGCAGATAGTCGACAACCTGCGCCAGCGCTATGAAGGCCAGCTTAGTCGCCTACGCCAAACCGAATCAGAAGATGTCTTCGGCTTGATAATGGCAGCGGTCACCAGCACGATTGATCCGCATACTGGCTACCTCTCACCACGCCAAAGCGAATCTTTTGACATCCAGATGAGCCTCTCGCTGGAAGGCATTGGCGCGCTGCTACAGGCCGATGGCGAATACGTGAAAGTAGCAAGCCTGGTGCCCGGCGGCCCTGCTGACCGTGCAGATGTCCTGGAACCTGCCGACCGCATCATTGCGGTTGGCCAGGAAGAGGGCGAAATGGTCAACGTTGTGGGCATGCGCCTGGACAACGTCGTTGACTTGATTCGTGGCCCCAAAGGCTCCGTCGTCCGCCTGGATATCGTGCCCGCCCAAGCGGTGGACATGACCCGCTCGCATATTGTCGAGATCACCCGCGATACCGTAAGCCTTGAAGACCAGGCGGCCCATGGCGAAGTGATCAACGTTGAGCGAGACGGCGAACCCCATCCCATTGGGGTCATTAACATTCCTACTTTCTATGTTGATTTTGACGCCTGGCAGGCGGGCGAAGAGGAGTATCGCAGCACCACACGCGATGTCGCCCGTGAAGTTGAGCGTTTAAAAGAGCAAGGCGTAGAAGGCATTGTGCTGGATCTGCGTAATAACGGCGGCGGCGCGCTTCAAGAGGCTAACTCGCTGATTGGCTTGTTTATTGACCGAGGCCCCACCGTACAGGTACGTGACGCTCAAGGGCGCATTCAGCTATACGGCGATACCGACGCAGGCACACTCTACGATGGTCCGCTGACCGTGCTGGTTAACCGCCTTTCCGCCTCTGCCTCAGAAATCTTTGCAGGCGCTATTCAGGATTATGGTCGCGGCCTGGTAGTAGGCTCATCAACCTTTGGCAAAGGTACCGTACAAACGCTGAACGACCTAAGCCATGGGCAGATCAAGCTGACCCGCGCCAAGTTTTACCGCATCACCGGTAAAAGCACGCAAAATCGTGGGGTTGAGCCTGACATTAGCTTCCCGAGCTTAATCGACCCAGAACGGATCGGTGAAAGCAGCCTGGATAACGCCCTTGGCTGGGATACTGTTCAAGATGTTCAGTATCGTCGCTACGGAACGCCGGAAACCTTTATAGACGCACTGAACACCCAACACGCAGCGCGCGCCAAAGAGAACCCCAACTTCCGCTATGTTGAGCGCCAATCCACGCTGGCCCGCCAGCTACGTGAGCAGCACACCAGCGTGAGCCTGAACCGCGAGCAGCGCCAGCGTGAGCTTGAAGCCCAAGAGGCCGAGCAGCTTTCGCTAGAGAACCAGCGTCGCCGGGCACTCAAACTGCCAGAACTAGACGAGTGGATGGATGCACGCCTGGAAAGCAGCGAACCCAGTGACGATGCTGACGAAAACGGAGAGGATGAAGGCATGCCCGCTGATCGCGCTCCCGTACTAGAAGCCGCAGAAATCCTGCTGGATTACGCGCAATTTCAACAGGCCCAGCGAATGGCGACACGCTAAATAACCATTGATCGCTGTATGACGCCGACCTTTTAGGTCGGCGTTTTTTTACGCGTGACTTTTGACCCGCCAGACACACGAAATCAACCCAATACCGTTAGGCAGCGGGGCCAATAATTTTACAGGGGTTAATAACGTCCTGGAGACGATAAAGGTTTGAAGAGGTAATAAAGGTTTGAAGAGGTAATAAAAATCAGGGGAGCTAGAAAGCAGCACGCTTTTCAGAACCAGGCACAGAAGCACACTGTGAATCTAAAAAGGCAAGTAGATGGCTCCTCGAACAGGACTCGAACCTGTGACCCAATGATTAACAGTCATTTGCTCTACCAACTGAGCTATCGAGGAACATCTTAAGCTATTGTGTTTTAAGCAGAACCAACCTGTAAAGTGTTGGCTCCTCGAACAGGACTCGAACCTGTGACCCAATGATTAACAGTCATTTGCTCTACCAACTGAGCTATCGAGGAACATCTTAAGCTATTGTGTTTTAAGCAGAACCAACCTGTAAAGTGTTGGCTCCTCGAACAGGACTCGAACCTGTGACCCAATGATTAACAGTCATTTGCTCTACCAACTGAGCTATCGAGGAACATCTTAAGCTATTGTGTTTTAAGCAGAACCAACCTGTAAAGTGTTGGCTCCTCGAACAGGACTCGAACCTGTGACCCAATGATTAACAGTCATTTGCTCTACCAACTGAGCTATCGAGGAACTTCTCAAACACGGTGCGTAGTATACTGATTTAGGGATTAAGGTCAAGTATCGATTATCGGGGAATGCTAGCCCCCGGTTTCTTGTGCCCGTATAATAGGATTATTCAACAGTAGCCTACGCTGCTAAAACGATACCCCATTCATTCCTCGTCCCCCGACGACCCATAGACGACAGGTACCGATGGCGAAGAAGCTCTTCATCAAAACGCACGGCTGCCAAATGAACGAGTACGACTCCTCCCGTATGGCGGATCTACTCGGTGAATCTCACCAGCTTGAACTCACCGACAATGAGAAGGAAGCCGATGTCATCCTTCTTAACACCTGTTCAATTCGTGAGAAGGCTCAGGAGAAAGTGTTTCATCAGCTGGGGCGCTGGAAAAAGCTAAAAGACGCCAACCCGGACCTGGTAATTGGCGTAGGCGGCTGCGTGGCAAGCCAGGAAGGCGATGCGCTGCGTAAGCGTGCGCCCTTCGTGGATATGATTTTCGGCCCGCAGACGCTGCACCGTGTGCCCTCCATGCTGGATGCGCGCAGCAACAATCAAATTGCCGCCGTAGACGTAACGTTCCCGGAAATCGAGAAGTTTGATCACCTGCCCCAGCCCAAGTCAGATGGCGCCACGGCCTTTGTCTCGATCATGGAAGGCTGCTCCAAATACTGCACCTTCTGCGTGGTGCCCTATACCCGCGGAGAAGAGGTCTCGCGTCCGTTTGAGAAGGTGATGGATGAAGTTATCCACCTGGCCGATCAAGGGGTGCGCGAAGTCAACCTGCTGGGCCAAAACGTTAACGCCTACCGAGGCGACAACGACGACGGTGATGAAATTGATCTTGCCGAGCTGATTGCCTGCATCGCTGCAGTAGATGGCATTGACCGCATACGCTTTACCACCTCGCATCCGGTTGAGTTCACCGACAGCCTGGTGGATGCATTTGCAGACATCCCGGAACTGGTCAGCCACCTGCACCTGCCGGTGCAATCGGGTTCCGACCGGATTCTCAGCGCCATGAAGCGTGGCCATACTGCCGAAGAGTACATTGAGAAGATGGAGCGCGTGCGCGCTAACCGTCCGGATATCAGCTTCTCATCGGACTTCATTATCGGCTTCCCAGGTGAAACCGAGGAAGACTTTGAAGCCACGATGAATCTGATCCACCGGATTGGCTTCGATCACTCGTTTAGTTTTGTGTACTCGGCGCGCCCGGGCACCCCCGCCTCAGGCCTGCCGGATGACACCCCAGAAAGCGTCAAGAAGCAGCGTCTGGCGATTCTGCAAGAGCGCATTCTGCAGAATGTGGCCCAGATCAGCCGCCGCATGGTGGGGTCTACCCAGCGCATTCTGGTCACCGGCTTTTCACCTAAAGACCCCGGCCAACTCTCTGGGCGTACGGAGAATAACCGCGTGGTTAACTTCCGTGCGGCTAACCCTACCGAGCTAATCGGCTACTTTGTGGATGTTGAGATCACTGAGGCATTCCCCAACTCGCTGCGCGGCGAGCTCGTCTCCCCCGAGCGTTACTGATCGCTATCTTATCTTAGGTAATTGCCCCAACCCCGGTTGGGGCAGTAAGCTGGGTGTCTACACACATTAACTGACGGATTTCCTACTCTTGAGCCAGCCATCACCTCAGGCCAACCGCATTATCACCCTAAGCCTTGAACCCAATGACCCACAGCGGCTTGCCAGCTTAAGTGGCCAGCAGGACGAGCATCTAAAGCTGATTGAGAGCCGCTTGGACGTGACTTTGCGCAACCGGGGCAATATGTTTCAGCTGGCCGGTGCTGCCAACCGCATCAAAGCGGCGGCTAACGTGCTTGAGCACCTCTACCGCGAAACGGCGGTGGATGATCTTTCGGCAGATACCGTGCACCTGTTCCTGCAAGAGTCTGGCCTGGAAGCACTAGAAGACGAGCAGGACGGAGAAGGCAGCCCCGATGACGTGGTAATGCGCACGCCGCGCACCATGATTAAGCCGCGCGGCTTGAACCAGCAGCGCTACGTCACCAGCATTCGCGAGCACGATATTAACTTCGGTATCGGGCCAGCCGGCACCGGCAAAACGTATCTGGCGGTAGCAGCAGCGGTTGAAGCGCTTAACCAACAGGAAGTGCGCCGCATCTTACTGGTACGCCCAGCGGTTGAAGCGGGTGAAAAACTCGGCTTTTTGCCTGGTGATCTAGCCCAAAAGATCGACCCGTACCTGCGCCCGCTGTACGACGCGCTGTACGAGATGATCGGTTTTGAACAAGTGGCCAAGCTCATCGAGCGCCAAGTGATTGAAATAGCGCCGCTGGCCTATATGCGCGGTCGCACGCTGAATAATTCGTACATCATTTTGGACGAAAGCCAGAACACCACGCCGGAGCAGATGAAAATGTTCCTGACCCGGATCGGTTTTGGCTCAACGGCCGTGATCACCGGGGATATCACCCAAGTCGACCTTCCTCGTGGGCAGCGCTCTGGCTTGTCCCAGGTACTTGACGTACTGAAAGATACGCCAGGCATCGGCGTTACCCACTTTGCCGCCAAGGATGTCGTACGCCACCCCTTGGTGCAGCGCATTATCGAAGCCTACGACGAATTCGAGTCGCAGCAGGAAGTGGAAGAGCGTGCCCGCCGTGAAGTACGCCAGCAAGAGCGCGAGGCACGCCTTCAGGGGCGCGAACAGTCTCAGGAACGATGGGGAGATACATCACGTTGAACAATATCGTGATTGATCGACAAGCCGCTATTGATGAACCGCTGCTGCCCACGCTTGAACAGCTCACCCACTGGGTGGGCTGTGTGTTTTCTCATTACCCGGATGATGAGCGCCAAGAGCTTACGATCCGCTTTGTGGACGAGCAAGAAAGCCAAGCCTTAAACCGCGATTATCGCGGCAAAGACAAGCCCACCAATGTGCTATCGTTCCCATTTGAAAACCCGCCGGGGCTCACGCTACCGCTGCTCGGCGATTTGATTATTTGTCATGCCGTTGTGGTAAAAGAGGCGGACGAGCAACAGAAGCCGTTAGCGCATCACTATGCGCACATGGTCGTCCATGGCACGCTTCATTTAATGGGCTATGACCATATTGAAGATGAGGAGGCAGAAGAGATGGAGCAGCTAGAGCGTACGTTGCTTGCTGAGCTGGGCATCTCTGACCCTTACCATGTGCCATGACACTGACAACGCGCAGGGAAGAAACCATTCATTGATGCAAGGCAAGAGGCATAGTGCAACATAGCGCCCCGTACCAGGGGGACACCGCCTTGTTGGCACCCTGTTTTTTGTTGATACTAGATTTTAGGCACGTTACGACACCTGTCTGCCCCGTAAACAAGAGATTTGACGCATGAGCGAAGACCGATCGAGCAATCCTAATCAAAAATCCTGGCTCGAGAAACTCTTTGGCGCCCTTACCGGAGATACCGACGAACCCAGTTCACGCGCTGAGCTGATGACGTTTTTACGCCATACCGCTGGGAAACTGAAGCTGGATCAGGACGCCATCATGATTATTGAAGGTGCGCTTGAAATTAGCGATCGACAGGTTCGAGAAGTATTAATACCCCGCTCTCAGGTATCAGCCATAACGCTGGACCAAACGCGTGATGGCTATTTACCGCTTATCCAGGAAACCGGTCACTCCCGCTATCCTGTGATTGGCGAGAATCTGGATGATGTTAAAGGGATATTGCTGGTAAAAGACCTGCTTCCTTTACTGTCGCAAACCCAGGAAAGCCGGGACGCCTTCAAACTGGAAGATGTTCTCCGTCCGGCCATGTTTATTCCAGAGTCGAAACGGCTTAACAGCCTGCTCAAAGAGTTTCGTGATACGCACAACCACATGGCCATTGTGGTAGATGAGTATGGCGGTACTGCCGGCATTATTACGATTGAAGACATTCTGGAACAAATCGTGGGTGATATTGAAGACGAGCACGATACCGACGAAGAGGACGATATCCGCACGCTGGAAAACGGCCACTTTGCTATTCGCGCCCTCACCCCCATCGAAGACTTTAACGAACGCTTTGGCACCGAATTCTCTGATGATGAATTCGATACCGTGGGCGGCCTGGTGATGCAGCAATTTGGTCATTTGCCCGGGCGCAGCGAGCATACTCGCTTCGGCGGCTGGCACTTTGTCATCTTGAATGCTGATAACCGGCGCATCCGCTTATTAGAGGCCTATCGTGAAAGCGATGGCGAGAGCCTCGAACCTCAAAAAAACGACTAGCAGCTTACCGATTAACCACGTATTGACAGGATATTTCATGGGGCCAATACCCGCCTTTATGCTTCAACTGTTACTGGCCCTGGTTGCGGGCGGCTTTACCACGCTAACCGCTTCACCATTTGAACTATGGTGGCTTGGCCCGGTAGCGATTGCCCTGCTTTACGTAGGGATTCATACCTTAACGCCCGCCCAGGCAGCGCTTAAAGGCTGGCTCTATGGCATTGCACTCTTTGGCAGCGGCGCCTCATGGGTCTATATCTCCATTCATGATTACGGCTATACCGGCGTGCCGCTGGCAGCGTTGCTGACCGCACTTTTTGTCGCCGTACTGGCCCTTTTTTATGCGGGCACCTTCTGGCTTTACCGGCGTTTTACCACCCCGCGATTGGCATGGCTAACGTTTGCCGGTGCCTGGGTGCTGGGTGAAGTGCTGCGCACCTACCTGTTCACAGGCTTCCCTTGGCTACTAATGGGCTCAGGCTATGTCGATTCACCCTTGGCAAGCTGGGCACCAATTGGCGGTGTCTACCTACTTTCCCTGCTGGTGGTGCTTAGCGGCACACTGGCAGCTAACGTGCTTCTGCGCCGCCAGTGGTGGGCACTGGCCCCGTTACTGGCAATCTGGCTGATACCGCTGGCCTTGCCTGCACAGTGGACCACCCCTTCCAGCACTCCGACTCGGGTTGCTTTACTTCAGGGCAACCTCCCGCAGTTGCTAAAGTGGACGCCAGACGGCCAGCGCATCGCAGCGAATACCTACAGCCGACTGACCGCTGAAGTCGCCGATGAGGCTGACATAATTATCTGGCCAGAAACCGCACTTCCCATGACGGAAACTCAGGCACGTCCGGTCCTGGAGCGCGTTCAGGCTAACCTTCCGCCAGGCGTTGCCTTGGTGACAGGCATCGTTCAATTGGATGTGGCTAACCGCTACTACAACAGCGTGGTGGGCATTGGCAACGTTGAAGGCAGTTATCAAAAAGAGCACCTGGTGCCCTTTGGCGAATACCTACCGCTTGAAAGCGTGCTGCGCGGTGCTATCGACTTTTTTGACCTGCCGATGTCGAGCTTTACCAAAGGCGCATCGCATCAGACGCCCATGCAGGCCTCCGGCATTCGCCTGGGCAACGCGATCTGTTATGAAATCATCTATCCGCAGCTTGTGGCGCGTCGCGCTCAGGACAGCGATGTGCTGCTGACGGTTTCCAACGACACCTGGTTTGGCGCCTCCATTGGCCCTTTCCAGCATTTGCAAATGGCACGACTTAGAGCACTTGAAAATGGTCGCTATGTAATACGCGCCACCAGTAACGGCGTTACAGCGATTATTGATGCCCACGGAAGCATCGTTGCTCAAGCGCCCCAGTTTGAAACGACAGCGTTAGTGGGTGAGTTCTATGCGATGGAGGGGTTAACACCTTTTACCCGCACCGGGAGCTGGCCTGCATGGCTACTAGCGGGGCTAATGCTGCTACCTGGCCTTCGCTTGACACGTTGTCGCGGTCGATAGGAACCTTCAACATGACACGCTACAATAGGGCACTTTTTTGATTCTGGCTGGCATAGGAGTACCACTATGTTAAAATCTCGTCCTTTTTTACTACTTGTCGTGATGCCGCTGGCGCTTACTGTCGTGTTGGCGGGCGCTATCTTCGGTGGCCAGGTTATGTCTGACAGCCATGTTGGCGATGACATTCAACACGCTCTGGCAAATAAGCTGGGGACATCCCATGATATTGAGCTCTCGCAGCTGCAGGAAGTGCAGTATGGTTATGGCATCTGCGGCCTCTATCGCACAGCCTCTTCTGACAATGGCTATGCCTCCTTTTTCTACGATAAAGACAGTGAGAATATCGAACTGGATATTAACTCTCGTCTGTACAAGTCGCGCTGCGGCCTCTCTGCCGTCTGCTAAATCGCTTTCGTTGCCAGGTATTAGCCAAGTAAACGGCATATAAAAAGGGGCGACTGATCATCAGTCGCCCCTTTTTTGCTACAGACTTTTTCTACCTACGTCTACTACCTGTTTAGCTCCCTGGGGCTACTCCAAGCGGCGTTAGCTTTTTTCTATCAGCCGTTTGATATCCGCCTGAACATCCGTTATCGGGTGGCTATCCCGCACCAGGAACTGTGCATTCCCCTCTCGATCAAAGGCAAAAACAGCGCTGGAGTGTGTTACCAGGTAGTCACCATTCTCATTCTCTTCACCGTATTCGTAAGCAACGCGGTAACGGTTGGTGATCGCATCAATGTCGGCTTTATCGCCGGTCAAGCCAGTAAACTCAGGGCCAAAGGCATTGGTATAGCGTTTTAGCACCTCGGGCGTGTCACGCGCCGGGTCGACCGAAATAAACAGCACCTGAACCTCGTCGCGCGTCTCATCATCCAGCTGTCTGATCGCATCGCCTAATCTTGCCAGGGTAATGGGGCAAACATCGGGGCAAAACGTGTAGCCAAAATAGACAAGCGCTGGCTTACCCAGATATTCATCCGCTTGGACGCTGTCGCCGTTATCATCCACCAGTGAAAAATCAAGCGACGGCATAATGTCGGCAACGTCGGTGGTACGCCAGCTCTGATCACTACAACCAGCCAGTAAAAGAGACGCCAACGCGGCGAACAACAACTTGTACATATAGGGTTCCTATTCCTGGCCTTTACATCGATGCTGGAGAGACAATATTAAAGGTAACGGGCAGTTGCTGTTCATCGCTAAACTCAAGCACCACGTCAACGTCATCACCTACGTTTAAGGGCTCAACGCGGCGCATAAACATCAGATGATGACCTTTGGGCGCAAACTCAAAACGCTCGCCTGAGGCAATTTCAAGCGATGTAAGCTCGTGCATATGGGCCATACCGTCGTGCTCGGAGCTAACATGTATTTCAACACTATCAAAGGCAGGGCTTTGAGCGCCCACCAGCGTGACGGTTTCATCTCCCGTATTATAAAGCTCAAAGTAACCCGCACCGGGCGTGTTACCAGGCAGCAGGCTTAACCGAGCATTGCTTACTTCAAGCGTCTGCGCCTGCGCAACACCTGCCGTTAATAGCAGTGCTAACGCGCTTAACGCCAGCCGCTGAGTCACTCGTTGGGCCATGACATTCAGTGCCTTGTTCGCCATTACTTCGATGCTCCCTTTAAATAAACACGGTTAAACGGCACACGCGCCAAGCTCGCACGTACTGGCCTATCGCATGTCGTTATGAATCTTTGGCTACCATAGCGCCATCCAGGTGTTCTACAACCCTCCTGCGACATTATGACAGCACCCTCGGCCTGCCGATATTAGGCGAGAACGCGGCGCGGTTTGTGTTTGCCACAAAGGGGGCGCCCAGAAGCATAGGAACGGCGGTTACGAATAGCCCCCTAAAAAGAGTTCAACGCCTATCTCCTTAAGCCCGGAAATAGACGTGGGGCCTGCTGAAATCCCAACTACCGCGTTAAAAACATTTAAACCAGCAAGGTTGTCCTAAAACCAACACTTCTATTAATGGCCGGAAAAGCGGTCAGTGCATGATTGATTCAACATAAACAAACAACCGATCAAGCACTTAAAATCGATATTTATAAACGATCTTGCCAAGCTATTGCTGCAAACAATCTTTATAAACACGCCCAGCTTTCATAATCATGCGCAAGTTACGCTCTGGATCTTTAAGAAAATCAAGATCTTTGCTTGGGTCACCATCAACGACCAGCAGGTCGGCTAGCGCACCAGGCTCAATACGCCCAAGCACTCCCGGATACGGGTTACGCGGCCCCGAGAGAGAAAGTAGCTCCCCGTTACGCCCCGTCGCCATTGCCAATGCGGTCAACGGGTCGTAGAAACGCGTTAGCTTAGCCAAGTGATGCAGCTGGTTGGGGGTATTTTGGGGATTAAAAAGAATATCCGTTCCCCAGCCAGTTTTAACGTTAAATCGCTGGGCCATTTCATACGCGCGAACCGTTCCTTCGGCAACTTGCCGCTGAGACTCTCGGCGTGCCGCATCCGGGTAAACGTTGGAATCTTCATCCTGCAGAAAAGGCTGAAGGCTCCACCACACATCTTCACCGGCCATCATTCGAACGGTCTCTTCATCTGCCAACTGACCATGTTCGATTGAGCGTACGCCTGCCCGCAGGGCACGCTGAATACCCCGGGAGGTGTAGACATGAACCATGACATACGTGCCCCAGTCACCGGCTGCCTCAACCGCTGCGCGAAGCTCGCGCTCGCTAAACTGCGTACTGTCGAGCGGATCATAAAATGACGCGACGCCACCACCCGCAATCAGCTTTATTTGAGAAGCCCCCAGCATCAACTGCTCACGCGTGCGCCTAAGCACTTCCGCTTCACCGTCAGCAATCATGGCTACCCCTTGCTGCTCCGTGTAACTTAGCGGGGTTGTACTACCACGAGGCAATTCGTGCCGCATTCGGAAATCACCGTGCCCGGATGTCTGGGAAATCATGGCGCCTGCGGGAAATATCCGCGGTCCGTTCACGATGCCTTCGTCAATGGCTCTCTTCAGTGCAAATGACGGCCCTCCCACATCCCTGACCGACGTAACCCCTCGCATCAGCGTTCGCTCGGCCTCTTTTGCGGCGACCAAATGGATATAACCAATATCCGCGCTCATGGCTTCCATCTGTGTAATAGCGGCTAGCGTGGAGTGCCAATGCGCATCGATTAAGCCAGGCATCAACACGCGCCCATCACAGTCGATAACGTCCCCGGACTCGGCGCCAGCATTACCTTCAAGAATAGCGCTGACCCGCCCATCCTCTACCTTAACGGATACGCCATCGCGCAACGGGCCACCACTTCCATCAAAAAGCGTTAAGTTGGTGAGTAGCACAGGGCCGTCATGCGCTTTTGAGGGCTGGTCAACCACGTGTGGCGTATGTACACCTGCAAACAGCGCCATGACCGCTGCCGGCCCACCCAGCATTTCGCGGCGAGCAATCTCTGCCATAACGCGCTCATGAAAATGCTGTAAGACGGGTGAACCACAGCAGCAAGCGCCATGGTTATTGCCAGGACTGTTTCCAGGACGGTGTTGTGCGCTAAACGCGGGGGCTAATGAGTAACGGGTAGTGGGCGGCATTGTTAGCACCTCGCTTAAACATGAGAAGGATAGTTTTTTTGTAGAATACCCGGATGATCGGAGCAGCCTTTACAGGCTGCCCTGTTCGCTTAGCACGTCAGGAATGGTCATTTTTACATAGCGCCCTGGTGCTGACTCAATCACCTCAAGCTTACCGTCGCCGGGTGTGCGCGAGGGCACCATTTTCTGGGTATCCGCATAACCATTCTGTGTCATCCATGCCTGCCAGTGCGGCCACCAGGACCCCTCATTAAACGCCGCTGTTTCAAGCCACGCTTCATGGCTTTCTGGCAGTGCGTCGTTACTCCAATAACCGTACTTGTTCTTTTGCGGTGGATTAACGATACCGGCGATATGCCCCGAGCCACCTAATACAAACGTGACGGGACCTTTAGGCAGCAACGCCCCATAATAGGTGCTGTTCCACTTGGCAATATGGTCCTCTTTGGTCGACACGAAATAACTAGGGGTGGAGATTTTGCGTAAATCAATTTTTACACCATCAAGCTCAATCCCCCCCGGCGCGACCAAACGGTTTTCAAGATACATGTGGCGTAAATACCAGGCATGCGTGCCCGCCGGTAGGTTCGTGCCATCCGTATTCCAGTGGAGAAGGTCAAAGGCGGCGGGCATCTCTCCTTTCAGGTAGTTATTGATATAAAACGACCAGAAAAGATCATTTTCACGCAGCAGGTTAAAGGTGTAAGCCATCGAGCGACCATCCAGATAGCCCTTTAGCTGCATGGTTTGCTCAAGTCCTTGCACCACGGCTTCGTTCAGGAAAACACCGATATCGCCGGGGTCACGAAAATCCTGCAGCGTGGCCATGTAGGTGACCGACTTCACCTTTCGCCCCTTGCGGGTACTCATCAAATAAGCAACGGTCGAAGCCGTCAAGGTGCCGCCTACGCAGTAGCTCACCAGGTTGACCGACTTCTCACCGCAGGCATCCTCAATGGCGCTAATCGCGCTGATCGGCCCCATTTGCATGTAATCGGCCCAGGTAATGTCACGCTGTTCAGGGCCAGGATTGCGCCATGAAATTAAAAATACGGTGTGGCCCTGGTCCACCACCCACTTGACCATGGAATTGTCCTGGCGCAGGTCAAGGATGTAATACTTGTTGATCCAGGGCGGCACGATTAACAGCGGCGTTTTAAAGGTCTTCTCAGTGGTGGGCGTGTACTGAATCAGTTGAATTAACTCGTTTTCATACACGACAGCCCCAGGGGTAACCGCGATGTTTTCCCCGATGCCAAACGCATTGCGCTCGGTCATACACACATTGATGCCTTCCGCTGAGTTGGCAAGGTCTTCACGCAGCCGAGATAGCCCTTCTACCAGATTTTGCCCACGGGTTTGCAGCGTTCGCCGCATCACCTCAGGGTTAGTAGAAACGAAATTGGTGGGCGACATGGCATTGACGAGCTGACGGGCATAAAACCCCAGATTTCGTTTCTGGAGGTCATCCATACCTTCAAGGCTTTCGATCAGTTCTTCTACTACCTGCGAAAACAGCAGGTACTGCTGCATGATCGCCGCATAGTGAGGGTCTTGCGTCCAGGCATCGTCTTTAAAGCGCCGGTCGCTTTTGGAAGGAGTAATCAGCGGTGTGACCTGCTCACCAGACAAAGCACGCATGCTTTGCTGCCATAGCAGCCACTGATCTTGCAGCAGGCGCGCTTGGGTTTGCCACAGCAAGGTTGGGTTATTCATTAATGCCTGCGCACCCGCCTCGAAGCTTTTGCGCATATCGCTATAGACCGAGTCGGCCGCCTCGCTTGGGGCCATGCGTGCCAGCAGATCCTGCATAAGCCCCTGGTACTGCTCAGCGGCCTCTTTCAGTTGCGTATTCCATGCCTCAATGTCTTCTTGAGACACTCCCTGCTGAAACATGTCGTGCAATGGTCGTTTCCACCCCTGCATACTGAATCCCCTTATAACAATACGGCGCCTAGAGGCGCCGTGAGTTAGCCGACTTCTTATTTTTTCCGTGAAGACTGGCTCGAGGCGGATCCAGAAGCACCAGGCTGTTGGCCTTTTGCGGCGGCAGTCGCCTGCTCGGTCATTTGCTGCCCGGCATCACTGAAGAGTTTTTCCATTTCCGTTTTGAACTGCAGGCTCATCTCACCCATAGCACGGGCGTCTTCCTGCATTTGCTGGGAAAGCTCGTTCATGATTTCAGCCTGCTGGGTGCCGAAATCACGCAGGCTTTCTGCATCCTGAATGCTGGTGGCACTGCGGATGCGCTCGGTGCCCATTTGGCTATAGCGCTTCATGGCTTCCAGTTGATACTGGGTCATTTTTTCCATGTTGTTGAGCATCAGCGAGTTAATTTTGCGCATGGGCTCAAACATTTGGCGGGTCTGGGCGTTAAAAGCGTCCATCATATCGTCTTGCATAGTGTCCAATCCTCTTCCGTTTCAGAGTGTGGGCGCTTTCGCGCCCCCCCCTACGAACGTGATTTGCTGCACTGCAAAAAGAGTAATCCTTGACCGGGTGCTTTGCAATAACACTGTTTTCAAGAGCCTTGTTTTCAATAACACTGTTTTCAAGAGCCCTGGATGACGGCGCTCATTAACTGGCCGCTATGCACCTCGCCGCATTACTCGGTTTTTCCTTTACCACGCGAACGCGAGGACGCCGTTGCTTTGGCATTAGGCGCTCCCCCGCTGCTCGACGCATCACTGTCCGCCGCTTGATCATCAGGGGCGGTACTGCTGGCGTTGCCTGCCTGGCGCAACATATCCAACATCATCTGTTGGTAAGTTCCAAAGTTGGCCAACCCTTGAGAAAGCCCCTGCTGCATCATGGGCTGCTGCAAAAAGGGGCGCATCAAACTCATGGGGTCATACCCTTCTGCACCCGACTCCATTTGCCGCTGAATATTTTCCAGCAGGCTTTGCTGGAATGCCTCTACATCAGGAAGCCCCAATGCTTGACGAAATTCATCCGGGGTCAGATCAAACTCAACGTTAATCTTCATGGGTTACTCCTCAGCCATCTTCCTTGAGTGTAGCAGCGTTACGCCAAGCCGTACGCCGCTTTAACGCTGCGCTAAACGGGGTGTATCAACGCTAACCTCACCGTTTTGCCCACGCTGGCGCAGCCAGTGGTCAAGCAATGTAATCGCCATCATGGCTTCGGCAATCGGCGTGGCGCGAATCCCCACACAAGGGTCGTGGCGACCTTTGGTAATCACCTCGACCGGCTGGCCGTTAACATCAATGGAACGCCCAGGCGTCGTAATGCTGGAGGTCGGCTTAAGCGCCAGCCTGGCCACAATCGGTTGCCCACTGGAAATACCGCCCAATATGCCACCGGCATGATTGGACAAGAAGCCTTCCGGCGTCATCTCGTCGCGGTGTTCGCTACCGCGCTGGGCAACGGATTCAAAACCCGCACCAATCTCAATACCTTTTACCGCATTAATACTCATCAAACCGTGCGCCAGCTCAGCATCCAGGCGATCAAACACCGGCTCACCCAGCCCGACCGGAACGCCCTCAGCGACTACGGTAATCTCGGCACCGACGGAATCCTGGTCACGGCGTAGCTGATCCATATACGCTTCAAGCTCGGCTACTTTGGCGGGATCGGGGCAGAAAAACGCATTCTGCTCGACGGCCTCCCACTGCTTAAACTCAATCTTGATGGGGCCCAGCTGGCTCATATAGCCACGAATTTGTACGCCTTGGGCGGCCAAGTACTTCTTGGCGATAGCACCCGCGGCTACCCGCATGGCCGTTTCGCGGGCGCTTGAGCGGCCGCCGCCCCGATAGTCACGGTGGCCATATTTATGGTGGTACGTGTAGTCCGCATGGGCGGGGCGGAACTGCTCCTTGATTTTCGAGTAGTCCTTGGAGCGCTGGTCGGTATTCTCGATCAGTAGGCCAATCGAGGTGCCGGTGGTTTTTCCCTCAAACACGCCCGATAAAATCCTCACCTGATCAGGCTCTTTGCGCTGCGTGGTGTGGCGAGAGCTACCTGGGCGACGACGGTCCAGGTCGCGCTGTAAATCCTCTTCACACAGCGCAAGCCCCGGCGGGCAACCATCTACAATGGCGCCCAGCGCAATGCCGTGACTCTCTCCAAAGGTGGTAACGGTAAACAGCTTGCCAAAACTATTGCCAGACATGGGCGTTCATTCCTTACGCAAAAGACGCCGCATGGGCGTCGAGTTCATCGGCGCTCAAAGCAAATACGCCTTGGCCGCCGCGCTCGAAGTCAAGCCACAGGAAAGGCACGTCGGGAAACGCAGCCTCCACATGGCGGTCAGAATTGCCCACTTCGACAATCAGCCAACCTGTATCGCTCAAATGGCTGCGCGCCTCGCGCAAAATACGCCGCACAATATCCAGGCCATCTTTACCGGCACCCAGTGCCAGTGCGGGCTCATGGCGGAACTCGGCGGGCATGGTAGCCAAATCACGCGCATCGACGTAGGGCGGGTTGGAAACAATCAGGTCAAAGCGCTGGCCTTCCAGCCCGTCAAACACATCCGAGGCGACCGCCCGTATCCGGTCACCCACGTCATGGCGGGTAATGTTTTCTCGGGCGACGGCCAGTGCATCCTGGCTAATATCGGCAAGCGTCACTTCGCAGGTAGGCAAATAAAGGCCGGTTGCAATGCCGATACAACCAGAGCCGGTGCATAAATCCAGCACGCTCTCCGGCGGCTCTTCCGGGAACCAGGCCGAAAAACCGTCTTCGATCAGCTCGGCAATCGGCGAGCGCGGAATCAGCACTCGCTCATCAACATTGAAGGGGTGACCTGCAAAAAAGGCCTCGCCCAGCAGGTACGGCAATGGCTGGCGGCTGGCTACCCGCTTCCGGGTCAGGGCGATAATACGCTGGCGCTCAACAGGCAAAAGCCGTGCTTCCAAAACGGCGGGGTCGACGTTCCAGGGCAGGTGAAGTGCCCCCAGGCAGAGCGCAACGGCTTCATCCCAGGCAGACTCGGTGCCGTGGCCATAGTGCAGCCCAGCCAGATAGAACTCGCTGGATACCCAGCGCAGATAGTCGCGTAGTGTAAAAAGATCGCTCACCAACGCCGTATCCGGCAACGAAAGGGTTGAGTGAGAGGTCTCAGCATTGAGGTGCGTGGTCACAGCGACTCCTGATAAACGAAAACCATCCATGCAGCCACATGCGGCTACACTCATTGATAAAGAAAAGATTGTACCTGTAAAGATTGTACCTTTGACGCCGCCCGGTTCACAGCGCCGCTCAGCTCGCTATACTGTCGGCACTTTATATGCTTTCTTGTTTTACTCTTTCTTCCTTTTCACACTTTGAGCTTGATATGACGCGACGCCACCTGCCCAACGATGACGATATCAGCGCTTTTCGCCAGGCGCTGCAAGCAGCGGGCGTACGCCGTATTGCACATAATCAAGCCGACCCCGGCAAGCCCAAGCGCAATGATGAAGCCCAACAGGCACGGCGTAATGCGGCGGTTCAAAACAGCACAGTACAAGCCAGCGGCCGCACATCGGATGGCCGGGTCGAGGCCGTGCGCCCGTCTGAGTACCTTGAGTTTAGCGTGCCCGATTTACCCTGGCGTACCTTCAGCCAGTTAAAGCGTGGCCAAACCGAGTGGCAGGCGGGGCTTGACCTGCACGGCTACACGCTTGAAGAAGCCCGCGCGGAGCTTGAAAGCTTCTTGCGCGATGCATCAAGCCAAGGGCTACGCTGCGTGCTGGTGGTTCACGGCAAGGCGTGGGGCACCACTTCAGATTTTCCGGTGCTTAAGAGCCACACCAATACCTGGTTACGCGAATGGCCGGGGGTGCTGGCCTTTTGCTCGGCCATTGATATTGATGGCGGCACCGGAGCGGTCTATATATTGCTGCGTAAGCGCGGGGCGTAACGCCGCTCAACCGCTCTCTTCACTGCTCTACTGGCACTTTTCCAGTGGCTCGCTGCCTCACTCTGTCGCATCCGAGGCAATGCTGGGCATGCGCCGCTCCAGCGCCTCATCGGCCAAATGCCGCCCCAGGCGGATCAAGTCTTTGGCGCGATGAAACTCATACGTGCTGCATACCGTCTTGGGAATCTCGATCAATATATCTGGCGGATAACCGGCAATTTTGTATTTTGCCAGGGCCGCTTGGGTAATATCAAACGACTCTAAAATCATATCGAGCTTGCTCCACTCGCGCTTGCCTCGCGTCTCAACACTCTCTTCAGCGCCAGCTTCCACGCCGCTGTCTTCTTCACTGCTGCCAAGCCCCTCCCATAAACGCAGGGTGGCTTGGCGCACGTCGCTCATCCAGCCGCCAATTTTTTCATCACGGTCACGCTCTTGCGCCGTTCTGCTATCATTTTCCTCGTGCTCACGGGGCAGGAGTTCTTCCAGTGATACCGGCTGCGGGCTATGTGCCGTTACGTTAATCGCAATTACCAGGTCTGCTTCGTGGGCAGAAATAACCGGCATGATAGGCAGCGGGTTAAGCAGCCCGCCATCGACCAACACCTGGTCACCAACATTGACCGGCGTAATGACGCCTGGAATGGCGATAGAGGCGCGAATGGCGCGCAGTAACGGGCCATTTTGAAACCACACTTCGCGCTGGCGAACCAGGTCAGTCGCCACCGTCGTCACCGGAATAGGCAAATCCTCAATGAGCACATCGCCTACCAACGCCTCCAACTTACTCATCACCTTATTGGCACGCATGGCACCCATCGGGCTCCAGGTCACATCCACCAGCTTTAGCACATCCAGATAATCGAGATTACAGACCCACTCCCGATACTCGGGCAGTTTGCCAGAAGCGTAGATGCCACCAATCAGGGCGCCCATGGAGCATCCCGCCACTGAAATAATCTCAAAGCCTCGTGCCTCCAGGGCTTCAATGACACCGATATGGGCATAACCGCGCGCCCCGCCACTGCCCAACACCAAAGCCACTTTTTTCCCGCTACCCGCGTGCGTCAGTTGATTCATTGGCTATTCCTATTGCTCTTGAGCCGACCGTATAAGCGTTTTACACGGCTGCCTCCCAGTGAGCGGTGGCGAGTTCCGCCACAGCGGCAACCGCTTTAGATTCCAAATGTAGATGATGCCCACCAGGCAACACATGGCGGGTCAGATCATTAACCGCCAAGCGCGCCTGCTCGGCCCAGGCACGCTTTCCTAAAATACCCTGCTCGCCTTCAATCAGTAGTACCGGCGCCTGAATACACGCTAACAGAGCCAGTACCTGCTCAGGGGTAAAGCGCACCAGAGAGGGTTTTAGCAGTCGACTATCCGTACGCATTTGTAGATAGCCATCGGCAGTTGCTTGCGTATTACGCTCAACCAACGGCATCGCCGTTACGCTATCCAGCGTGGTGACGCCACCGGCTACCCGCGCGGCAACCGCACTTTCGATATCAGCATAGCGTGGTGGGCGGGAAAGCGGGCGACGATGGGCAATAAGCCCTTTGCGCAACTGGCTGGCGGTTTCTTCCGCAGGCGTATTCAATGCCCCCAGCCCGTCAATCAAGGTTAACCGGGCAATACGCTCCGGCATAGCAGCGGCCAATAGGCAGGCAACCGCTGCGCCCATGGAGTGGGCCAGTAAAGAAGCCTGTTCAATACCCAGTGCGTCCAGCGCATCAAGCACGTCGTGGCAGTAATCCCACAACGCATAGTCGCTTCCGAAAGCGGCATGCTGGGAGTGCCCATGGCCGCGAAAATCAATGGCTACCACGCGGATATCCAGCGCATCTGCCAAAAGCGGTGCCAAGCGGCTAAAGCTTGCCGCGTTATCCAGCCAGCCGTGTAGCGCCAGCCAGACAGGTGCATCCACGCGGCCCCAGCCCAGTGCGGCCAAGCGCCCTTGCGCAAGCACCAGCGGCTGCGCGAAGTGTCGAGACGCGGGTTGGAGGGTTGGTTCACACATAGGTTGTTTTCCTGATGAAGCGGCCATCTCGTTGGCAAATAACGCGACGCCTTTAATGTTCCTGAATTCAGCGTTCAGGCAATGTCTGGATGACGGTATCAGTAACAAACGTTACCATGCCAGGCGCAATTCTTCCGTCGCTTTTACCCAACTCTTGCTAATGGTGCTGCCATGAAACCACGCCGCGATACACGCGCCCGTAACCTTGTTTTTTTTATTGCTGTTGTTAGTGCCATCGTCGTGGGGTTGTGGCTAGCGCGCTAGGCTTGCCTAATCGCCGCTCAACGCTTGCAATTTAAACCTCACGAATAAATACTGTATATACATACACATTACATTCAGTGAGGATGCCGACGATGTCGTTGCCTCCATCGACGCTCGTGCCCACCTTGCCGTTAACGTCTCAGCCGTTGCCTTTTTCATCGTTACAAGGCCGTGCGGGCTTTAGCGGCTTTCCATCACCAGCGCAGGATTACGAACCGCGTACGCTCGATCTCAACACGCGGTTAATAAAAAACCCTACCCAGACGTTCTACCTTTCCGCCGCTGGTGACAGTATGGAAGGCTGGGGGATTTTTGATGGCGACCTGCTGGTCGTTGACCGCAGCATTAAGCCTCGGCTAGGGCACATTCTGGTTGCCATGTTTGAAGAGGAAGTGCTGATTAAGCGCTACGCCCTCTACCAAAATACGCCGCATCTCTGCTCCGCGCATCCTCACTACCCGCCGCTTCCTTTGGAAGGCACCGAGTGCCAGCTATGGGGAGTAGTGCGTGCCGTCATTCATGAGTATGTCCGATGATTGGCCTGGTCGATGCCAACAACTTTTACGTCAGTTGTGAGCGTGTGTTTGATCCTGCGCTGGAAGGCAAACCGGTTGGCGTTATGTCGAACAACGACGGCTGTATCATCGCCCGCTCTGCCGAGATGAAAGCCATGGACATCCCCATGGGCATGCCATCGTTTAAGCTCGAAAGCCTGCGTAAGCGTGGTGACATTTACCTCAAGTCATCCAACTATGAGCTGTATGGCGATATGTCGGCCAGGCTGTGCCAGCTACTGCGTGATACCTGCCCAGCCGTGTCGCCGTACTCCATTGATGAAATGTTTATTTACCTAGAGGCGTTCAGCAACCAGCAGTGCCAAACCCTGGGCGAATGGCTGCGTCGGCGGATTCGGCGTCATTTAGGCCTGCCGGTATGCGTCGGGCTGGCCCCTACGCATACGCTGGCGAAGCTTGCCAACCACTTGGCCAAGCAGGCGACTCACTATCAAGGCGTGTGCCTGCTGACGGGAAAAGATGCGGCAACGACCGCCCTGCTTAAACAGACACCGGTGGGCAGCGTATGGGGCGTTGGGCGCCGGATTGCTGAGCGGTTAGCGATCAGTAATATTAATACCGCTTGGGACTTACGTGAGGCTGACCTTCGGCTACTGCGCAAACATTTTTCGGTAGTGCTGGCCCGCACGGCGCTGGAGCTGCGCGGTACGCCCTGCCTGCAGATGAATGCGCTGGATCAACCGCGCCACCGCATTATGACGTCGCGCTCATTCGGCCAATCAACCGGCAGTAAAACAGAAGTACATAACGCGTTACGCCAACATGCCCAGCGCAGCGCCGAAAAACTCCGTCAGCAGCGCAGCCTAACGCGAGCCGTGATGATTTTTTTAAACACCAACCGCCACCGCCGAGACCAACCCCAGTATTCTCCTCACGCCATGGTGCCCCTGCCCTCACCCAGCGATGATACGCGCACAATTCTTGAGGCCGTTCACCAAGGGATTGAACAGGTTTACCGGCCAGGCTACCGGTTTATGAAGGCAGGTGTGATGCTGCTGGATCTGGTTGATGCCGAGCAGCACCAGCTCTCGTTGCTACATCAACCACCGCGGAACCGATACCCTTACTTAATGGCCACCCTGGATAATATCAATCAGCGCATGGGGCAAGGCACCATCAGCTTTGGTATGACGGATGCCGATGCCGCCTGGCAGCTACGCTGCGGGCACCGCTCAGGCCGCTACACCACACGCTGGGATGAGTTGATGAAGGCAGGCACCCATCCTGGTGCTATCAAGCAATCTGCTTTACGCAAGTAACCGCTGCTATCTCAATTACGATCTCAACTACTGTCTCAGCTCCTGTCTCAGCTCCTGTCTCAACTACGATCTCAGGAAGAGACTCAAATCACCTGCCAAACGCCGCTGGATGAGCCGTCACTCATTGCTCAGCAGCAGCGTTGGCTGGAGAGAATCCGTTAGCGTGTCGTTAACGCCTGACGCAGGCGAGGGCTCAACCACTCGCCCAGCGCCATCATGATCAGCAGGATAGCCAACAACCACGGCCAATGAACTGAAAAGGTAACGGTAAACAGCCCTAATGCATCAGCGAAAATAACCAAAATACCCAGCGGGCTGACATAACGCACCATGGCAAGCCATAGCGTATAGGGCAGAGGCGAGAGCCCTAGCTCGTCGCGGAACGTTTCACTCTTCAGGACAAAGCCTGCCAGTATGACGGTGCCTAACCCACCCAACGGCATCATCCAGCGTGAAGTGATGTAGTCCAGCCAGTCAAAGAAGGTCTTGCCTGCCAACGTCCAATCAGCGCCCAGGTTAAAGGAGAGCATGGCAGCGGTACTAATCAGCCAAAGCACAACCCCCGTGCTCCACGCAGCACTGCGGCGTGAGAACCCTTTGTTGTCGCAGAGCCAGGAAACGGTCGCCTCAACCATCGAAATGGACGATGTCAGCGCGGCCATGGAGAGCATGGCGAAAAACAGAATCCCAAACAGCGTACCCAGCGGCATGGCCTGGAACGCCAGCGGCAAGCTCATAAAGATAAGCCCGGGGCCTTCACCTGGGTCCATGCCATTGGCAAAAATTACCGGGAAGATCGCCAGCCCCGCCATCAAGGCAACGGCCGTATCGGCAATGGCGACGCTAATGGTGGTACGCCCAATGGAGGCGCCTTTGGGCAGATAGCTTCCGTAAGTAAGAATGGCACCCGAGGCAAGCGATAAGGTAAAGAACGCATGGCCAAGCGCGGCTAACATCCCTTCACTGGAGAGGCTCCCCGCCTTGAAGGAGAACAAAAAGCGTACCGCATCACCAAAGCCACCGGAAAACACGCCGTACACAATCAGCAGTATCAGCATGATGACCAGGCCTGGCATCATCCAACTGACGTTTTTCTCGATCCCCTCCTGAACGCCTTTGCCCACAATAATCATGGTCACCAGCGTAACAAGCGTGCTCCAGAAGCCCAGGCTGAGCGGGTTGGCGTTGTTTTCCCCAAAAACGGCGGCCATGTCGTCAACGCTGGTGCCCACCAGACCACCGGTTAACATCTTCCACAGATAAGAAAACGACCAGCCTGCCACGACCACGTAGAACGACAGAATCAAAAAGCCGCACAGCATGGCCATCCAGCCAAGCAGCGACCACGCCGATGAGCGACCGGACTCGTTAACCACTCGACGAATCGCATCAATGGGGCTGCCGCGCCCTCGCCGCCCGAAAGCGATTTCGCTCATCATTACCGGCACGCCCACCGCAAAAATGCACGCCAGATAGACAAGCACAAACGCGCCACCGCCATACTCGCCGGTGATATACGGGAATTTCCAGATGTTGCCCAGCCCTACCGCCGAACCGGTAGCGGCGAGCACGAACCCCCAGCGGCCCAGCCACTGGATGCGAGGTTGCTCGGAAGACGCCATGACTATCCTTCTGGTGTAAAAAAAGCGTTTATCCTAGAGGATTTCGGCTCAAAAGCACAAAACTCGTTAACTCTTTTCTGAAAACGGCCGCCCGACGCCCCTGGCTTCTTCCTGACCTGCCCCATTCGCTCATCACTTAGCGCTTCAATTAGCGCATTACAGACAGCGCTTGCGCCTCGGCATCCAGCCGCTGAGCAGTTTGGTCCACGCATCGCAGCCACACCAATAGCACCGCCCCCAACATGACAAAGCCACCGGCCAGCCAAAGGCCCACGGTATAGTGGCCCGAGGCCTCAGCCAGCATGCCGGTTAAGGCGGGTGCAAAGATCTGCGCGGCGCCATACGCCAGCGTCATTTGGCCCATTAAACGCGCAGGGCTTGCCGGGTAAAGCCTGCCAGCCATGGTCAGCACCAAACTCACGCAGCCTAGAAAAGTGCCGCCGTATAGCACCGCGCTGAGCAACACCACCACCAGGTTTGAGGAGATAGCAGGCAATACAATTCCCACGGCCTGGATCGACATGGCCACCACCAGCGCCCCCAAATAGCCAAGCCTCCGCGCCACCAAATCCCACAGCATAACGGCAGGTGCGGCCGCTAAACCGACCACAGCAAAGGTCCAGTTACCCGCGCCCGCAAGCAGCGGCTCGCGCTCCACGATGGTGACAATAAACGTGGCGTTAATCACATAGCCATACCCGGCACAAAAATAGGCGGGCAACATTAAGCGCATAAAGGTACGCGAAGGCGGCTTGGCGGCAGGCAATGCTTTGTGATGCGCACCTGCAACCGGCCTTACCGGGCGTGGCAGACATCGCCAGGCAGGCACCAACAGCACCGCGCCCAATACGCCAAAAATCCACCACTGGCTTTGCCAGTCAAGCGAGAACGCCAGCATTAACTCTACCGCCACAGCAGCCAGTACAATGCCTAACCCCAGCCCCGCAAAATGAATCCCCAGCTCTCCCCGCTGGTGATGGTTCATCAACCAGTGAAGGATCAGCCCAGACGCCAAAAGCATGGCCGCACTGCTGGAAAGCCCCGCCAAAAAACGCAGCGCCGCCCATAGCCAGAAGTTCTCCGTAAGAGCCATGCCCACGGTTGTCAGCACCGCCAGCACCAGGCCAATACGGTAAAGCGTGTCTTTGATGTAAATACTGCGAATCGAGGCGGCCAGCACCGCGCCCAGCATATAGCCCGCGTAATTAAGCGCCGCTAGCCAGCCACCATCCGCGTCGCCCATCCAGGTGTGCTGCTGCATGATCGGCAGCAATGGCGTATAGGCAAAGCGGGCGATGCCAACACACAAAAGCTGACTGCAAACGCCCGCCAGTAGCACTTTAAATCGTTGGGAACCTAGCGTGGCTGGGGTCATCAAACGACTCCATTAATGCCCATTACTCACCATTACATTGATTAGCATGCATACATTAGCAGCATAGTAAGGGATTTCAGTTAGCCCGTCATGACCACTTAGGTCGGGGTCTTGCTATCTTCTGCTATCGATTGATCTCCAGGCTAAGCAACAAGAAGGACAGCGTTTTGCCATGCCCGTCCAAATTAAGGGCGCCATTAACCCCTCCCTGGAGCACGTCATCAATCACGAAGTTCATGCCTGCCAAGTTGGGTAGTGGGTAGCGTCGCACACGGCTGGCCCCGCGGTGGGAAAAAAGTGACAGCACGCGCGCCTCTGTCACCTGTTCCAACAAAGTTGCGTAGTCATCAATGTCATAGGCAAACAGCGCCACATTAAGACGTTCACCCTTGTCACCAGCACGGGCGTGGGCTAATTGATGGAGCATCACAGAAGTAGGCGCATGCTCCATGGATAAAGGGCTTTCAGCTTGCAACATAACGTTCACTCCTAATTTGGCCGAGCGCCGACGACTCAAATAGACTGGCATGAGCGTGGATATCGCTACGCTTTACTAAATAGGACGCAGTAAAAACCCGCCGCTGAAACTGACGACGTACACCGCCACCACCAGCGGGCCCGGCGCAGTAAAGCGCTAACAACTCTTGCGTGGCCCGCGTTACCCAGCGGCGCTCGCTATGCTCGGCCGCGAGCCGCAACCGGTAATCACCACCGGAGATACCTGCTGCATTACGCTGCAAGTTACCGCTGTCACTATCAAACACGCTGGCCAGACCAATAATATCCAGACGCGTACGTAGCTCCGCAGGAGCGCGAAATACCAACCGTTCACGCAGCACCTGTGCTGCCAACTGGGCCCGCGCCAGCGCATTTGGGCCTGCATAGGAAATTTCCGCCTCGCCTTGCCAACCGCCATCGTAGCAAACGGTAGTTTTCAAACGCTCAGGTGCAGGCTTACCTCGAATTCCGGTTACCGCGACACGATTTTCTCCCAGTTGGTGCACCTCAGCACAAGAGAGATCCACCGTGACATCCGGGGTCAGGTAGTTAGCCGGATCGTGAACCTCGTAGAGCAGCTGCTCTTTCACCGTTTGTTCCGTGACGCAGCCACCGGTGCCCGTGGGCTTAGTAATTATCAGGCGGCCATCCTGCTCTACTTCGATGATCGGGTAGCCCACCGTGGCGAGCCCTTCCACGTCTTTAAATCCGGGGTCAGCAAAATAGCCCCCACTCACCTGAGCACCGCACTCGGCTAAATGCCCGGCCATCATGCCGCAAGCCAAGCGGTCCCAATCATCCCAGCGCCAGTTGAAGTGATTCATGAGCGGCGCTAAAAACAGCGCAGGGTCCGCGACACGCCCGGTAACGACGACATCCGCCTGCATCGCCAATGCCTCCGCCAGCGCCTTAGCGCCCAAATAGACATTGGCGGAAATCAAGGCGTTATCGTCCGGCATATCAAGGCGTTCAGCTTCCCATCGTTGCAAGTCCAGGCGATGCAACTGGTCACGAATATCGTCGCCATGTACCTGGGCAATTCGTACATTACGACGCCCCAGCTGCGCGGCTAAGTCAGCAATCACTTGGCAGGCACCCTGCGGGTTCGCAGCACCAAAGTTGCCTAAAATCTGGATATTATGATCCAAGCAGTCGCGCAGCACCGGGGCCAACAGCTCATCTAACAGAGGTTCAAACCCGCTCTCTGGATCCTCACGCATGGCCCGATGGGCGGCGGCCAAGGTGCGCTCACCCAGGGTTTCAAACACCAAGGCGGACGGCTGCTGACGCTTGATCAACTCCACTACCACTGCCACAGCCGCGTCGGTACGGTCACCAGAAAATCCCGCGCCGCTACCTAGTAAAAAACTCATCGGTGTGTCTCCTTGGTTTGAAGAGTTTGATGCCTACTGGCAACAGACCCAGGCGTATCATCAAGCAGGGAACGGCGGCGAAGAAATAGCCCGACAATGAGTGCTAACGCCGCAAGCGTTGAGAGCCAGCCCGGCGTCAGCGCAAGGCCAATGACCACCACAAGCGCTACAACATCAATAAAGCGCTTGCCTGTCATTGCCACGCGCGACATAAGCGCCGCAAAAGCCACCACAAATACCATCCCCTGACAGCTCGCCAGAACGATATCCAAGGCCGAGCCAAACCCTGCCAAGGCGGGATAAATCAGCAGCAAGAAAGGAATCACATAAATAGCCGCCGCCAAGCGCACCGACTCACCGGCTGCCGGTAGCCAGTTGGTACCAGCAATACCTGAAGCTACAAACACAGCAATACAGACAGGCGGGGTAATGACCGAAAGGGTTGCGAAATAGAAAACAAACAGATGAGCAATGAGCGGCTCAACACCAATGGCCGTTAGCGCAGGTGCCAATACCGAAGCCACCAGTACGTAAGCGGCAGTTGTTGGAATGCCCATGCCCAAAATCAGGCACACGCCGCCAACAATAAAAGCGACCAGGAAAAGCGATTCGCCACCCACGTTGACAATCAAGCTTGCCAGCGTCACACCAATGCCCGTCATCCCAATCATCGCGACCAGTATCTGCGCACCTGCCAGTAGTACGCCGATAATCACCATGCCCTTGCCCGCATCAACTAATCCGCTGATGAGTTTGCTAATAATTTCACGCAGCGGCCGCTTGGCAAGCAGTGCAAATGGTACAAAGGTAAGTACTGTCATCAAGATGCCGTAGAACGCTGCCATCTGGATCGAGCGACCACTCAGCACACCGTAAAACAGTCCACCTAAAGCGGCCAAGATAGGAATAATACGCTCAGGTCGCAGCACATCTGACCAGCTCGGTAGCTCTTCACCAGGCACTACCTGCAACTGGCGGCGCTTGGCCACTAAATGGATAGTAATAAACACGCCCAGATAAAACAGAATGGCCGGCAGCAAAGCGGCTAGCGCAATCCGCAGGTAACTTTCACCTAAAATCTCGGCCATGATAAACGCTGCTGCGCCCAAAATAGGCGGCGCAATTTGCCCGCCGGTTGAGGCGACTGCTTCGACACCGGCCGCAAACGGTCGGGGGTAGTTCAAACGCTTCATCATGGGAATCGTGAAATTTCCCGTGGTGGCCACATTAGCCACCGCACTACCGCTAACCATGCCGAATAGCCCGGAAGCAACGGTAGCGACTTTGGCAGCACCGCCCGGCGAGCGACCGCTAATACGCAGGGCTAAATCCATAAAGGTCGTACCGCCCCCGGTATGCAGCAGCAAGCAGCCAAACAGAACGAAAGCCGCAATCGTTGTGGCGGCCACCCCTACCAACATGCCCCAAACGCCTAAATCGCCGAGGAAGATGGTTTCCGTCATGTAGTAAGGATCAAACCCACGGTGACCAAGTGGCCCAGGAATGGCAGACCCTAACCATGCGTAAGCTAATCCCGCTATCACCAATAATGGAAAGATAACCCCGATCGCCCGGCGCGAAAGTTCGAGAATAGCCACCAGCAGTACGCTGGTCAGCAGCATATCGCGGGGCGTAGCCCAGGGCAGCTCGACCAGAATTTGCTCATAGTTCATTGCTACGTAACTGCAGGCTGCCACTACACCGACCGCCAGAAAGATATCTACCGCAAGCCCTAGGGGGCGCCAGCGTTTCCCTTCTCCTAACGGATAAACGGCAAGTCCAAGCAGAATAACCAGCGCGAGAAAGATACTCCGCTGAATCAAACTTTCAAACGGCCCAGTGGCGGAGGTGTAAAGGATTAGCCCACCCAGTATAAGTGCTAAACCTTTGGTAACTGTCTCGCGCATGATCATGCTCTCCGATTAGCCTTATTCAACAGGCTGCAAGGCATCGGGGAGGTCATACCCCTGTTCTTCAAAATAGCGGGCAGCCCCTGCATGCAACGGCACGGTGCCCACCTCCAGGGTCATCTTGGCGATATCAGCGTCGCGCATAGCTGAAAATGCGTTGACCTGCGGATCAGGATTTTCCATTACCGCCTTAACAATTTGATAGGCCGTCTCTTCATCCATATCCGGGTGGGCATGGACGGCGACACCAAATGCCCAAGTGGTATAAGCAGAAATACCGTCTGCCGCTCCTTCAGGAATATCGACAATCGCAATGTCGAGCATTTCACTGCGCAACATGTCGGCTTGTTCTTCATCAAGCGACAACACGTTGATGGGTGTGAACGTAGCGATATCCATGGTCGAGCCATCAAGCCGTTCGCCAACACCTGACTTGACGGAACCCATGACCCGGCCGTCTTTCATGGCATCTACCATATCGGTAGTGGAGCCACGCACGTACTCTGGTTCAATACCTAACGTGCGCATAACGGCTTCGGTGGTTTTCTCTGTTGCTGAGCCGGTGATACCGGGATTGAAACGCACACCGTTTAGGTCAGAAAGCGTGGCTACATTGGCATCTTGACGCATAACGGCGTTTTGCGGCGCCACGGTGTATACCCATAGCAAACGGCTATCGACAGGGCGACCTTCAAAATCTTCTTCACCGGCATAGGCGTGATACCCGATGTTGGTAGTCACTAAGCCCATATCAATCTGATTGCGGCCCAAGCGGCGCAGGTTATCCACCGCTGCACCTGTCTCCGCGACGGAGGAGCTCACCCCTTCGACCTGGTTATTAATGATCTGGTTAATCGCGACAAAGTAACTGTAGTGGCTGGAAGAGCTAGAAGTAGAGCCAATCAACAAGCGTTCATCGGCGTGTGAAGTAGCAGCAGTCAACACAGCGGCGCTGGCCACTATGGCGGTAAGTAGCGTTTTCATTGCGTCTCCAAGGCCCGCTTACGAGCCGTTGTTATTTTAGTGTGGATTGTCTTTCTGCCGTGCAGTGGTTAGCTGCGGCTAATTCAAGAATGGCGCTGGCTTTCAGTTTTGTATATTGAATATTTTTTGCCTTTTGTTTTGTTTTATAAAACCTTTTAAGCAGGCTTGTTAATACGCGCTAGTACCATGGCGGCGTGATTTAATCGGGTATGGTTACGTGCCCCTCGCGAGTATGAATAATATCGCCTGCTTGAGGCTGCATAAGAATTCCGGGCTGCTGCAGGTTTCCTGATCCGCTATTTTCGCCCGGCACAGGCCGAATCACCTGACTAGGTGGAAGCGGTGTACCATGGCGAAGATGGTCATACATTATTTCTAACGCCTCTATATGGTACGGCTGAATCGGCACAAAATTCTCGGCATAACCAGGTAGCTTTGCGCCAAAATGCTCAACGTTGGTTAGCTCGTAAAGGTGCACGTTAGGCTGAGGATCCGTTAGGGAATTGAGTGCCAGATAGGGGCGCGAAGTAAAGCCAACGGGCACACGCGCATCAGACCTACCATGCACGATAATTGTACTAATTCCTCCTAAATTAGCGCTGCCTTGAACATCTGCGATGCCCGCCTGTACACGTAAAGCATCCTCAGAGTCGCCTACTATCAATTCACGTAGACAAAGGGCACCATCCAAATTGTAATCCTGACGTCCGCTGCTTGGAGAGCTCGATAGCGAATCCTTCATAGGGCCGCCGGGGTTTGCATCGTTTATGATATCAACCGATCCAGCGGGAGCACCGCCCGGCGCCGTGGAAAAAATAACCGCTAGCTCCTCCCGCGGTACTGCTCGGGGCGTGCCATGTTCATCAACAGAGGCAAAGCTATACCTACATAAGCGTTCTTCCACCCCAAAGCGCCCATGGGAGCTTGCATATTTAACGGCGGTGGCGGTAGGCGCTATTGCATAGTGCGATGCGTGTAGAAGGCCGGACTCGGGCTCCCAGCCGTACATCTGCAAGTTTTCCAACGCCTCATACCCTTGTGCCGACAGTGTTTCGGCATGCAGTAGCCCGCGTTCTTTCAAACTTTGGCAGCGCTGTTCCGCTTGCGTAATAGTCTGCCTCATGGGGGCGTCAGGCGTTGCGACTGCCGCACAAGGCTGATAGAGAATCGCGTAAGTAAAGTAGTCCATTAGAGAACGCCCTGTTCCCGTCATCGTTCGCTCCCCCCTGACGACTGAAACACGCTCATCGGGTTGAAGCTGCACTTGCGGTTGGGCTGCCACAATGCCGTCGATCAACCCTTCCCGGTCGCTCTCGCCGGCATATAAAGCAGCACCGCCGCCATTTGAATTACCAGCAACCATTACCATGGTATTAGCAGCGTCCAGCTCATTTGCTTCGTCAGGTCTTATCTGATTTAACTGAAAAAGGGCAAACTGTATGGAACGCAGCACATCCTGCCCCCAAGAAGCATCAGGGTTCTGGCGCGAATGCGCATGCTTGAATGCAATTCTATGGGGGTAATCACTCAAGAAACGGTGACGTTGATCAGATGTCATGTCAGCGGTAAAAAGCGAATCCTGCCCTGCCTCGTTCGCAGGCAAATGAATGCCGTCAAAGCGTGTCACGGTATCAGTTTCAAGATCATGAAAGCCGTTTCCCAGCCCTTTATCGGTATAGGTCACCGCACATTGCTTTTGCAGCCCCCAATAGCCAATGGTCGCGACATCGCGAAACAGGCTCGCGGAGCCTGCCACTGGTACCGCCAGAATACAGGGTGTTTGCCAATCGAAATGTTCAGGCACTTGAAGTAGCAGAGAAACGTTTTCGCCTCCGCTGCCATCGTCGGCATAGGCAATAATTTCAGAGCCACCTATCAACTCTTGATTTAACAGACTGCCCGTAGAGGCATCGACGTTGGGTCCATAGGTGATGCCAAAACCCGCGGTACCTTTGGTGAAAAGCGAGCTACGCCTCAATTCTTCAGCAGTGGGCGCCAACGGATCTAGAAACTTAGGTGCATTTTCATTGATCAACGCGCTGATACCCAGCCCCGCCGTTACCAAATCATCACTTTCGCCATCGTAGTTTTTTTCACTCACGATTCTTAACCAGGGAAGCTCACTTGCGTTATTAGCCTCGACTACGCCAAGGGTCAACAGACAGAAACTTAGCAATCCAGCGGCACTCAATAACGTGTTTTTACTATTCATATCTTTCACTTCCATTTATTTTTATTGAAAAAAAGATAATAGGGCTGGCTTTCATTTTTGTTTATTGAATAGTTTTTAATTTGTGTTTTACTTTATAAATGAATCCAAGCATCCAGCAGCTTCGCGTATTTGTTGCCGTCGCTCACTCTCGCAGCCTGGCAGAAGCCAGCGAGCGAGTTCACCTTTCCCAACCAGCTATTTCCATTGCCCTGCGCAAACTGGAAGATAACGTGGGCGGCGCACTGTTTGCCCGTACGGCGCGACAGCTTACTCTGACACCGGAAGGCGATGCCTTCTTGCCGGTCGCTATCCGGTTGCTGAATGATTGGAATGAGGCATTTGAAGATCTTAGTGATCAGTTTTCCAAACAGCGCGGCAAAGTGACGGTAGCAGCACTGCCCACGTTGGCAGCTGGCCTGTTCCCTTGTGTTCTCAAGCGCTTTCATGAGACTTACCCACGCATTAATCTGAGTCTTCATGACGTACTGGCAGACCAAATCAATCAGATGGTACGCGAAGGCCGCGCTGATCTGGGCCTATCAGTGCCTCCTGATGATGCGGATGACCTGACTTTCGAGCCTATCCTCGAAGATAGTTATGTAGCAGTTTTCCCCAAAGGCCACCCGCTGCTCGCTCAGTCATCAGTCGCATGGAGCCAACTGGCGGCCTACCCTTTTATCGGCATTAACCGTCTATCCAGCTCACGTCAGGATATTGATCGCATTATGCAAAGCGTGGGGGAACGGCTGGATATTTTATGCGATGCGCGCCAGATCGCGACGGTGGGCCGTATGGTGGCGGCGGGCTTAGGAATCAGTGTTCTCCCCTCATTAAGCTTCCGGCAAATTGCTACCGACGGCATTGAGCATCGCCCGCTAATCGAGCCAACTATCCGCCGTGAACTGGGCATTATATTAAGCCGGCGGCATCCACCATCTGCGGCAACCAGTGCACTACGCCAGCTGATTCATCGCCACGAATAAGTGTTTTCAGTATGGCTTTCTCTACACACTGAGCGTGAATCTGGCAGACTAGAGATGATTAACACCCACCTTAGTAAGTGAGCGATACGATGAGCGATACTGCAAAACCCTGGACACAACCGATGCCCGAAGCGCAGTTCAAGCTGATGCGCGACATCCTGGCCGCGCCTAGCCCGGTTGGCCTTGAAGGGGCCATGACCTACGGCGTCTTAAAGCCCTACTTCGAGACATTTGCCCCCAAAAGCTGGCACCTTCACCAGTTTAAGGGCAACGCAGGCGTGGTGCTGGATACCCACCCTAACCGCGATGATATGTTCAAGGTCATGATTATCGGCCATGCGGACAAGATCCGTATGCAGGTACGCTCTATCGGTGAAGACGGTAAAATCTGGATCAACACCGACTCCTTTTTACCTTCCGTGCTGATCGGCCATGAAGTGAAGCTGTTCAGTGAAGACCCCGAAAAACCGGGCAGCTATCGCTCGATTGAGGGCGGCACCGTTGAAGCACTCGGCGCCATTCACTTTTCCGACCCAGCAGCGCGCACCGGTGACAAAGGCATTAAGAAAGAACAGATCTACCTGGACCTGCAAATTCACGGCGAGAATAAAAAGCAGCAAGTGCTTAATTTAGGCGTGCGCCCGGGTGACTCGATTATTTTTGACCGCCCTATCCGCCCCGGCTTCAGCCCCGACACCTTCTACGGCGCCTACCTGGACAACGGCTTGGGCTGTTTTGTAACGGCTGAAGTAGCGCGGTTAATCGCCGAAGCAGGCGGCACTGACAACGTACGCATTATGTTTGCGATTGCAAGCTACGAAGAGATTGGCCGCTTTGGTAGCCGGGTAATGGCCGGTGAGCTAAAACCCGATGCGCTGATTGGCGTGGACGTTAACCACGACTACGTAGCCGCGCCGGGTATCGGCGATAAACGCATGCAACCGCTGGAAATGGGCAAAGGCTTTACCATGTCGGTAGGTTCGATTGCCAGTGAGCAGTTAAACCGCATCATCGCCAGCGCCGCCAAAGAGCAGGATATTCCGATGCAGCGCGATATGGTGGGCGTCGATACAGGCACCGACGGCATGGCAGGCGTGCTGGCCTCTATCGACAGCGCCGCGACCTCCATCGGTTTTCCGATCCGCAATATGCACACCATTTCGGAAACCGGAAACACCCAGGACGTACTGGCCGCTATCCATGCGCTCACGCATACCCTACAAGCGCTGGACAAACTGCCCAACCTTGAGCGTGATTTTTTGGATAACCATCCGCGCCTTGACCAAGCAAGCGCACTTAGCCACCAGGGACATGCAAAACCGGAGAACAACGAGGACAAATAACCGCGCTGTTCATTTTCATTAGTATGTTTTATTAGCACGTTGCAATAAGAAAGCCCCAGGCATCACTGCCTGGGGCTTTATCGGTTCCTCCGTAATCTTTCCTCGCGAACGTCCTGTTCGTGCATCCTTGGCGACCACAAGCACTCCTTGCTTGTTCTTCCTAACCACGTTTCCGTTTGTGGTACTGCCTACCTTGAACCTTAAATGTGTCAAATACATTAACCTGAGGCAGGAAAAGTTTAAAAGTCCTTAATCTCTAAAAGATGGTTGCCAATAGCCAACGTAGGCACCGGCATTATGCGCTGCTTATACTTAAAAATAGTTAATCTTCATGCACAATAAGAGCCAAATAAAAAATTAAACGCCAATAACTCTGACAATACGACATGTTACTTTTTATGCTTCCCGCCAAATAACGCCCCAACCCTTGCACCCTCTCAATTTGCTATTGATTACCACGCTGAGTGAAAGCAGCGCTGGCCGGCACTCCACATCCTTATACCAAAGTCTAAAAATCTACAACCAACGGCGTATAAACGAAAGTGGTAGCATGCCCGCTTCTTATTGTTAGCAAACTATCAATAAATTCATGCAATAGCGTCAGGAGACGAGTATGCGAATGTCATTGTCAAATTGGCGCCACTGGGTACCACTGTTAGCGGGACCACTTCTTTTTGTACTAATACAGGTACTGATGCCAGACACGCTGATTGATCCAGCCCCCCGCACGGTGCTGGCATTAACCGTATGGATGAGCGCCTGGTGGGTGACAGAGCCGGTTCCTATCCCTGTTACTTCTTTTCTACCCATGTTGGTACTGCCGCTTAGCGGTGTGATGGTGTTGGACGAAGCCGTTGTGGGCTACGCCAACCCGGTTATTTACATGTACATGGGTGGGTTTATTCTGGCCATTGCCATTGAGCGCTGGAATCTGCACCGACGCATCGCCCTGTCTATCGTCAACCGCATTGGCAACAGCCTGCGCAGCATCGTATTAGGCGTTTTGATTGCCTCGGCGTTTTTATCCATGTGGATATCCAACGCCGCCACAGCGCTTATGATGCTGCCTATTGCCGTCGCGCTAACCAATGAATTAGACGAACGCGACCAGTTTGAACGTCATCATCGCGATAGCTTTGCACGTATTTTGCTGCTAACCGTTGCTTATTCAGCCTCGATTGGCGGGCTGGCAACCATTATCGGCTCAGTGCCCAATGCCATCGTAGTGGCCATGATCCCGCAGTTTTTTGAAGGGGTAGAAATCAGCTTCTTGCAGTGGATGATTTTCGCGCTGCCACTCACGCTGATCTTACTGGCGATTTTGTACGTCTATCTCACTCGGATATACACCAAAATACCCAATACGCCGCTTGAGATTGATTTTGTGGCCCAGGAACTTGCGGCTCTTGGCCCCATGAGCCAGGAAGAGAGGCGTGTCTTGGGCGTATTTGTGGCAACGGCACTGGCCTGGGCGTTACGCGGCTGGCTGGCACCGTTTTTTGATCTGCCCATTAACGATACGATTATTGCGGTAACCGCCGCCATTGCGTTGTTTGTCATTCCTGCCCACAACGAAAAACGCGCCCTGCTGGTTTGGGACGATATGAAGGGCTTGCCGTGGGGCTTGTTTATACTTTGGGGCGGGGGTATGACGCTCGCTGCTGCGTTCATCGCCAGCGATTTGACCGGTTGGATCAGCGAGCAACTGCAGTTACTGGATGGCGTCAATTACTTCTGGCTACTGTTAATTATGGTGCTGTTAATGCTGTTCTTGACGGAAATCATTTCCAATACCGCAACGGCAAATATGGCACTGCCCATTACCGCAGGCATGGCTGCAGCCATCACGACCGGCAACCCGCTCGGATTAATGGTGGCGGTTGCTCTCGCCACTACGTGTGCCTTTATGTTGCCGATATCCACCCCGCCTAACGCCGCTGTATTTTCCACAGGGCGTATTTCTATTAAACAAATGGCCAAAGCGGGATTTGCCATGAACCTCGTAAGCGCTATTGCGATTACGCTGTTTGTTTATTTTATTATGCCGCTGCTGTTACCCACACCTTAATTAGCGAACTATCTTTTCAAAAGAGTATTAAAAAAACCCCGGCCATTGCTGGCCGGGGATGATTAGTTCCTCCATAATCCTACACCACGAACATCCTGTTCATGCTTCCTTGTGTACCACAAATATCCTTATTTGCTCTTCCTTAATACGCTGTCCTTGCGCTATATGGCTACAATGGACCCTAAAGCGCCTGAGTTATCTAACCCAGGTTATGAAAAGATAAAACAAGCGCTTTTTTTACAAACATTTAATACACCCTGCAAATGTTTTATTTCAAAGCAAAAGCACCTGCCAAACAAGGTTAATAATTACCGAATAAAACAAAAGCTAAACTTTAGACCTTTTCAATCTTAGCAAATTATCAAATAAACTTTATTAAACATTAAACAACTTGACTATAAAAACGGCGCCAAATTACCAACAAAAGCTTTGGGGACCACTGATTAAGACAATTACGTTAAGTATAACTCAAAAATATATACTAATTTCTTCGTACTATTACTGATAAATGGGTAATACGGACAACTCGCCTTTCAACCTCAAGCCTGGTATCGCCCTACGCCACAACGAGCCAACCCTGAATTCAGCCATTAAGCACAGCAGAAGGCCAACCCGCAGGCAAGCATTGGCCATTTTTTAAACAGAAGTTTGCCTCCATTGCGCATCGGATCAGTTCTGAAACGTTTTCGTACAATATCTTTACAATAATTATTTGTACACCAATTAACTTTTAGCTATGGTCTGTAGTGTTCGCGGCAAGGAAACCGCTAGCAAGGAAGCGATCGCTCAGGATGAGCTGCAAGATGTCATGGATGGTCAAGGAGACGAAAAGAAGCCCTCGCATCGAGGGCTTCTTTTCGTCTGGTTCCATACCCAGCATTTATTCCTCCCCCACCCATGACGCTTCACTCCTATGCGCATATCCACCTGTTCGAAAGTCCATCTATTCGCAAGTTCATTGCGCCTGAAATAGAATAAAGTTAGCAGAAAGCCACTCGCTTAGCGCCAACGCCTTAGCGATTTTCGTTCAAAGCCTACAGCGACCATGGATAACCAATGGAACTGAGCAGACAACAACAGTGGATCTTCTCACGCCTTGCGCGTTTTTCAGGCGTGGGCCTGGTACTGGGCACGCTCTTCTTTGCGTTTTCGCTAACGCCAAGCCTTATACCTCGCCCACTCATCGCGCAAGGTATCGTGTCGGGGCTAAGTTTTACCGCAGGCTATGCGTTGGGAGTGATGGGGCATGGGCTTTGGCGTTACCTCCATTTACCTGCCCCCAATGCGCGGCTGGAAACGTATTTTCACTGGTTAGCCGCCGCTGTATCCCTGAGCATCGCCGCTCTTTTTTTATGGCGAGCCGCCGAATGGCAAAATAGTATTCGCCAACTAATGGAGATGGAACCCGTTAGCGGCACACATCCCTTCTCCATTGCCTTAATTGCCTTGGGTGTGTTTGCGTTTTTAATGCTTATGGCGCTGCTTTTTAGGCGTACCTTCCGGCTACTTTCACGTAAGTTGGCTTATATTTTGCCCCGCCGAGTAGCCTATGTGCTGGGCACGATCGCCGCTATTGCGCTGTTTTGGCTCGTTATCGAAGGCATTCTTTTTTCGTATGCGCTAAAGGTGGCCGACCGCTCTTATCAGCAGGTAGATGAGCTTATGCAAAGCGACCTTTCTCCGCCTGAAGACCCACTAAAGCCCGGCAGCGCAGAGTCGTTAATTAGCTGGGAAGCGTTAGGCAGCCGTGGCCGGCGCTTTGTGACCGAAGGCCCGAGCGGCGCGCAAATCGGTGACTTTCTGGGCGAAGAAGCTCCTGACCCTGTCCGCGTTTATGTGGGTCTTAATGCTGCTGAAACGCCTACCGAGCGAGCCGAACTCGCGCTGGAAGAACTGATCCGAGTGGGCGGTTTCGAGCGTTCTGTCTTGGTATTAGCAACACCAACAGGGCGTGGGTGGATAGACCCGGGGTCGCAGGATACAGTGGAATACCTACACCGCGGCGACATTGCCACGATAGCAGCCCAATACTCCTATCTGCCCAGCCATCTATCGCTAATTTCTGAAGCCGATTATGGCGTCGAAAATGCCCGGGCGTTATTTGCAGTGGTCTATGATTACTGGTCCAGCCTTCCCAGTGACGAGCGCCCTCGGCTGTACCTGTTTGGGCTCAGCCTGGGCGCACTTAACTCGGATCTTTCGTTTGATCTCTACGATATTATTGATGATCCCTTTAATGGAGCGCTATGGGCCGGCCCGCCTTTCCGAAGCGACACATGGAAACGCATTACGGCTGACCGTGATCACGGCTCGCCAGCTTGGCTACCCAGGTTTCGCGATGGCTCGGTAGTGCGCTTTATGAACCAAACGCAGGGGCTTCAAGAAGTACCGGGAGAATGGGGAAATTTTCGTATTGCCTACCTGCAATATGCCAGCGACCCCATTACGTTTTTTGAACCCGCTTCTTTCTGGCGTGAACCAGACTGGATGCACACACCGCGTGGTCCCGATGTTTCACCCGATCTGCGCTGGTATCCTGTGGTAACAATGCTGCAATTATTGGTAGACCTTACTACCGAAAGCGCCCCGCCAGGCTTTGGCCATGAAATTGCGGCGGAAGACTATATTGATGCCTGGGCCGCGCTTTCCGAACCGCCCGGCTGGGATGAAGAGTCTCTGAAACGTTTACGTGACTTCTTTATTCACGCCAGGGAGGCAAGGATTCAGCACTAATCCTCAGGCTGTCTAGCTTGAATACTTTTACCGATAGCCAACAGGTAAGCGCGCCGTGAGTATCGACGCTCGAACGTTTTATCGCAACGGGCCGTCTCATCGCCAGCAGGAGCCCAGTAGCTTTGCGCTTATTCGGCGCCAGTTCGATTTTCGCTCCATCGAAATTGGCCGCTGGGTGACTCCTGCTGAGCGCGACCGTGCAGCGGAGCTGTTTCATGATGCGCTGTGCGATTTGATGTTGATTCTACAAGGCCCCGAAACGCTGGTGTCATTACGCGGCTCACTGGCATTGCAGTATGGCAGCGGCGGGCGGCCCGGCGTTGCCGCCCATTACGACCCCGCCCAGCGCAGCTTTGCGCTGGGCGTTGCCGCCCATTACGACCCCGCCCAGCGCAGCTTTGCGCTGGCTAAGAACGTAGGCCCTGGCAGTATCGCTCACGAGTGGTTTCATGCCTTTGATCACTACATTGCGCAAAAATGTTTCACAGGGCTATCTCGCGATATATTTGCATCAGCCGCCTGGCTAGCTGATGCGCCGCCTATTGTGCACCCACTTAACCTGCGCCTAATGGAGTGCTTTACGGCCATTCTGCTACAACCCGACGGCAAGCGGCCCAGCGAGCTTTTTCAGCACTCGGTAGCCATGGACCGCAAGCTGGGACAAGTGTATTACAGCAAACCGGAAGAGCTATGCGCCCGCGCGTTTGAAGCCTTTGTGCAGGACGCGCCGATCAAGAATCAATTTTTGGTTAAAGGCACCAAAGCCACCCCAGAAGCCGAACTTGGCCTTTACCCCCAGGGCAGCGCCCGCCAGCACATCAATACTGCTTTTCAACGCTATTTCAGCCAGTTAGGCCTCGCCTTAAGCCGCCCCCTATAACCCCTGGTTATCAGGTACCAGGCCGTTCATCGTCTCTCTGTTGGTGCAAAACCGTTCGTCTATATATCGGCGTTTACAAGACGACTAAGCATAAAGTCTAGGTTGTGCAGCCAAAACAGAGTCACCATAATCCGCGCGACTTTAGTTTATTAACCATTAGTTTAATTCAGGAAATAGTGAAATATCCTGGATTGAAAATTCACGCTCAAGGAGCTGAAAATGTCGCTAAGCCTAGCGGGCCTGACCGCTATCGCTGCTATTGTAGCCATGCTGTTAAGCGGACGCGTATCGCCCCTGGTGGCCTTCGTCCTTGTGCCTATTGTTGCCGCCATAGTTACCGGTTTTGGTATTGATGATATCGCGATGTTTTATGAGCAAGGCTTCGCACGCGTTATCCCTGTCGCTGTCATGTTTGTGTTTGCCATTCTGTTCTTCGGTATCCTTCAGGATGCGGGGCTATTTGAACCGGTTATTCGCAAGGTGCTCTCAGTATCCAAAGGCAATGTGGTTAGCATTACCGTAGCCACCGCGCTTGTTGCCAGTATTGCCCACCTGGATGGCTCCGGAGCCACCACTTTTCTACTAACCATTCCTGCACTTCTACCTACCTACCAGCGCCTACGCATGAGCCCTTACCTGCTGTTACTGCTGGTCGGTTTGGGCGCCAGCATTATGAATATGCTTCCCTGGGCGGGCCCGCTCGCCCGAATTGGTTCCGTACTCGGCATGAGCCCAAGCGAGCTATGGCGCCCGCTTATTCCCCTGCAGATATTTGCACTGGTCCTTCTACTCGCACTGGCAGTGGTATTAGGCCTGCGTGAAAATCGTCGTATCAAGCGCCTGCCTTCACTCGACGCTGACGCTGCCTTGAATGACACCGCTACCGCCAATATTCAGGAAACCTTCAAAACACAGCCAGCCGCCGACAAGGTGCCCGGCTGGAAAATGGCCTTTAATGCGCTGCTGTTATTCGCGGTTGTCGTTGCGCTTACCATGGACACTTTGCCGCCCGCGCTGATCTTTATGATCGGTGTTGCCTTGGCACTACCGGTTAACATTCCCCAAATGGATGGGCAGATGCAGAGCATCAAACGCCATGCGCCCAATGCCCTTGTTATGGCTACCATTATTATTGCCGCGGGCACCTTCCTCGGGATTCTTAATGGCTCCAATATGCTGAGCGAGTTATCGGCGGATATCGTGGCAATTCTACCGGCAGCCGTGGTGCCCTATATGCATATATTGATCGGCATTTTTGGCGTACCGTTTGATCTTATTCTGAGCACCGATGCGTACTTCTTCGCCTTTTTGCCTATTGTGATTGAAGTGGTCGGCAATGCAGGGGTTCCGGCGGTTTCAACCGCGTACGCGATGGTGATCGGTAATATTATCGGCACCTTTGTTAGCCCGCTTGCCCCGGCCGTTTGGTTAGCGTTACAGCTTGCCGGGCTGGAAATGGGCAAACATATCCGGTACTCCTTCGGCATTATGTGGGTCTTCAGCTTGGTATTACTGCTTTTTGGCTACCTTATCGGTGTCATCACTCTGTAACCCAAAGCTGCGCGATAGCCGCTCGTAAAACGCTGTGAAAAAAGCTCGCTGAGGTATTCCCTCATGCGAGCTTTTTTATGCTTTTTTTCAAACGAGGTAGAAAGTAGTCAGGTCTTTAATTACCCGGCTGGCCTGGGAAAGGAACAAATTCGCTATTGTCGTCAGGTGGCAGTTGGAAGCGGCCATGTTCAAAATCGCCTTCAATCCATGCTTCCTTGGCGGCTTCAAGCTTCTCTTTGGAAGAGGCGACAAAGTTCCAGGACACGTAGCGCGGGCCGTTAAGCGTCTCGCCGCCCAGCAGCATTAAACGCGCGCCGCGCTCGCCTGCCGTAACGGTAATCGGGTCGCCTGGGCGGAACACCATCATCCGGCCCTCCTCGAACACTTCACCGGCGATAATCACGCTGCCCGAGGTAATATAAACGCCTCGGTCTTCATGGTTATCAGGCAGTGGCAATTTAGCGCCCGGCATCAAGCTAGCATCGGCATAAAACATGTCCGAGAAGGTCTGTACGGGCGCTTTCTCACCCCACGCCGTGCCTAGAATCAAGCGCACCTCTTTGCCTTCACCCTGCAGTAGCGGCAGTGCGTCCTGGCCCTGGTGCTCAAAAGTGGCGGGTTTATCTTCGTGTTCTTCAGGCAGCGCTACCCAGGTTTGAATGCCAAACAGCGAATGGGTTGGCTGCCGACGGGTAATGGGGCTGGTGCGCTCTGAATGCGTCACGCCATTGCCGGCCACCATCCAGTTGACCTCTCCTGGATAGATCATTTGGTTGGTGCCCAGGCTATCACGGTGCTGAAATTCCCCCTTATAAAGGTACGTAACGGTGGCCAGGCCGATATGCGGATGAGGGCGAACATCGATTCCACCTTCCGTTAAGAACTCGGCAGGCCCCATTTGATCGAAGAAAATAAACGGGCCGACCATCTGCCGCTTGGGCGCAGGCAATGCGCGGCGCACTTCAAAGCCGCCCAAGTCACGCGCACGGGGAATAATCAGCGTCTCGATATCCTTCAGACCACCCGCTGATGGGCATTGGGGTTCAATCGTCGGCATCCAACTCATGTGCTGCACTCCTCAAAAATAGCGTAGGCAAGGCGGCCCGGCTTTATCGTTATGTTTTATGGCGTAGTAACCGTTATCGATGAAGATAAACATGCCTTGCTGCCCTAGGTGAGAGAAGCCACTGGCGACAGATTCAGCCGCCAGTGGTTACTCGTGATTACTTGCTTGTCAGCGTGCTGTAGCTGTTCATCAGGTTGCGATAATCGGGGATGTGGTTAGCGAACAAGGTACCTAGGCCTTCAACATCATTGCGCCAGTCGCGGTGAAGCTCACACGCCGCGCCAAACCAGCTCATCATTTGCGCACCGGCGCCTGACATACGGTCCCAGGCAGCATCGCGCGTCATGGCATTAAAGGTGCCGGATGCATCGGTGATCACGAACACGTCAAACTCTTCTTCCAGGGCAGAAAGTGCCGGAAAGGCAACACACACTTCGGTAACGATGCCCGCGATAATCAGCTGCTTTTTACCGGTCGCTTTAACGGCCTTAACGAAATCTTCGTTGTCCCACGCGTTAATTTGGCCAGGGCGAGCGATGTAAGGCGCGTCGGGGAAGCGCTCTTTTAACTCAGGCATTAACGGGCCGTTAGGGCCATTTTCAAAACTGGTGGTCAAGATAGTGGGCAAACCGAAGTACTTTGCTGTATCAGCCAGGGCCAATACGTTATTTTTGAAACGGTCAGGTTCAATGTCGCGCACCAGTGAAAGCAGGCCCGCTTGATGATCAACCAACAATACGGCGGCATTATCTTTATCTAGACGAACGTAAGGTTTTGACATGATCCACTCCTAGCACTCAGTTAATGGAGCCATCACCATTGGTAGCTCCGGTTGGCCTTGCGACTTACAAAACTGAGTGTAGACGGTCGTCTGCTCGGTGATTAGATGGGAAAATCACAACACACCGTTTCAATTTGAGAACGATGATGACAATCCCCAATCTCAACGACCTGTACTATTTTGTCCAAGTGGTGGACCACGAAGGCTTTGCACCCGCTGGGCGCGCCTTGGGCATCGCCAAGTCAAAGCTTAGCCGACACGTTGGGGAGCTCGAAAAACAATTAGGAGTACTGCTTCTCCACCGTTCAACGCGGCATCTGCGTATGACCGATATCGGCCAGCGCTATTACCTGCACTGTAAAGCCATGCTGGAAGAAGTTGAGGCTGCCCAGCAGGTGATTGAAGAGAGCCAGTCTGGGCCTTGCGGCATCATACGGCTTAGCTGCCCCACCGGGTTACTTAACTTTCATGTCAGCAAGATGCTGGCGGATTTCATGAGACTCTACCCCCAGGTACATATTCACCTGGAAGCCACCAACCGCCATGTAGACCCCCTGACGGAAGGTATTGATATTGCTATTCGTGCCCGCCCTCTACCGTTTGAAGATAGCGATCTGTTCCACAAGGTGCTGTCAGCAAGCAGCCAGTGCCTGGTGGCCAGCCCGAAACTGCTCAGCCGCTATGGGAAGCCGAAAGCGCCCAGCGACCTTACCCACTTTCCCAGTATCAGCCGCGCAAGGCCCATGGAGCAGCACATTTGGCGATTACAGCGCAACGAACACATCGAGGTTATTGAGCATACGCCACGCTTTATTACCACCGACATGACCGCCCTTTACCATGCCACGCTAGCAGGCATTGGTATTGCGCAAATGCCCAAGCTGGTGCTGCCGGGCGCCATTGATTCCGGCCAGCTGACGCTTGTCTTACCGGAATGGGAACTACGCCAAGAAGTGATTCACGCGGTTTACCTTGCACGCCGCGAGTTGCTTCCCTCAGTGCGCGTGTTGCTGGACTTTATGGCGGAACGCTACGCCGAGCTGGAACTATAAATCACTAACGCAATTACATAACACTGGGAGCCGGGTCTATGCTGACGTTACCAACACAGGAGGTGCAATATGGCTCAACAACAGTGTGCTTGCCCGAAATGCGATTGTTCCGTGGACGACCAATCCATTGAGAAAGATGGTCAGAAATTCTGCTCCGAGGCGTGTGCTATTGCCCATACAGACGGCTCCACGGGCTGCGGTCACAACTGTAGCTGCGGAAAACCAGCATAGCCTTAACGTGCCTACAGTAGTCATCATAGCGCCCAGCACCTCTGCTGGGCGCTAATGGGTTAAGTCTCTGCTTTCCTCTGTTCGTTGCTACGCTTAATTTCTACTTTCAGCTTCTACTTCAGTTCCTAATTGGCTTCAGCCCCTTAATCAGCCCACCGGGTAATCATTCCGTATCGGCATGTTCGCCTCGCCACGTGCGAAAAAGCCACCCATGCACTAGCCTTAAAGGCTCTCCACCCTTACAAGGAATGTAATTATGCCTTCTACTACCGTTATTGTTGTCGTGGTTGTCGTGATCGCCGTACTAGGGATTGGCTTTAGCGGCGTTCTGCCGTTTTAAATAGTTTTGCTATTCTAACTACGAGACAACTCAACGACTGCTGGCTCGAATATTGGTAACGTGCGAACAGGGAAGATTAAACTTCCGAACGCTACACAAAATGCCCGCTGAGCCATCAGCGGGCATTTTTCTGTGTGGCCATTTTGTAAGATTATTCGTTCAGCTTTTCGGGCTTGGGCGGGCTGCCTACTTTCACTTTGGTAAGGTCCTCATGAGAAAGGCCGCGCAGCAGCGATAGCATCATGACAAACACCAGGATAAACATGGGCAAACCGACCACGGTAATTACCTCTTGGAGTGCGGTAAGCCCCGCATCACCCGCCAGCACAATCAGCATAGCGGCCAGCATGCCTTCCGAAACACCCCAGAATACGCGCTGATGCCAAGGGCCAGGGTCGGCGCTGCCGGTACACAACATATCGACCACCAACGACGCAGAATCTGACGAAGTAGCGAAGAAAATTGCCACGACCACCACCGCCAAGCCCTGGATTAACGTAGCCGCTGGGAAGTTCTCAAAAAACGCGAACATGGCGAGCGGGATGCTTTCAGCCACGGCGGCGGACAAGGCACCCGCCTGGTCCCCCATTGCCTCGCGAGCCGCTGCGCCAATGCCATCAATCTCCATGGCCGACCAACCAAAGATCGCAAACCACACCAGCGTAAACATGGAAGGCGCAAACAGCACACCCAGCACAAACTCACGGATGGTGCGCCCGCGAGAGATACGTGCCACAAAGATGCCGATGAAAGGCGACCATGTCACCGTCCAGGCCCAATAGAACACCGTCCAACTGCCCTGCCACCCCCAGCCACTGCCGTCGGTGCTGGCGTAGCGAGCCAGGGTGTCATTCCAGAACGCCATCGGCAACAGGTTAGTGATATACAGGCCAAAGGTTTCAACAACCGCACGTAACAAAAACACGGTTGAGCCAGTAAAGAGCACAAATAGCAGTAAGCCAACCGCCATACCAATATTTAGATTGGAAAGCAGTTTCACGCCTGAATCCAGCCCGGCCACGATTGACCCAACGGCAATGGCGGTCAGCACCGCGATGATAGTCACTTTGGTAAACACCGAATCCGGCACACCCAACAGCTCGGTTAGCCCCGCATTGATCTGCTGGGTGCCCAAGCCAAGGGAAACCGCGACACCAAACAGCGTGCCCAGAATGGCAAAGATATCGAGGGTTTTGCCGACAGGGCCGTAAATGCGCTCGCCCAGCAACGGGTAGAACACGGAGCTAAAACGCATCGGCAAGTTGTAACGATAGATAAAGTACGCAAACGCCAACCCCGGCATCGCGAAAATCGCCCAAGTATGCAGCCCCAAGTGATAGATCGAAAAGCTCATGGCATCGTCGGCGGCTTCTACCGAAAAGGGTTCGACACCCGGCCTTGGCGGCGTAGAGAAGTGGGAAATAGGCTCGGCAACCCCCCAGAACATCAACACCGTACCGATACCGCCCGCAAACAGCATGGTGAACCAGGAAATGTTGCTATACGCAGGCTTTGCGTCGTTACCGCCCAAGCGAATTGCCCCGTAACGGCTAATCGCCACCCACAGCAAAAACGCCACCCAACTGGTCACCCCTAAAATAAAAAACCAGCCAAGGTTAGTAACCACCCACTCCCGCCCCGTACCAAAGGCGCTCCCTATCGCGTTTGGTGCAATCAACAGCGCCACCAGGAACAGGACCATGATACCTGCAGAGGTGAAAAAAATAGTCGGATCCGTCCGAAGGCCCAGCTTGTTGGCGAGATTATTGAGCATAATCGTTCCCCTTGTCTTTACAACAAGGTAGGGGGTATGGGCGGATTGCGCCAAGGTGCATTAAAAGCTCCTGGAGAAGCTCTTACATGTGTATTGGCGCATTTGTGATGGCCTTACGAGCAAAGCTTTTGTCATAAAAATAAATAAAAACAAAAACATACTTCAAAGACCAAATAATCAACCAAGAGGTAAAACAACCATCTCTCAATTAACATAAGCTCTTACATTATTTGTAAGCTTTATCTTACAAATAATTTTAATTTTCCATTACCTTAACCATTTCATTGACATTCAAATTAGAATTCGCTTTTGTGGATTAACTATTTTAAAAATAATCATGGAATCCATATGAGCGAAACCCGTCCTGAATACACATCACAGGGAAAATATGCCCGGTTAATCCCTACTCTGGCTGACAGCAAAAAAGAGGAGCGCGCAACTTCTATACTCTTGGCAGCGCTAATGTCGGTATATGAATTTCGCAAAACGATGCTTCAATCGATCAACAAACGCGTTGGAGAACGCACAAAGCTTGAGGCTTGGACCGAAGTAGTCTTCAAAAACGAAACCCCGATAAACCAAAAAAAGAGCCCTGATGACCGACCTGATGGGCTTATCGTTCTTAATACTGGCCGAACGAAGTGGCATGCTTTGGTTGAAGCCAAGGTAGGCAGCGAGACTGTTGGAGAAGACCAGCTATTAAAATATATCAAACAAGCCAAGGAACACGGCATTGATGCTGTCATCACCATTACCAATCAGTTTGTCGCCTTTCCAACTCACCACCCAGTGACCATTCCCAAGAAGCACTTACGCTCGGTTGAAATTTTCCATTGGTCGTGGACCTACATCGTGACCATGGCCCAACTGCTTCTAGCGCAGGACAAAATAGAAAGTCAGGACCAGCGGTTCATTCTGCACGAAGTAGTTAAATATCTAGAAGATCCAGGAAGTGGTAAAGCTGGTTTTACCAGCATGAACTCTGAATGGAAGACGGTGGTACAGAGCGCTTTTAACAATACGAAGCTTAATAAAAACTCTGAAGAAGTACTAAAAACCGTTGGTAGCTGGCATCAGGAACAACGTGAGCTGTGCCTTCAAATGTGGCCTTTGGTCGGAGAAAAGGTAGCGGTTAAGCTCCCACGAGCCCACCGAAATGATCCAAAGCAACGACTAGCGGATGATTGTGAAAGGCTGGCATCTGAGCACCTTCTAATAAGCACCATTGATATACCCAACGCTGCATCAGACCTTACAGTAACTGTCGATCTTACGCGTAAATCGATTACTTGCAGCATGCGGCTTGACGCGCCTAAAGATAGAAAAAGCACGTCAGCAAAAATTAACTGGCTCACCCGGCAATTACCCAGTAACGAAAAGAGCCCAGCCATTAGCATAAAAGCGATGCGCAAAGGTCAGGCTTTGGCAACGGACAAGCCTTTAGAAGAAGTGAGGAAAAACCCCAATATTTTGGATGTAGAAAATACCGACGCTCAACCTGTCGCATTCGAAGTATTTACCTCGATAGATCTAGGCGCAAAATTCTCGGGTAATCGCGTGTTCATCGAACACCTTGAAAAGGTAGTGCCCGATTTCTACCGCTATGCAGGCCAATACCTAAAAGCCTGGGTGGCTCCGGCACCTCGAGTTAAGCAAGTTGAAGAAGATCCCGAGGAAGAAACCGAGGCGCAGACTACATCGCCTGAAAATGATTGAATCGTTTTAATCCAGCCATAGTAAATTTACCGGTCACTGCGTATGGCCGGTTTTTTGTTATAGCGGCATTTCTGTAGGTTATGGGAGATTAGAAGAGACAGCCTACCGGCCAACAATTTTATTATTGTACTGAGTAGATACTTTAATTTTCTGGTTTCGGCCAAAAGCGGTCTTTTAGACATCTCTGATTAACGTTTGGTTAAGGGACGGGCTAAAACCCGCCCCAGCGAACGAAGTGAGCGATTTTAACCATTTGTTATACGCCTTACTCTGCATCGTCGTCGATTTCTTCAAATTTCAGCAGCATGCTTCCAAGTATAAAAAAAGCGTACCTTTTAAGGATTGTGTTGATGCTGGCAATGTTCATGTCGTCATAAACCTGCTCGATCCCCATGAATAGCTCTATGACTTGATCGTTAGTGATTGAGGCGTCAAGGCTATGTGCTAGTTGGTTTCGCAGCTTGTTTAGCTTTCTAAGGGAGCCAACAATATAGTCCGGCATCAAGCTCCAGTCCTTTTCTATCTCCAGTTTCGATACAAGCTCTAGTTTTTGGTGGTATCTCAGGTCTAGAGAAAGAATCGGTTCTGATTTTTCTTCAAATACGAGCCTAATTAGCTCTTCTAGTATTCCTTCGGTTGTTAAATGTACTCGCAGCAACGTACCTAGAGCATCTTCGCTTTCTTTGAATGTGCTCATTGCGAGTAGAAGATGCTTATATCGAGCACTAGTTAGGTTTAGCAGCTTGTCTTTGAGTGAGCTAGTCATAGTCCTTGCGTATAACGCTTAATAACCGGCGCGCTTTAGCGCGTCCGGCGCCGAAGGCGCGAAGTTGATTGATTTGTTACATGCACTTTCACTTACACTATTCACGAGTGCCACTGATATTTGACATCACATCGTCTAAAACAAAGTTTGGATCTGTATTAGAAGAGAATTCACCTCGACTAGCTCCATATATGAAGTTTGGGCAATCGCAGTCATTCTCGCCTTCACCACAATCCATGCACTCGGAATTGCACCCGTCAATCATTCGATCAATAGCATCGTGCGGTTGATAATCGTAATCAAAATGTCCATACCCTGTACTGCCACATATCCTACCATTAATAAAGTCATCTACATCATTGACGGTTTTTAGGCCGCAATTAAAGATTGCAGCAATTGGTCGCATTACAACCCTGCAATAATCAAATTTATACGTTGAGGATTTGAAAAATATTTTTCCCTCACTCGGTGCTAGACTGTGGAAAGTAAGATCTCCATATATTTCAATCAGGTCAGAGTATCTCTTTTGTTCTAATTCCACATGCTTGAACAAGTTATTGATTGCATCAAGCAATTTGAACTTGTTATTTATGTGGTCACATCCATCTACATGGTATCTATTATCAAATTGGGATATAAAATCTTTTCTATTCGCTTGGGTTACTTTGTTGGCAATGAAGACCATATAGTCAATTGCGTGAGCCAAGATGGCATTAAAAGAAAAAGCGTGGTGCAGCAAAACCTTGTTGTCATCCAACAAGCCAAAAAACTCTTCAGACGACGGAATCAAAACGTCATTGATGTAGGAAAGAAAATACTTAGCATCACTTTCTTCTGATTTCACGTTATAGATTTCCAATTCGACTCCTATATGGACTGGGCATGTAACGCCGTTAACACACGCGGCTTTGTAGTGGAGGCGAAGCCGCAACGAAGAAGCCATCGCAATGCTTGGCCTTGTTAACCATTTAGACCAAAAAACACTGTGACTTTACAATTGCTATAGAAACTCAGCCTCATTATTTTCTCGCATTGATCATTTCCGTTTATCACTTGATATTTGAAGACTTCCTTGTTTTCACCGAAGTATGGCTGGTTCTCAAATATTTGATCAGCCGCTTTAGCTAACTGCTCTATCGGTTCATTAGTGTCTCTGGCAGTTTCTGGATCTAGAGACAACAAAAAATCCGGCTGGATTGATACTTTGCCAAGCCACTTTTCAGAGAAGTGCTCATAGTGCAATGCTCTCGACATCATATCAATTGCACCATCAAACCGATGCCGATCAATCTCTATAGCAATAGTATTTTGCCATTCGCCAGTTTCTGTGTCTTGGATGGTGACTCTCTGATGAGTGCTCAGAAATTGTTTTATAAGGTTTGGATTTCTCTCGATGGCACGTATAAGCTTTGTTTGAAAATGGTTGCCACCGACTTCATTGGCAGGCAAGTTCATTACAAGAACATAAAGAATGTACTCGTCATCTTTTGATTTCTTTGTATTGTGCTCGTCACAAGCAGGAACAGTTATAAGTTGAGATCTCAGATTCCACCCTTCCGGTAGGTCTTTTTTTTCAGGAAATACGCATTTGGGAGGCACATGCTCTACAGTAGTTCCTTCCTTTTCGCACATATAGCATTCGGCCATGCACTATCCTCGATCTTATGGTTAACGCGAAGCACTGCGGCGGCTCGTAAGGGACGTCCGGCGGCCACCGGCCGCGAACTGCTGCGCCTTGTTAAAAATCCTGACCAAGCTTAGCCCAATTCTGAGTGAAATAGGCTTGAATCCCTGTGCCAGGCTGGTACCTGGGATAGAGCTTTTGAAACTCATCACGCGCAGAGCTATATGAACTATCATCGATAACGGAAAGAGCCCGGGCAAGGAACAACAAGGCTAGAGATGGGGCACGAGACTGACCTTGGTTGCAGTGAATAACCAACTTTTTTCCGTCATCCCAGTGCTTCATTGCGAAATCCAAAAAGCTGGAGAATAGTGCTGGCATAAACAACGGAACCGGTGGATCAATTATGTTGAGATACAGATCTGAACCTTGCTCAAAGACCAAGTAGTTTGGATGAGAATTCGGAAGCTTGCCCGTGTATCCAACAGCCCGCTGGTGACATGGGCTTTTGCATGCGTGAACGACCGCTACGCTATCAGAGCCAGACAAGCAGGATGTCGCACCCGTTACGAAAACCCTTTCATATACTTCCTGCATTCAGACTCCTTGGTATTTTAACGTCTAAGCTAAGCGGCGCGGCGGTAGCGTGTCCGGTGGAGCGCGAAGCGCGGAACGAACTTGAGCGACTTGTTATGTGCTGGTGCCCAATGAAGAAACGTTCTTCCCTAATGCGCCTGCATGTCTACTTGAGCACTTCGCTATCATCGCCGATATCTTTACATCCGCATTCCTTTTCCAGCACCTCCCGAAGCTCCTTTAATGTTGTGAATGAGGCTCCTGGCATACTGTAGTGGTTCAATAAAACCGGACACCAACGTAGGTGGTAATATTGCCACCATAAGCGAGGTGTCTGATGACCAGGA
>NZ_JABUYX010000013.1:0-78900 GCF_014898005.1 Halomonas citrativorans
CAGTTCCGAAAACTCACCAAGACCAAGGGTGGGTTTGCCAACGAAAATAGCCTGTTGAAACTGCTGTATGCGGGTATTCTCAAGGCCTCTGAACGCTGGACTCACCCTGTGCAAAATTGGAACCTGACGCTGTCGCAAATGGCGATACATTTCCCAAAACGCCTGGACGGTCATATCGACCTATAATGACCAAACTGACACAAAGTTTTGAACACCCTCCTCTTGATTGTCGAGATGCGCGTCGAGCTCCGCCTGCATGGCAGCCTCGGTCAACTGCTTGATGAGCGGCGTCAGAATGCCCTCCTTGCCGGTGAGATCTTTCCCTTCTCGCAGGGCTTTCAGCGCCGCGTCCATGTCAAATGTTGGTTGTGTCATACATCACCTCTTTCCTCTTAGGGTAGAAGTGACACAGAATTCTGAACACTACCAAACCCAACGCTTCCTCAAGCCCAGTAAGTAATCGACTCACCATTGACTGGCTAATGCCCAACATCTCTGCAGCCGCCTTGGTGGTGCCGTGCTTCATAAATGCATCAAATGCTTCAATCTCTTTTATTTTCATTATCTTGAACTCACTCTAAAAACCTTCGCTAAATCATTAACAGATAAAAACGAACTTTATAAACCATAAGCTTGCAATTTTGGCCCACCACTAGAACATTAATGCATACTAAATAGAATCATTGAAACAAATTTCATACTTGTCTATGTTGAATAAGCTGGGTTTAAAACTGCTGCTGGCAACGCCGTTTAATAAAACTTCTAACAACTGCTGCGGAGATAAGTATGAAACTCACCCTAAGCTTAACGGCGGCAACGCTTCTCGCTGCGTCCACCGCCTATGCTCAAAGCTATCCTTCCGAACCCGTCACGCTCGTTGTTCCTTATGGCCCGGGCGGCGCTTCTGACCTTGCGGGCCGGGCCTTGGCGGAGTCTGCGCGCGAATATCTAGGCCAGCCTGTCACCGTCGTCAATCAGGCCGGCGCCGGTGGAATGACCGGCGCTCGCGATGTGACACAGGCCGAGGCCGATGGTTACACCCTGCTGTTGGCCCGCGTCGGCATGGCGCTGTCACCGGCGGTCAATGAAAACAGCAGTGTTGACTGGGATGAGTACACGTTTATCAGCCCACTTGAAGCCACTCCCATGATTCTGGCCGTGGCCGATGACTCCCCCTACGAAAACGTTGAGGATCTGCTGGAAGGCATCGAAAACAACCCTGGAGCAATGAGCTACGCCGCTTCTGGCGCCACCGCCATTGATGGTTTTACGGTGCAATCACTGCTTGCTGATGCGGGAATGGACCCATTGACGGCGGCAACATTGATTCCTTATCGGGGCGGCGGCGAGCTGGCAACGGCCCTGCTAGGTGGGCACGTTGATTTTCTCGCCATCGCGGCAGCGTCACTGATGCCGCATATCGAGAGTGGCGATATGCGCCCGTTAATGGTGTTCTCACCCGAGCGTATGGAAGCATTACCGGAAGTGCCCACCGCTGAAGAGCTGGGCTATGAGCTGGCAGGCCAGGTTATTGGCTGGAGCGCTTTGTACGGCCCGCCTGACCTGCCCGAAGAAGTGATGGATACCTGGAGCCAGGTAATGGAGCAGGTTGCCGAAGATGAGACGTGGCTCAGCCGTGCCGAAGGCCGTGGCTCGATTTCTACCATCGGCAGTGTCGATATGGAGACGTATGCAGAAGAGCAATACGAGTTCTATCGCTCCTTGGCTGAACAGTTTGGCTATCTGGAATAAATACACGCTAAACATCGCGTAACGACGGTATATATCACTTCATCGCTGGAGGGGTCATGGGTATAACACGCGGCTTGGTTATTACAGTGCTGTTCGGGATCGTGCTTTTTTTACTGATCCCCGCCTATGTGCCCCGCCCACGCTTTATTCCGGGGTTTGCACCACCGCCTGATATGTGGCCACGAACGGTTTCCATGCTGGGCATGGCGCTGGGAGTGCTGCTTGTCGGGCTATCGTTTTCCCGTAAAACCGAAGCACTCGCTGACCCTGAAGATGCCAGCGCCCTTCGCGGCGGTACACCTCTTGTCACGTTGCTCACTCGCTTCGGTTGGACAGTACTGGCCTTTGCGCTCTTTATCGGCGCGGTGACGCTATTAGGGTTCTTGTTATCGAGCATCCTGCTGTTAATGGCGATGCTGGTACTGACGGGTTATTGGCGCCACAAAATAGTGGCAACCATCGTAGCCATCATACTTCCAATGCTTCTCTACCTGTTTTTCTCCAGCGCTCTCAATACGCGTTTCCCGGTTGGTAGCCTTTTCAGGGTTCTCGGAATTTAACTGTCGCGTACAGGACTGACCACTATGCTCAACGATCTGCTGGTTGCCTTTCAGGCGGTGGCCACCTTTGAGAATTTCCTGATCATGGCCGCCGGTATCTGGGGTGGAGTGATTATTGGCGCGATTCCCGGCATGACCGGCACCATGGCCGTTACGCTGGCGCTGCCCTTCACCTTTTACATGCAGCCTATCCCGAGTATTTTGCTGCTTGTCGCGCTTTATAAAGGCTCGACCTATGGCGGCTCGGTATCGGCGATATTGATCAAAACCCCAGGTACTGCTTCAGCCGCCTGCACCACCCTTGATGGCTACCCTCTGGCCCAACAGGGAAAGGCGGGCAAAGCCCTTAACATGGCGCTCTACTCCTCATGTACCGGGGATTTTATTTCCAATCTCTCACTGTTTTTTATCGCCGCGCCACTGGCACTTCTCGCACTGCGTATCGGTCCTCCCGAATATTTCATGCTGATGATTTTTGCGCTCACTACCGTGGCGGGCGTATCCGGGCGCTCGCTACTGCTTGGGCTGGTTTCTGCATGCCTGGGGCTTTTGTTGGCCACCGTGGGTGAAGATATGTACGGCTCGTTCCGCTTTGACCTGACAGTGGATATGCAGAGCGGCTTGGCCGTGGCACCCGTGCTGATTGGCCTGTTTGCGATTCCCGAGCTTCTTAAGATTATTGTGTTTCGTCACAACCAAAACCATAAGCCCATGCAGCTGGGCGATAACCGCGTAACACGCAATGAGCTGCGCCGTTCCTTAAAAGCAATGCTCAAAGGCAGCATGATTGGGGTTGTGATGGGGGCCATTCCCGGCATTGGCCCTTCGGCGGCGGCCTTCTCCTCCTACGGCGAAGCACAGCGTAGTTCAAAGAACCGCGAAAACTTTGGTAAAGGCGAGCTGGAAGGCATCGCGGCATCAGAGTCTGCCAATAATGGCTGCTGTGGCTCCACCATGATTCCATTGCTAGCACTAGGCGTACCGGGTGACGTGATTACAGGCGTAATGCTGGGCGCTTTTATGATTCACGGTATGTCGCCAGGCCCCATGCTGTTTGAGAACAACCTTCATGAAGTTTACATGCTGTTTATTGGCATGCTGTTCTCATCCATTTTGCTGTTTGGGGCCGGCAAGGCAACGATGCGCTTTTTCTCGCATATCTCACGTATTCCGCCTGGCTTGATGGCGCCGATTGTCCTCGCCCTGTGCGTATTCGGTATTTTTTCGATCTCCAACAGCATGTATGACGTCATCGTGCTGCTGGCGATGAGCGTATTTGGCTTTTTCATGTTCCTGTTCGCCATTCCCGCCGCGCCCTTTTTAATCGCGTTCATTCTTGGCCCAATGCTGGAAGAAAACCTGCGTCGCGCCCTTGCCCTATCTCGTGGTGATCCCAGCATTCTGGTGTCATCGCCGATCACCTGGTTGTTCGCGTCTTTGGCGATATTTGTGGTGGTAGTAACGATTCGTCAGCAACTTAAAAAAGCCCAGGTTTGAGCCAACGACTCCCCTATTGCCGAGGATTTAACACCATGCAAGCTAGTACCACGCCGAACGCTCACCCGCAGTTGGCAGCTTCAATATCACACCTTGCCGACCTGATCGCTTACGACACAACGAGTGCGTACTCCAACCTCGAACTTATTGACTACATGGAGAAATTCTTCACCAATCTAGGCGCGGATGTGACGGTGTTACCGGATAAGAGCGGTGAGAAAGCCAACCTGGTCGCTCGTTTGGGCCCGGCCGACCTACCTGGCATCGTTCTCTCTGGCCATACCGACGTGGTTCCTGCCAACCCGAAGAGTTGGCTAAGTGACCCTTTCAAAATGGAGCAGCGCGGCAGCCGCCTGTTTGGTCGCGGCACCTGCGACATGAAAGGTTTTGCAGCGTGCGTCATGGCGGCAGCACCGGCGTTTGCCAACGCTGAACTACAGCGCCCCGTCTATTTCTGCTTCTCTCACGATGAAGAAGTGGGCTGCCTGGGGGCGCCCGCCATCGCACGCTATTTATCAGAACTGAAAGTACCACCGGCGTTGGCGATTATTGGTGAGCCCAGCGAAATGAAGCTGATCAACGGCCAGAAAGGCAAGATCGCCATGCGAGTGACGGTGCGCGGTGAAGGGGGGCACTCATCGTTTTCTCCCCAGCACGTCAACGCTGTCGAGTATGCCTCACGTATCATCACCATGATCGCTGAACGAGCACGACGATATGAGCAGGATGGCCCCTTCGATCACGATTTTACCGTTCCTCATGCCACCACCCTTACCACCATTATTGAAGGCGGTGTAGCAACCAACGTTACCCCCGACATGTGTAGCTTTATCTTCGAGCTGCGTAGCATTGATCAAGATGCGGCCGCCACGGATATTCAAACGCTGATCAACGATATCGAGTCGGCCCTGCTGCCCGAAATGCAGCGCCAATCATCAGATTCCGCCATTGAGTGGCAAGAGTTGTTTGCCTACCCTGCCATGGGCGATGCCACTGACAGCGAGATGTTTAAACAACTTGAACCCATTCTTCCCGAGCGTGGAGGAAAAGTGTCTTATGGCTCTGAAGGTGGCGTTTTCGAAGTTGATGGCGGTATACCTTCCGTAATACTTGGGCCTGGCTCCATTCGGCAAGCCCATAAGCCCGACGAATTTATAGAAATAGAGCAACTCAACCAATGTCTCGCTTTCTTCGATAAATTAAACGCTTGGATGAGATAATGAGGACTGAACAAGCAGTAGTGGTTATACATCCAAAACAGCCCAGAATTCGTTGAATTGATGGGTAAAGACTGCTGTAACAGGATTGATTTTATTTGACTTGGCCCCAACTGGCGGCATTACTTTAATTCACCATCCTGCACTTATTACAAAAAATAATTTACGTAATGTGCAAAAAAGAAAGCCACTCCAAAGGAGTGGCAAAAGACCGTGACTAGCAATGAGAGGGAGAAACCATGACAACAAACTGGCGGCTCGCTGTCGTGGTCTGTAGCGACTCATTAAACGCTACAAGCACAATATAATCATTATCATTTAACTCGTCAATACAAATGCGAATACTTTTTATTTATTTTTACATCTTACCCTGAGAGCTGTAACCAGAGCGGAAGCGTGAGCATGGCGAGTAGCGTTTGACCGGTGATAATGGCTGCCATTAGCTCAGCGTCACCGCCTAACTGGCGGGCCAGAATATAGGCCGAGGTTGCCGTGGGAAGTGCTGCAAACAGCAGCGCCACGTCCCGGCTAACGGTATCCAGGCCTAGCGCCCACGCCAGCACCAATACCAGCGCTGGCATTAGTAACAATTTGACGCTGTTGGTCGCTAGCAGGCCACGGTCAATGCGTAACAACGCGGCCGGGCGTAGTGCCACCCCCACGGCAACCAGCCCTAGTGGTAGCGCGGCACGCCCTAGCAGGCCGACGGTGTCCTCACTCCACCCTGGCAGGCCAATGCCGCTCAGGTTTAATCCTATGCCTGCCAGGCAGGCGAGGATCAGCGGGTTTTTCACCAGCGCCATGACGCTTTTACCCATGCTCGCACTGCCTAATGTGCCAGCAGCCACAAAACTTGCCACACACATGATGTTCACCACGGGCACCATCAGCGCTACGGCAACCGCTGCCGTGGTTGCACCTAACTCGCCATGCAATGCCGCGGCCCCCGCTACGCCTACATAGGTGTTAAAGCGCACCGCGCCTTGAAACACCGAGGTAAACGCTGCAGGCGTTAGCTGTAGCCAATGGCGAAACCACCAGATCAGTAGCCCAAAAAACGCAATGGCGCCTAATAGCACCAGGGCCAAGCGCCCTACCGGTACCTGGCTGACATCGGCGGTGGCCAGCGTTCCCACCAGCATGGCCGGGAAAAGCACAAAGTAAATTAGCCGCTCCATTTGCGGCCAAAAATCTGCACCGGGCCAGCGCCAGTAGCCCATGCCCGCTCCTAATAGAATGAGTAGGAACAGGGGCCCTAACGCAGTGGTAATACTCTCCATGGGTTTTCCTTAGTGACTGCGACATCACAGCACAACGACATCGACACGTTTACTGTTACCATGAAACGACACCCCGCCTCACGGCCTGCGTAGCGGTATTCTGCCATGAAGATACTACCTAAAACTGCTGGTTTTTCAGGTTTACAGGGACTCAAGGTGCTGATTTTAGTCACCGGTTTAGCACTGGCGATGTCTACATGGTACGTATTTTTTCATCAATATCACGATAACAGCCACGTTACCTGGTTCCCTTCCGCCGCCAGTTGCGATGTCCATGCTCACCCTTGTTCAGTCGCACTGGGCAGTGGGCGCCAGTTGACCTTTCATATTGATATCAACGGCCCTATAGAAGCGCACGCTGCTTTACCGTTGGAAGTCGATATTCAAGGCATTCCAGCCCATCAGGTCAACGTGGATTTGGTTGACCGCTATCGAGATTCGAGGATTGAGCGCTTTGTGCTGGATGCCATCACGCCAAGCCGTTTTCGTGGTCAAGGCCAAGTGGATAAAGAGGTGCAAACTGCTACGCCCTGGCGGGCACGCGTGATTCTTGAAACACCGGAGGGAGATATGGGGAGCTGGTTTGACTTTGAAGTGGTAAAGAAGAGCTAGCCAGGCAGAACTAGTCAGACAGAACCGGCATAACCGGCGCGGCTTCCAAACGGTCAAGCATACGCATGAGCGCGCTCGCCTGGACGCCTTCACGGGTATCGTGCAGCGGATTTTTCTGCCAGAGGCTTTCTGCATACCCCCACCAATCCCAGCACCCTTGCGGGTTCGACAAGCTGCTGTCAGCTTGTGGGTAAAGCACTATCTGCTGGTGGCTGGCGGCCCAATGATTCAAACCGCTATGGCTAACAAAGGTATCACCAATAGCGTTAGCGCTCATTTGGCAGCCGTGCAGCGCAATAGTGACCGGGCATGCTCCCTCTTCACATGCCGCGGGAATAAATACATACCCCGTGTCCGCTAGCCCTTTAACCGCAAACTCCGACTGATCGAAAGCGACCAGCTCTCCCGTTGCGGAAGTAGTTGTGGAAGTAGCTGCGGAAATAGAAGCGTCACGTTCGGGATATAACCAGGCAAGCATTTCTTGCGCAACATCTTCATCACAGGCCAGCACATGGCTACCACCGCCCTGGCGGCAGTTGCCCAATTCCTGCGGACCAACGGCCTCCTCCTCGCGTAGCTGGACTGGCCAGCCATGCCCCGCTGCCTGACTACGTACCCGTTGCAGTTGCTCAGGTGATGTCAGCCAGCCCAGCCACTGCTTGACCAATAGCTCAGCCAGCTCGGGCTGTACGACATCATCAGCATCGCCATACCAGATAAAGGCACGGAGCTGAGCCAGGTCTTCACGAGCACCGACCCGGTCATGCCTTTCATAACCCGCCCAACGTGCGTCTAGCCTGTCCAAGGCTGGCTGGCCTGCACGGGTTTGCATGCATTGATTAAGCGCAAGATTTAAGGAGCCCTGCGAACAGCCCCAAGGCCCTGCCGCCAGCACGCCTACACGCTAAAGCGCTCAGGCCAGGCAACCGCTAGCTGGGTTGCCATATAACCGCCTGATGAAACGCCAACGACGCTTGCCTGCTCTGACATGGCATTCAGCGCGGGCAAACGCTCAGGCGTTTCAGCCATTGCACTGGCTGCCAGCGGGCCGCTTAGCAACAACAACGCACTTAGCGTGTGAGCAACCCGCAGGGCCATAGGCATGGATTATTCAACGCCTAACAGTTCAACCCGGAACGTGAGCATTTCATTGGGGCCAATCGGGCCTTGGCCGTTTTCGCCGTAAGCCAGGTCAGCAGGGATATACAGCATCCAGCTATCGCCAACGCTCATCATCTGCAGGCCTTCCTGCCAGCCTTCAATAACTTGATTGACCTGGAAGCTAACCGACTCGCCGCGCTCAAACGAGCTGTCGAATATCGTGCCATCCAGCAGCATGCCTTCGTAATTCACCTCAACAGTGTCCTCAGGCCCGGGCGTTGCACCATCGCCCGACTCAAGCACTTCGTACTGCAGGCCAGAATTCGTCACCTCTACGCCCTCACGCTCGGCGTTTTCTGCCAGGAACTCTTCGCCTTCCTCGAGGTTTGCCTGGCCGATCTCAGCGGCTTCCTGTTCACGCGCCTCCAAAGAGCGCTCCTGGAAGGCCATAATGGCCTCAACCATTTGCTCTTCGTCGAGCGCCAACTCATTGTCCTCGAAAACATCGCGCATGCCGTCGTTAAACGCATCCAGGTCAAGGTCGCCGATATCCGCTTTCATGCTTTCACCCAGCGTAACCCCAAGGCTGTAGGCAAGGCGCTGATCGTCAGTTTCAGGGGCCGCAGCAACAAACGGTGCCACTAAAAGCAGACCTGTCAGAGCCGTTGAGGAGAGCAATGTTTTCATAAAAAAGTAACCTTATTCGACGGCGCAATACGCCAGATGTTAAGTGCTTCAAAGCCTAACACCCGCTTCAGGGTGTATCTACCTGAAACGGGTGCTGTTGTTACGACTGTAGTTAAGACCGTAGTTAAGACCGTAGTTAAGACCGTAGTTAAAACCGTAGTTAAAACCATAGTTAAGACTGTAGCTACGCCTGTTACGACCTCGCTTTTACCAAGAGGTTTAACCTTGTGCAGCAATGCTTACGTCAATCGTGATGCCTACAACGAAGCTACACCACCAAGGTGGGACAATGCGCCGCACCGGCCACCCGTTGAGATACACTGCCCAGCAGCATGCTTTTTTCGCCGTTAGTGCCTTGAGCACCAATCACGATCAAATCGCACTCTCGCTTCCAGGCGAAGCGTGCAATGGTACGTGAAGGCCGACCTCCTTTAACAAAAGCACGCACGCTCGTGCTGTCCGCGCCTTGCTCAATGGCATGGTTTTTCGCGTGTATAGCGATCTCGGTGGCGTACTCTTTTAACGCATCGTCGGGAATATCCAACTGATTGGGGCGTACCATGGAAAGTGACGCCTCAAGCAGGCTGTGGTGCTTGAATACGCACAAGAAATAGAGCTCAGCGCCCGTTAGCAGATGTAACCCTACTGCTTTATCGAGCGCCTTAATGGCGCCTTTCGAGCCATCCACTGGGACTAAAATGCGGTTAAACATGCAGTTCTCCTTAATGGAAGGCTAGCGGAACGCCAGGTCGCGTAGAAACAGCGCAATCTGCGGGAACATGATGAGAAGCGCGGCCGCCAGAATGAGCATAAAGATAAACGGCGGCGTGCCTTTAATAACTTCCCAGTAAGGCCGCTTAAAGATCGCAATCGCGGTAAAGATGTCGCAGCCAAACGGTGGTGTGGCCGAGCCAATCGCCACCTGCAGGGTAATCAAGATGCCGACCAGTACCGGGTCGAGTCCTGTTGCGGCAATGGCAGGGGCAAAGATAGGCGTAAGCACGAGGATAACCACGATAGGGTCAACGAACATGCAGGCGATAAAGAAGGAGATACAAATCGCGATCAAGACACCGGTCGGCCCGGCATCATTCACGCCTACGGCTTCCAGGATCGTTTGGGGAATTTGAGCGAAGGAAATAATCCAGGAGAAGCTATTACCGACTGCTACCAGGATAAACACCACAGCGGTAATCAAGCCGGTAGATTTGGCAATCGTGTAGATATCGGCCATTTTGAGGGACCGAAACACCACAAATTCCAGCAGCACCGCATACAGCACACACGCTGCGGCAGCCTCCGTAGGGCTAAAAATACCGCCATAAATACCACCGACAATAATAACCGGGAAACCCAACGGCCAGAGCGCTTTTTGAACCGCAACGCCACGCTCTCTCCAGTTGGCTTTCGCCTCAGTCGGTACATCCTTAACGATGGCGTAGGTAATACAGTAGGCTGAAAACATCAACAGAATCAGAAGACCGGGGCCAATACCGGCGATAAACAGCTCACCAATCGATGTGCCCGACACGACCCCGTAGATAATCATGCCAATACTCGGCGGAATCAAAAAAGCGATATCGCTGGCATTAATAATCAGCGCCAGCGTAAAGGAGTCGGAGTAGCCGGCTTTAAGCATTTTGGGCCGCAACGGCGAACCCACCGCGACCACGGTTGCTTGGGTTGAACCTGAAACAGCGCCAAACAACGTACAAGAGGCCGCGGTACTGACCGCAAGCCCGCCCTTAATATGGCCGATAAACGACATTACCATCGCGATCAAACGGTTAGCCGATTGGCCGCGGGTCATAATATCGGCCGCTAAAATAAACATGGGTACCGCGATCAGTGAGGCTGGCCGTATGCCTGCCATCATTTGCTGAATCAGCGTATCCATCTGGCCGAAGCCGTTAAACATCATGTAAAAACCGATGATCGCCGCTGCAATGAGCGGCACCATCATGGGAAAGCCCAGCAGTAGCAGGGCAATCATGGTGACTATCATTATTGTCGTCATAGCTCTTTCCTCAGGATACGATGCCCTGCGTCAAACTTCAGTTTCGGTATCTTTATAACCATCGACCACACCCGTTGAGAGATACACATCCCGACTCGTGAGGTTTTTAATGGCGGTTAGCAGGTACTGAATACCCGTGATGAAAAAGCCCATCGGCACCCATAGGTAAATTATCCAGACCGGCAAACTTAACGAAGGCAGCACGCGTCCTTTGCTATACAAGTCGAGGATATAAACGATCGAGTAGTAAAACAGGAAGAACATAATGAAAGAGGTGACGAGCGAAATGCAGATCATCAACGCTTTACGCCCACCCACCGGTAAAGCGTCGTAAATTGCCGACATGCGTATATGACGCCCATGGCGCGCCGCATAGCCAATACCAGCAAACGTAATCATGATGATCAAAATGCGGTTTAATTCACCGGAGAACATGATGCTATTGCCAAATACAAAGCGGGCAATCACATTGGTGACCGTATTCAGCGCCATTAGCAAAACCCCTAGCGCCAATATCACTGACTCGATTTTGCTAATTGCAGTGTCGATCACTCCCAACACGCCGGGTAAACCAGAATGATAGCTCTTTTCGGATTCTTCATCGGTCATGGCCGGACTCCTTTTTAACGGCATGTTTAGCGGCATGACGATGGCTAGCAACGGCCAATAACATGCTAGTCATCAAGGTTATTCCACGTTCAAAGTTGAAGGGTGAGAGAGCAGTACCGACATACGTTTAGCGTAGGGGGTACTCAAGCTTTTCGCCTTTTGTATGGGGCTACTATCCACCAACGTTGCTCCCCTTAAAGGTATCGATAAACAATAGAAAAGGGGCAGCCGTGGCTGCCCCTGATATGAGTCACCCTTTCTGCCTTAAACGGCAACTCAACATTACGGGTTTGTGGCTTCCAGGTCGGCTTTGAACTGCTCCAGCAGTTCAGCGCCACCCTCACCCGTCATTTCGAGGAAGGCTTCTTCCACTTGTGGCGCCCGTTCACGGAACATCTGAATCTGCTCTTCGTTCAGACGCGTAACGGTCACATCGCTAGAAGCCGCCTGGATTTTCTCCAGCGCTTCGTCGGCCAAGCCCTGGATGTGCTCCATGGTTTGGTCATAAGCAGCTTCAGAGGCATCTTGAACCAGCTGCTGGTCTTCTTCAGAAAGATCTGAATAGAAGTCCTGGTTCGCCATCATGGCGGTGGTGAACCAGCCATGGCCGGTAAACGTCAGGTGCGGAGAGACTTCATAGAGACCGCCCGACTCGATCCAGAAGATCGGGTTTTCCTGGCCGTCAAGAATCCCGGTTTGCAGACCACCGTACACTTCACCCCACGGCAGCGGAGTGGGTGTTGCACCAAACGCGCTGTAGGTTTCTGACAACAGCGGGTTGGTCATGGTACGGATTTTCTTGTTCTGCAGATCCTCGGGCGAGCTGACCGGCTCATCGGTGGTAATCACCATTTCGCCTTCTGGGTACATCTTAAGAAGTTCAAGCCCCTGCTCAGCGTAAAGCTCGGGGAACATCTCGTTAATCGCTTCGCTTTCGTCGAAGAACGTTAGCACCGTATCTTGATCGGTAGGCAGAAGGTAAGGAATAAAGAAAATCTGAGCTTCTGGAATCAGCGCGCCGGTAAAGCCCGGTGACTGGTTAACAAACTGGAGAATGCCGTTTTGAGTCTGCTCCATGATGTCGTCAGACTCGCCCAGTTCGCCAAAGCGATAAACCTGAACGGTGTGGTCGGAATTATCTTCGATATACTCTTTGAATGCGTAGGCGAACACATCCTGTACATCACCTTCGTACTCTTCGTGAGCGTAGCGCCAGTTGTCTGCCTGGGCAGCCGCGGTCATGCCCAGCAACAGTGCGCCAACGCTAGCCGTCGTTACTAACTTGCTTGCCTTCATGCGATGTTCCCCTTGCAGTGGTAAGCGCGCCGTACGAGTGCGCAAAAATTCTGCCTTTGTTTTTTTACATTCGCTTTTTAACATTCGCTGACACGCAAAAACGTTATCCATTGCTGTGGGTCAGCGGACGCATAACGAAAGATTATTCAAAAGCAGCTTATTTTCAGGCTAGCGCGGTGACTCGAAGTGGTCAAGCCGGGCTGCCAGGGTTTGCCAAGCGTTAACCACGCTTTCGCGCGCGCTTGGCTCACCCTGACAACCTTTGTCAAGTTCGGCAAAAAACAGCTTATCTTGCAGCCATTTCTCGCTATCGTTCGAAAACAACGCGCAGTTTGTTAATCGCTGGTCGCTGTCAGAATTTTCGATCGCCCACCTTTGCCAACGTTGAAGGTTTTCACGTTCGGCCTGCAGCTCAGCCTGCTGAATCGTTTTACGCAGAGCGGAAACAGAGGCGCTGTGTCGTGCCTGGGGCTTTAACGTGCGGCGTAAATGACGCAGCACTTCTGTGGTCTCACGCTGCCATAGCTGACGCCGCTCACGCTGTGGCGCCAGCGCTTCTGGGCGTGCTTCAAGCCCATTCACAAACAGCCAGCCGTGAAATAACAGCTCGCACACATCGACGCCTAATGTGTCCTGTAGCGTCAGGCAGGCGTCTTCAACGCCGGGGGCTTTATAAAACGAGAGGGCAAAATCCCATAATGGCATCTGCTCCAGGCGGCGCAATCGGTTAGAATCGAGCATTGGTTTACCCACTTTTCATTGGGAGAGAGCATGATCGCACTGCGCCAAGTCGCCCTGCAACGCGGCACGCAAACGCTACTCGAGAACGCCGACTTGACCCTGCACGACGGTATCAAGGCGGGTATTATCGGGGCAAACGGCGCTGGTAAATCGAGCCTTTTCAAGCTCCTGCTGGGTGAATTAGGCCCCGACCAGGGCGATGTTGAAATGAGCGGTGGGCAACGCATCGCACATATGGCCCAGGAAGTTGAAGCGCTTGATCGGCCAATTATCGAATATGTGCTGGATGGCGATAAGGCCCTGCGCCAAGCTGAAGCCGAACTGCTCGCCGCCCAGGAGGCGGGCGAAGCGCACCGCGAAGCCGAGCTTCACGGGCTAATCGAAACCCTGGATGGCTACCGTGCAGAGTCTCGCGCCGCCCAGTTACTGGTTGGGCTTGGCTTTTTCCAGCCAGATCTTTCCCGTCCGCTTTCCGACTTTTCAGGCGGCTGGCGAATGCGCGTTAACCTGGCGCGTACGCTGTTTATGCCCTCTGACTTATTGCTGCTGGATGAGCCCACCAACCACCTGGACCTCGACGCGCTGCTGTGGCTGGAGCAGTGGCTAAGCCGCTACCCAGGCACCCTGCTGCTGATTTCCCACGACCGCGATTTTCTGGATGCAGTATGTGACCACATTGTGCACATGTACCACCAGACGCTTGAGCTTTATCGGGGCAACTACTCTCTCTTTGAGCGAACGCGAGCCGAGAAGCTAGCCCTGCAACAAGCCGAAGCCGCCAAGCAGCAGGCCCGCCGCGAAGAGATTGAGCGCTTTATTGCACGCTTCAAAGCTCAGGCAACCAAAGCGAAGCAGGCGCAAAGCCGGGTAAAAATGCTGGAGCGTATGGAAGATATTGCCATCGCCCACGTCGATTCGCCCTTTCACTTCACGCTACCGGCCGCCGATAAAACCTCGCACCCGCTGCTGGTACTTGATCAGGCCCAGCTGGGCTATCAGGGTAAAGAGCGTGACACCGTTCAGCTCGACAAGGTCAATATTACGCTGCTGCCGGGCAGCCGTATTGGCCTGCTGGGGCCTAACGGTGCGGGTAAATCAACGCTGATCAAGTCCTTGACCGGCGAGCTTGAGCTGCTAAACGGCAAGCGCGTTCCCGGTGAGCACTTGGCGATTGGCTACTTTGCCCAGCACCAGTTGGAAGGGCTAGATGTCACCTCTACCCCTTTTGTGCATGTCCAGCGCCTTTCACCTAGAGCCAGCGACCAGGAGATTCGCAACTTTCTGGGCGGCTTTGGTTTTAAAGGCGATGACGCCTTTGGCAAAGTGGCTACTTTCTCAGGCGGTGAAAAAGCGCGTTTGGCACTGGCGCTGGTCGCCTGGCAAAAGCCCAACTTGCTGCTGCTGGATGAGCCCACCAACCACCTGGATCTGGAAATGCGCGAAGCGCTTACCGAGGCGCTGGCCGGTTTTGAAGGCACGGTGATTCTGGTATCCCACGACCGCCACCTGCTGCGTGCTACGGTCGATGAGTTCTGGTGCGTGGCGGACAACCGTGTAGAGCCGTTTGATGGCGACCTTGAGGATTATCGCGCCTGGTTGAAGGCACGCCTTGAGGAGAGCCGCCGCGACTCGCGCAGCGAGAAAAACGAACGTCAGAACCAGCAACCCAGCGGGGATAGCCGCGACGCGCGCAAGGCAGCCCGTAAGGCCGCTGCCGAGCTGCGTGAAAAGCTGCGTCCGCTGAAAAAAGAGCGCGACCAGGCTGAAAAAGCCATGGAAAAAGCCCAGGCCGAACTGGAAGACGTAGAGTCTGTGCTGGCCGACCCCGAGCTTTATACCGACAGCAGCCGCAAGGCCGAGCTTACCGATGCGCTGGCCCAGCAAGCCACCATCAAGGCCCGCCTGGACAGTTCCGAGCAGCAGTGGCTAGCAGCGGAAGAGTCGCTGGAAGCCATGGAAGCTGAGCTGTTGGCCAGTGAAAACGCTTAGTGCCAGGATGTTTGTACTCTGCGAAACCAAATAGCTAGCTTTCCAGCAGGAACGTCACCGGGCCATCGTTAACCAGCGCCACCTGCATATCGGCGCCGAACTGGCCGGTGGCCACCTTCGGCCAGGCCGACTGGGCCTGGCTGACCAGCGCATTAAACAGCCGTTCACCTTCGGCAGGGGGAGCGGCGCTGGAAAAGCCCGGGCGCAGGCCCTTATGGGTTTCAGCGGCCAGGGTAAACTGCGATACCAGCAGCAAGCCACCGTCTACCTGCTGAAGATTGAGGTTCATTTTGCCTTCGGCGTCGCTAAAGACACGGTAGTGCAAAAGTCGGTGAAGTATTTTCTCAACGGCGGCGTCAGTGTCGCCCTTCTCAACACCCACCAGTGCCAATAACCCTTGCTCAATAGCACCCACCGCTTGCCCCTCGACACTGACGCTTGCCTGGCTCACACGCTGTATCAGTACTTTCACTTGCACTTCTCCTGACGATATCAGCGCCTAGTGTACCTATTCACGTCACCAGGCGCGGCATAACATCAGATCGCAGTGGGGTTCGCTGAGCAGCGCTTGCGTTAGCTGGCTGGAGTGAAAAGGCTGGCTACGGCTACTCATCACCGCCAGGTCAGGCGAATGGTACCTGATATAGTCCTGGGTCACCTCGCACGGCGTGCCGGGTTCAAGCACCAGCTCAATATCGGGGGCATCGTCGAGCTCGCGCACCAGTTCATCAATCTGGTGTTTTAATGCCTCCCGCAGGTGCGCCACTTCCTGCTCACGCCACTGAGCAAAAGTGACCTCAGAACCCAGTGCCTCTTCACCGGGCACTGTCCAGGCATGCAGCAGTGTTAGTTTTGCATCGGGAAAGTGGCTTAGCGTCTGTTTTAGCATGCGGCGAGCGCTCAAACAGGCATCAACGGGTATCACAATATGCTGCCAGGGCTGGGTGGGCGTGTACTGGGTAATCACCACAGGACACGGCGCATTGCGTACGACGCGCATTAGCGTGGTGCCCGCCAACAGCGCTTTCTGGCCACGCTTGCGGTGCATCCCCAATACAATCAACCTGGCCTGCTCTTCATGGGCCTTGCGTGCAATTTCAACATGGGGTTCGCCGGTAACGGTTTGCACCACGGTCTTGGGGGCTTCCAGCGCGTAGTCTTCACGAATATCGGTCAACGTGGCGCCAATATCTTCATTGATCGCATGCTCTACTGCTTGCAGTAGCCGATGCGGCAGATGGGGGTCCAGCACATGCAGAACATCCAGATGGGCGTTGTGCGTATAAGCAAGGCGCAAGGCGCGCGCAAAGCCAGCGCGATTTTCAGCAGAGAGGTCAGTGGCAAACACAAACGTGCGGGTCATGGCATAACGCTCCTCAGACAAGCATCCAGGCAGTCGTTTCACAGACACCCTTCAGCATGGTGGGCGAAGCCATATCCCGCAAGCTAACGATTCATTTTAGCGTGTAGCGCGTTACCACCAGGCATGAAAATGGTGCACCGGCCCGCGCCCTTTGCCAACGCTTAGTTGAACGCTGGCCTCAAGAGCAGCATGCAGCCACCGTTTAGCATCGCTAATAGCCGCAGCGGGGGCCTGGGCAGGCGCATCCATGGGCAGCTTTGCCAGGCAGGCCGCAATAGCGGATGACAAGGCGCAGCCGGTGCCGTGTAAGTTCTCTGTTTGGATACGTGACGCAGGTAGCCACTCGTGACCATCCGGCGTTGCCAGCAAGTCAGGGCATGTCTCGCCACGCAAATGCCCCCCCTTTAACACGACATAAGGCGCGCCCAGCTGGGCCAAGCCTGGCAACATGGCTTCCATGGCGTCCAGGCTCGTAGGTGAGGCGGTATCCAGCAGCACGGCGGCTTCTGGCAGGTTAGGTGTGATCACATCGGCCAGCGGTACCAGAATGTCGCGTACCGCCCGAATCCCCACATCGTCTACCAAAATATCGCCACTTTTGGCGACCATCACCGGATCAAGCACGATCCAGCGTGGGCGGCGCTTGCGCAGTACATCAGCAATCACGTCAGCGACATCCTGGCTTGCGACCATGCCAATCTTGACGGCATCCAGCTCCACATCGTCCAACAGGGTTTCCAACTGCTCACGGATCGCCTGGGGGGATACCGGATAGACCGAGGAAACGCCGCAAGTATTTTGCGCAATCACCGCCGTAATCACATTGGTGCCATAGACGCCCAGCGCCGAGAACGTCTTTAAATCACCCTGCAGCCCTGCGCCACCGGAGGGATCAGAGCCTGCAATCGTCAGTACATTTACGTTTCGTGTCATGGGGTTTCCTAAATAACCGACGGTAGCCACGTGGCAAGCTCGGGGAACAGCGCCAGCGCCAATAGCATTCCCAGTTGCAAAAGAATAAACGGAATGACGCCTCGGTAGATGGCGGAGGTCGGCACACTTTGTGGCGTTACGCCCCGCAGGTAAAAGAGCGCAAACCCAAACGGCGGCGTTAAAAACGAGGTTTGCAGGTTAACGGCGATCATAATACCTAGCCAAATGGGGTCAACGCCCATGGCCAGCAGAACCGGGCCGACAATCGGCACCACAACAAAGGTAATTTCGATAAAGTCGAGGATAAACCCAAGCAGGAAGATCACCAGCATGACCACGATCGTGGCGCCTACAACGCCCCCCGGCATCGCTTCAAACAGGTGGGTCACCAGTTCTTCACCGCCGAAGGCACGGAAAACCAGCGAAAACAGCGCCGCCCCAATCAGGATTAAAAACACCATGCTGGTGACTTTAGCGGTGGAGTACACCACCTCGCGCAGCATGGGAACACTCAGTTGGCGATTAAAAGCGGCCAGCAGCAAGGCACCAAACGCGCCCACGGCGGATGCCTCGGTGGGCGTCGCAATGCCGCCCAAAATAGACCCCAGCACGGCAACGATCAGCAGTACCGGGGGTAAAAGCCCTTTTATGAGTAGCGGCCAGATACTGCCGGTATGCCCAAGCTCTTGCATCAACGCCTGACGATCAGCGGCAGGAGCGGCGCCCGGCTTAAGCCACGCCACCATCAGTAAGTAGATAATATATGCGACCACCAGTATCAGGCCGGGCACCAGTGCGCCAACAAACAGATCCCCTACGGAAAGCGTTTTCGGGCTCCAGGCGCCCATGGCAAGCTGGGCCTGTTGGTAGGCATTGTTGAGCACGTCGCCCAGTAACACCAGCGCAATGGACGGTGGAATAATCTGACCAAGCGTTCCGGTCGCACAAATAGTGCCGGTCGCAAGCGCTGGCGAGTAGCCACGCTTTAGCATCGTAGGTAGCGAGAGCAGGCCCATGGTGACCACAGTAGCCCCTACAATACCGGTAGACGCGGCCAGCAGCATACCGACCAAGACCACGGCAATGCCCAGCCCCCCACGTAGAGCGCCAAACGCCATGGTCATCGCGTCTAACAGTGTTTCAGCGACCTTGGACTTCTCAAGCAGCACACCCATCAGCACAAATAAAGGCACCGCCAGCAGGGTGCTATTGGTCATGATGCCGTAAATTCGGTTGGGCATGGAGTTCATCCAGCGCGCTTCAAACGGCACCGCAACGCCCATCGACTGAAGCAACCATCCCAACCCGGCAAATGCCAGCGCAGTGCCCGCCAGCGACAGCGCCACCGGATACCCCAGCATTAAAACAACGCAAACCGTGGCGAATAGTATCAGCGGCATACCTTCCAATAGAGTCGCCAGCACTAGATGATCTCCTCATGCTCAGAAATAGGCGCAGGCAGTTTGCCGCGAATGATCAATATTTTGCGGATTAACTGGGCTACCGCCTGGAGAAGCATCAGCGCCACCATCGCCAGGATCATTGACTTGAGTAGAAAGACGGCAGGAATACCGCCATTGGCGGAGCGTTCCATGATCGACCAGCTGCTGTAAACGTAGTGAAAGCTCGTGATCGCAATAAATAGCATCACCGGGATCAGTAAAAACAGCGTACCGAGAAGATCGATCCAGGCACGGCCGCGGTCGGACATGCGCCGATAAAAGATATCCACCCGCACATGGCCCTCGTGACGCAGCGTCCAGCCAGCGCACAGCATAAATACGGCGGCATGCATATACATTACCGACTCTTCCATCACAATACTGTTCATACCGAAGGCGTAACGCATGACAACGATGGCGAACTGAACCAGCATCATGATCACAACCAGCCAGGCAATGGCCCGGCCAACTCTCTCCGTCACGCAGTCGAGCCAGCGGAGCAACCGCGGCTCATGAGCATTGGCGTGCATGTTAAATGTCCTACACAAAGAAACGGCCTGGAATCATCGCTGATTCCAGGCCGAACGTCATCCCTAAACAGGCAATTATCTACCGGTTAAAGCGGCTTAAAACGCACATATTCGCCCGTTTGACGGCCTTAAGCGTTAGTTGGCGTTTTCAATCGCCAATAGACAGGCGTTAGGTAACGGTAGATCAACGGCAATAGGCAGGTGATCAGAGAACAGATGATCCATTACCCGCACCTCAGCGGCCTCCAGCGTTTGCGAGAGCAGAATATGGTCCAGCGCACGTCGTGGCTGCCACGAGGGATAGCTCAATAGCGGTTTAACCGGATGAAGCGGCAGCGAGGCACTAAACCGCTGATGGGCGTGCAACTGATCCGGCGTGCAGTTGAGATCGCCCATCACCACCACGTGATGTAGCGGCTCAATAATTTCACTCAAGTAGTCAAGCTGACGCCCACGCCCACGCTGGCTAAGCGCCAAGTGAGCAATAAAAATATGTAACGCATCCGGCCCGTTACCAAAACGTACGTGAATGGCCCCGCGACCAGGTAACGTACCGGGCAAACGGTGCTCTTCAATCTTCGTAGGTGTCAGACGCGAAAGCAGGCCGTTACTGTGCTGGGCGATACGCCCCAGATTACGGTTTAACTGTTTAAAGTGATGCGGAAACCCGGCCTGAGCGGCCAGGTACTCCACCTGATTGATACGACTGGAGCGAAAACTGCCGCCATCGGCCTCCTGAAGCCCCACCACATCAAACTGGCTCAACACATCGCCCATAATATCCAGACGTTTAACGCGCTGAGGGTTCGGCAAGAAGTGCTGCCAACTGCGGGTAAAGTAGTGATGATAAGCAGACGTTTGGATGCCCACCTGCAAATTAAACGTCAGCAAGCGAAGGTGCCCCGTTTCTAGCAGAGACGATAACTTGCCCGGCTGATTCACTGTTGTCAGATTGACCATCTGCTTATCACCCCATGCCCTTACACCTTACTGCGCGCGCTCAGTACGCACGCGCTCGATGAGTGCTTCTGCCACTTGCGGCATATTCTCAAGGCTGCCTGCGGTGCTGGGGGTAATAACGTAACGGCCATCAACCACCAGCGCGGGCACACCCATCAAGCGCATTTCACGAATACGACCGTGGGCGTTGTTAACTTCGCTGCGTACGCCAAACGAAGTTAAGGATTTTTTGGCATCTTCTTCACTGACACCATAATCGGCAAAAAAGTCGGCAATATCGTCCGCATCCGTTAACGCGCGGTCATCCTGGTGAATCGCCGTAAAGAAATCAGCATGCAAATCGTCTTCAATGCCTAGCGACTCGGCAGCATAAAAAGCCGTCGCGTGAACATTGGAGTTTCCGCCCATGACAGCGGGCATATGCACAATACTTACGTCATCATCTAGTGTTTCGTACCATTCAGTGATGGGTGCTTGAAGGCGGTTGCAGTGAGGGCAGCCGAACCAGAACACTTCGGTCACTTCGATGTGATCCTCATCGACCTGAGTCGCGACCGGTGAATCAAGCAGCGTATAGTCTTTACCTTCTACCAATTCCTGAGCGCTGACAGATGCTGAAAGGCCTAAACCGGTCAGGGCAACCAATAACGTTTTGAACATGCGACAATTCTCCAAGGGATAAGCGAAGATAGGACTATCTCTAACGCTATCAGGTTCCCTCACCGATAGGAAAGAGCATTCATTTTCAGGATACCACTTAGTGTAAACCAAAGAGGTAGTTAGCCACGGCCTGCATATCCTCCTCGCTTAGCCGAGTCGCAATATCGTGCATGCTACCGCTTGGGTCGTTCGTTCGTTCACCGCTAGCAAACGCGTGTAACGCCGTCATCGTATAGGCGGGGTACTGACCAGCAATCGCCGGGTAAACGGCGCTGCCAACACCGCCACCCGTGGGCGTATGGCATGCGCTGCAGGCAGGCACACCACGCGAGCGCACCCCTGCACGATAAATCTCTTCTCCGCGTGCCAATAGCGCCTCGTCTTCCGCATTGGCATGGCCCAGATTAGCCTCCTGGGCTGCATAATAGGCGGCAACGTTCCACGCATCCTGGTCAGAAAAGTCGTCAACCATGCCTGTCATTTGCACAACCACCCGCTCGCCATCACGAATATCTCTAATCTGTTTGGCCAGGTAAGAGGCTTGCTGCCCCGCTAAATGCGGAAATGCACTGGCCGGACTGATGCCCGTTTGCCCATGACAAGCCGCACACGTTTGCGCGCGCTGTTGACCGGCGGTGATATCCGTTGCTTGCGGGTCAGCAGGCTGCGCAGAAACGATAACGGGGGCACTTAAAGCAGCCGCCAAGCTTGCCAGCGCTGCTTTCACACAGATGTTCGTAAAGATTTTCGTAAAGACGTTCATAACGACGCTCATGATGACTCTAAGGACGGTTCTAATAACGACTCACTATGCGATTCAAGGGCTACGCTATTCATAACGGTGGGCGCTATCTGGCATGTCAAATAGGGTGCTCAACCTACCGATTAGTCGCTGTTGGCTTAAGCCCAGTGGTACACTAACGCCCCAGGTCACAGGTATCACCGCTTTTTAGCACAATGCTTGACCTGACTGACGGGGTAATTCGTCGCAGTGCGGCGTGCCATGTCATTATACGCGTGGTTAACGCAGACTGTTTTATAGGTTCGATTTTCAGGATTCATTCCATGTCCACCCCTCAAGATAGCCCCGTCGCTCGGTTGAACTACCCTACCGCCAAATTTGTTATCAGCGCCCCAACACTGGCTACCTGCCCTGACGATACGGGTGCGGAAGTGGCGTTTGCAGGACGCTCTAACGCGGGCAAATCGAGCGCTATCAACGCGCTCACGCAACAGAACGGCCTCGCCCGCACTTCGCGCACGCCAGGGCGCACGCAGCTGATCAACTTTTTCAGCGTCATGAACGACGAGGCGCGGCGTCTGGTTGACCTTCCAGGCTACGGTTATGCGAAAGTGCCAGAAGCCGTCAAAATCGAGTGGCAGCAGCATTTGTCTGACTACCTGCGGGGCCGGTTTAGCCTGCGCGGGCTGGTGCTGCTGATGGACGTTCGCCACCCGCTGAGCGAGTTTGACCAGATGATGCTGAGCTTCGCCGACCAGCGCAATATGCCGGTACATATCCTGCTAACCAAGGCCGACAAGCTGAAAAAAGGCCCGGCAAGTGCCTCGCTGCAAAAAGTCCGTTCTCGCTTAAAAGAGTGGGAAGACCTGGTGTCAGTTCAGCTTTTCTCATCGCTCAAGCGCCAGGGCGTCGATACACTTTCGCAAAAGCTTGACCAGTGGTTGCATACGCCACCGGAAGACACCTCAGGCCACTGAACCGTCCAGCTTATCCAATATACCCGGCAGCTCTTTAATATGTGCGATGCGGTGTACCCTGGGCGGCAGCGCCTGGCTCTGGTCGCTTGAGACCCACACCGCGTGCATGCCCAGTTGCTGAGCCGGTAAAATATCCTCTTCCCACGAGTCGCCGACGTGCATCGCGCACTCGGGCGTGACATTAAGCCTTGAAAGCGCCGTTAGAAAGGGCGTGTGTTCCGGCTTGGGCGCCAGAAGCTCGCCTGCAGCAATCGCCACCGGAAAATACGCCGCCAACGGCTGACGCTTTAAATGAATATTGCCGTTGGTAATGGCCGCCAACTGGTAGCGCTCGCCTAACGCGGAAAGCAGGCCCGCCGCTTCCGGATGCGGAGAAACCTGGATACGCAGGCGATGAAACTCGTTCATGGCCGCTGCCGCCCACAAAATGGCCGCACTCCGGGGCAGGCCCTCGGCTTCCAACTGCGCCTCCAGAGCGCGCAGGCGTAGCCAGGTAAAGTCGCCGCGCCGCTCGGGCACATCTTTAGCGAACTGCTGGCGGCGCTGTAAATAGTCCTCCACGCCCGCCTCATAATCCAGCGACAGCGGCGCCTCTTGACGCGTTGCGCGCCAGATACTCAGCGCCTCAAGTAACCAGCCGTAATGCCCCTCCTCCGTGCGTAGCATCACGCCCTGGTTATCCCAAAGCGTATCGTCTAAATCAAACGTGATAGCTGCTAGTGCGGTCATGGTGTGTTTCCAGAAGGGCGGCGCTTGGCGCGTGGGTGGGCGGCGTCATAGCTGGTCGCCAAATGCTGCCAGTCGAGCCGAGTATATACTTGGGTGGTGGAGAGGTTTGCGTGGCCTAACAGCTCCTGAACCGCACGCAGATCCTGGCTTGATTCAAGCAAATGGCTGGCAAACGAGTGACGCAAGCGGTGAGGATGCAAGTGCTCGGGCAAGCCCCGGCTAACAGAGAGTTGGGCAAGACGTTTTTGAATGGCTCGATGCCCCAGCCGCGCCCCACGCTGGCCCACAAAAAGCGCCGTTTCACCCTCAGGTGCCATAGTTGCCCGGCAGGCAATCCACTCCGCCAGGGTGTGCTGGGCGCGCTGCCCGACAGGCACCTGGCGTGGTTTACTGCCTTTGCCTATCACACGTACGCGGCTGGTCTGCAGATCGTGAAGGTCCAGCGCGGCAAGTTCTGCCAGGCGCAAACCACTGGAGTAAAAAAGCTCCAACATGGCCTGGTCGCGTACGGCCAGGGGCGAACCATCATGCGGGCTATCCAGAAAATGGGCCAATGCATCCACATCGACCGGGCGCGGCAGGTGGCTGGGTTGCTTAGGCGTGCGCAGTAGCGCGACCGGGTTATCGGCAAGAATCCCCTGCTTGACCAGGTCATCGGCAAAGCGCGAAAGTGCCGCTCGGCGCCGTGCAAGGCTGCGTGCGCCAAGCCCGCGGCTGCGCTCTGTGCCTAGAAAAGTGCGCAGCAGCGCCGTATCCAGCAGCGCTGGGTCCTGTATTTCGCGCTGCTCGGCAAACCGGCACAGGGCGCTTAAATCCTGCTGATAGGCGGCGACGGTTGCCGGGCTTGCATGTTGGCCTAGCGCGCCGATATAGCGTGCCACCGCTGCGGCAAGAAGCGACTCAGCCATACGTTTCCAAGCGAATTAAAAGCCGTGCCACGATATCCCCAAGATACTCGGTAAACAGCGTATCCATGCTGGCGCGATAGCAGTCAGGGTTGGGGCTTGCCAGTAGCAGGTATCCCAGCGACTCGCCCGCCGAGAGGCGCGAGATAGCGCAGGAGCCCGCTTTACGTGGCGCTTTAGTATGCGGCAATAGGCACTTCCAATCGCTAACGCTTAACTTGGCACAGCGGCTGGTTTTACCGTCCAGTAACGCGGCCAAACGTGTACTGGCGTGCTGGTCCAGCACATGGCGCGGAGGCTGGGGCATGGTGGGTTCGCTATCGCTTAACGACGCCGGGCACCAAAGTGCCATCGCGGGCGTATCAAATCGCTCGTTAAGCTGAGTCGCCAGAGCTTGCGCTAAGGCGTCACGGCTATCCGCTTCGACCAGCGCCATCAGGGTTTCCCGTAGGCGCCGATACTGAGCTTCGTTGTGCCGAGCAGTTTCCAGTAAGTGCTCCAGGCGATCTTCGGCCTTCTCCGCCCGCTGACGCAAGTCCAGCACCAGCCTCTCAAGCAGCGATACCGCACCATCAATATGCGGGTGCGGCACTTTAAGCTGCTGCAACAACCCTTCACGGCCTACAAAAAAATCGGGATGCCGGGCAAGCCAAAATGCTACCTGGTCTGGATCGAGCGTCTTGCGCGGTTCAGGGGCTTGAGACATCACCGTTCTCCTTGTATCCGTTACGCGTCACTATCAATTAAGTGCTACGCGACCATCAAAAACGCGTGTAGCCGGGCCGACCATGATCAGCGACGCTTCCGGGTCGGGCCACTCGATCGTCAGCTCGCCGCCGGGCAGGTGAACGCTCACCGGGCTTTTCAGGATGCCCTGGCGGATTCCGCTAGCAACAGCGGCGCACGCACCGGTACCACAAGCAAGCGTTTCGCCACTGCCCCGCTCAAATACCCGCAGACGAATCTGGTTAGCCGAAAGAACCTGCATAAAGCCCACGTTAACACGCTTGGGGAAGCGAGGGTGCGCTTCCATCAACGGCCCAAAACGCTCAACCTGGGCGCGCTCAACGCTTTCCACCTGCAATACCGCGTGGGGATTACCCATGGATACCACACCAATGTGAAGCGTTTCACCGTCGACCTCAAGTTCGTGTAATGGTTGGTCGCCTGGGGCTTCAAAGGGCAGTGCTGCCGGGCTAAAGCGCGGCCGCCCCATATCGACACGCACAAGGCCATCGTGCTGTACGTGCAAAACCAGCGGGCCACCGGCTGTTTCTACGTGAATCTCATGTTTGTGGGTCAAGCGCTGGTCGCGCACAAAGCGCGCAAAGCAGCGAGCGCCGTTGCCACAGTTCTCCACTTCACTTCCGTCGGCATTGAAAATACGGTAGCGGAAGTCCATCTCGGGGTTGCGGGGCGGCTCAACCACCAGCAACTGATCAAAACCAATCCCAAAGCGACGATCAGCCAGCTGTTGGATATGCTCCTCACGCAGCCGGGCACGCTGGGTTACCAGGTCAACGACCATAAAGTCGTTGCCCAGGCCGTGCATTTTGGTGAAATGCAGAAGCATTAGCGCGCTCCTTCAGGCAGCAGCGCTTCGCCCGCCCAAAGGCTTTCGACCGTTTCACGGCGCCGTACCACGTGGCACGTATCGCCATCGACCATTAGCTCGGCCGGACGCGGACGGCTGTTGTAGTTGGACGCCATAACAAAGCCGTAAGCACCTGCTGAACGCACCGCCAGAAGATCGCCTTCGGCAATCGCAAGCTCACGCTCTTTACCCAGAAAGTCGCCGGTTTCGCACACCGGGCCGACCACGTCATACACCGCACTTGGGCGAGTTTCACGAGTGTCCACCGGCACGATAGCCTGCCACGCCTGATACAGCGCCGGGCGAATCAGGTCGTTCATGGCCGCATCAACAATGGCGAAGTTCTTGGTTTCGCCGGGCTTCAGGAATTCAACCCGCGTCAGCATGACGCCTGCATTGGCGGCAATAGAGCGGCCTGGTTCAAACAGCAGCGTCAGATTTTCGCCGCCTTCCCAGCGCGACAGGCGAGCCAACAGCTGGCTTGCGTAATCAAACGGCTGCGGGGGCGTTTCATCCCGGTAAGGCACGCCCAAACCGCCGCCTAGATCCAAATGATCAATCTCGATACCCCGTTCGCGCAGGCGCTCCATCAGCATCAATAGTCGATCCAGCGCGTCCAAAAACGGAGCGGTTTCGGTCAACTGCGAACCAATATGGCAATCCAGCCCCTTCACCTCAAGATTCGGCAGGCTGGCCGCCAGCTCGTAAACCTCAAGCGCGTCATCGACCGCGATGCCAAACTTGTTGTCCTTGAGCCCGGTGGAAATATACGGATGAGTGCCCGCGTCCACGTCCGGATTAACGCGCAGCGAAACCGGGGCAACGTTACCCAGTTCCCCCGCTACAGCGTTTAAGCGCTCCAGCTCAGGGCGAGATTCAACGTTGAAGCACTTGATGCCGACTTCAAGCGCACGGGCCATTTCGTGGGGCTGCTTGGCAACACCTGAGAACACCACTTTTTCAGGGTCTCCTCCGGCTGCCAGCACGCGCTCAAGCTCACCAATGGAGACAATATCAAACCCGGCGCCTAGCCTTGCAAGCAGGCCCAGCACCGCCAGGTTAGAGTTGGCTTTAACGGCGTAGCAGATCAAATGCGGGTGACCGCCAAGCGCTTCGGTGTAAGCGCGAAAGTGGCGCTCAAATGTTGCCTTGGAATAAACGTAACAGGGCGTGCCGTGCTCTGCGGCAATCTGCGAAAGCGGCACATCTTCGGCGTAAAGCACGCCGTCGCGGTAGTTAAAATGATCCATAATGTCGTCTCTCCTGCAGCCGCTTACCCAGCCTGTTCGGCCACACCGTTATCGGGTGAGTTATCGTCGGGCAGGTAGAGCGGTCCCTTCTGACCGCAACCCGCGACGAATAAAGCGATGATCGCGATAAGCGCTAATGTTTTCATGCCTGACCCTGCAGTAACGAGAGCGCCTCGCGGGCACGCTGTGCTGCGGCACGCACCTGATTGGGCGCCGTCCCGCCAATGTGATTACGCGCGGCCACCGAGCCTTCCAGCGTCAGTACGTCAAAAACATCCTGCTCGATGATAGAGGAGAACTGTTGAAGCTCTTCCAGACTCATTTCCGAGAGATCTTTTTGGGTTTTCAGGCCGTAAGCAACCGACTGGCCGACGATTTCATGGGCATCGCGGAAGGCAACGCCTTTACGGACCAGATAGTCGGCAAGGTCGGTGGCGGTAGAGAACCCACGCCGCGCCGCTTCATACATGCTGTCTTTTTTCGGCTCAATGGCAGGCACCATATCCGCGAACGCTTTCAAGCAGTCGCGCACCGTATCCACCGCGTCAAACAGCGGCTCTTTATCTTCCTGATTATCCTTGTTGTAGGCCAGCGGCTGCGACTTCATCAGCGTCAGCAGGCCCATCAAATGACCATATACGCGGCCTGTTTTACCGCGTACCAGCTCCGGTACGTCAGGGTTTTTCTTCTGCGGCATAATGGAAGAGCCGGTGCAGAAGCGGTCAGGCAGGTCGATAAAGTCAAACTGGGCGCTGGTCCACAGCACCAGTTCTTCGCTCATGCGCGACAGGTGCATCATCAAGATGCTGGCAAAGCTGGTGAATTCAATCGCGAAGTCGCGATCCGATACGGCATCCAGCGAGTTCTCTGCCGGACGCTCAAAGCCCAGCAGCTCAGCGGTGACGTGGCGGTCAATCGGGTACGTAGTACCCGCCAGCGCAGCGGCGCCCAGCGGCAGTACGTTAACGCGTTTACGGCAATCCAGCAGGCGCTCATGGTCACGGGCGAGCATTTCCTGCCAGGCCAGCAGATGATGACCAAAGGTGACCGGCTGGGCGGTTTGCAGGTGGGTAAAGCCGGGCATGATGGTATCGGCTTCGCGGTCGGCAAGCTCGATCATGCCTTCGCGCAGGCGCTTTAATTCCACCTCAATGACGTCAATCTCGTCGCGCATAAACAGGCGGATGTCGGTCGCTACCTGATCATTACGCGAACGACCGGTGTGAAGCTTCTTGCCAGTGATACCGATCTTGTCGGTCAGGCGTGCTTCGATATTCATGTGGACGTCTTCAAGCGGCACCGACCAGTTAAATTCGCCGCGCTCGATTTCACCTTGAATTTCGGTCAAACCGTTAATAATCGCGTCGCGTTCTTCGTCGGTCAGCACGCCTACGCGGCTAAGCATGGTGGCGTGGGCAATAGAGCCCTGAATATCCTGGCGCGCAAGGCGCTGGTCAAAGGTGACAGACGCGGTAAAACGCGCCACAAAGGCATCGGTAGGCTCGCTGAAGCGACCGCCCCAGGACTGATTCGTAGCTTGGCTCATCGGAGGTATATCCTGCTGACAAAACAAAAGAGTCGATGGCGGAAAGTGTAACAGAGTCATTGCGCTTATGGCTTGAGTTCGGGCCGCCTACATTTGCAGAGTAATGGCGTTTGGCCCGCCGAGCACTTATCTTTAAGGCAATTCTTTAAGACTGCTCTTGGAGACAGCTTTTGAAGACAGTGGCTTAAAACAGCTTCTTAAAAACAGCCAGTTATTTTTACTGTGCGCCCGGGTGCTTTATGATGAGACACATCATAGCTTGACGCGCCGCGTCAGCGGCAAAGGGAGAATAACGTGTCATCCATCACCAAACTGCGTATTGCTACGCGGAAAAGTCAGTTGGCCATGTGGCAAGCCGAGCACGTCCGTGACCGCTTGATGGCTGCCCATGAGGGCCTTGAGGTTGAGCTGGTCGCGCTCTCTACTAAAGGCGACAAAATTCTCGACACCCCTCTGTCTAAAATTGGCGGCAAGGGGCTATTTGTTAAAGAGCTGGAAGACGCCATGCTGGATGGCCGCGCGGATATTGCCGTCCACTCGATGAAGGATGTCCCCATGCTTTTCCCCGAAGGCTTAGGGCTTTCGGTTATTTTAGAGGGCTCAGACCCTACCGATGCGTTTGTATCCAACCATTATAAAAGCATCGATGAATTGCCTGAAGGGGCCAAAATAGGCACCGCCAGCCTGCGTCGCGGGCTCCAACTTCGTGAAGCTCGCCCTGACCTGCAAATTCTCAGCCTGCGCGGCAACGTGCAAACCCGGCTGGCCAAACTAGACGATGGTGAATTCGATGCCATTATCCTGGCGACCTCTGGCTTAAAACGCTTGGGCCTTGAAGAGCGTATTGCCCAGGCACTGCCGCCAGAAGTGTGCCTGCCCGCCTGCGGCCAAGGCGCGCTGGGCATTGAGTGCCGCCTGCATGACCCGGAACTGATCGGCCTGCTGGCTCCGCTGGATGACCCGGACACCGCCACCCGCGTACGTGCAGAACGCGCCATGAATACGCGCCTGGAAGGCGGCTGCCAAGTACCGATTGCCGGTTTCGCGGTGCTCGACAAGGCCAATGAGACGCTGTGGCTGCGCGGGCTGGTGGGCAATCCTGAGGGCACCGAAGTATTGCGTGCTGAAGGCCGCGGCTCAATGTACGAGCCTGAAGCACTGGGCATTCGCATTGCCGAAGAGCTGCTTGACCAGGGTGCAGGCGATATTTTGGCCGAGGTCTACGGCAACCACGTATGACACAGCCAGTGCTGATCTGCCGACCTGGCAAGCGCGGTGAAGTGCTTGCCAATACGCTGCGCGCAACGGGCGCCTGGGTAGAGCCAATGGCGGTGATGAGCCTTCAAGCGCTACCAGAGGACCCGCTGATGCGCCGCGTCTGGCTGGATATTGACCAGTACGACAAGGTAATAGTGGTTAGCCCCTTCGCGGCCCTGTGTTTAGGTAACGCGCTGGATCGCTACTGGCCACAGCTACCCACTGGCATTGCTTATTATGGCGTGGGGAGCGCTACGGCAGAGGCACTGTTTGACCAGTTGGGCGTACGGGTACGCATCCCATCAGCAGCGGCTGACAGACCCGGTGCTGACCAACAAAAGGCTGGAAATGAGCGCGGCGATAACACCAGCGAGGCACTTTTAGCGCTCGCCTCACTGAAGAATGTCGCACATCAGCGGATATTACTGGTGGCGGGAGAAGGTGGCCGAACGCTACTGGCCGAGACGCTGACAGAACGCGGTGCTCAGATGACCCGGGTCGCTGTGTATCGGCGCATTTTTCATCCGCCTTCGGCCTCACTCCAGGCCCGCCTTGCTACGGGAGATTTTCGAGCACTCATCGTCACCAGCAGCGAACTGCTCGAACATCTGGCAAAATGGTGTGATCAAACAGCGTTGAACCAACCGCTAATCGTTTCCAGTCAGCGTTTAGCTACACTGGCCGGTACACTGGGTTTTTGTGACCTCAAGGTGGCGTCGGGAGCAACGCCAGCTGCCCTTGCAGCTGCGTTGGGCAGGTCCTGTAATCCTATGGGTGCCGATGTCGATCAAGGAACTTAATTAAGGGCTAGCGACAGATGAGCAAACAACCAAACGACCAGGAAGACGTACAAAAAGCGTCCGCCGACGCGCCTCAAAAAAGCGCCACGCCGGGCGAAACTGCCGCGTCTACCTCAACTCCCTCGCCATCAAGCGCGGTTGAAAGCAGCCCACCCGCAAGCTCGGCTGCCGAACCATCAAGCAACGCGCCTAAAAATGCTAGCTCTCGTCGGCGTGGCAAAAACAGCGGCAAACCTGACGCGGCCTCTGCCACCGCCCCCCCTCCCAGTACGACGCCTAACAGCGAAAAACCGACAGCCAGCGTTACAGAACCTGCCACGGCTAAAAAAGAGCCCGATGGCAATACGGCAACGCCCAATCGCCCCTCCGGTAACGGTGGAAAAGGCACAACGCCGCCTCCCCCAAGTGGAGGTGAGCAGTATAAAGGCCGCAAAGGCGGCCTGTTAGCCTTGGTGTTGGTACTGGTGCTGGGCGTGGCGCTTATTGTGGTGGCCTGGCAAGGCTGGCAACGCCTTAATAGCCAGCAACAGCGCATCAATGCGTTAAGCCAACAGACTGACAGCAGCGCGACGCAGCAATCCGTGAGCGAGCTTGAATCACGCATTGAAAGCAGCGAACGCGAACGTACCCAGGCCCTTGATGGCACGCTGGAAGAGTTACGCAGCGAGCTTGATAGCTACCGCAGCGACGTCAACAGCACGCTGGATGACGTGCTGAACCAGCTTTCCCAGACGCAAGACACCGACGACCGCGATTGGCTACATGCAGAAGCGGCCTATCTGCTGCGCCTGGCAAATCAGCGCCTCCAGCTTGAAGGCGATGTTGACGGTGCTGCTGCGCTGCTGCGTACCGCCGACGCCCGCCTGGCGGATGCTGACAACCCAGCGCTAACCGCCGTGCGTCGTGATATTGCTAACGAGCTTGCCGAACTGGATGGCGTGCCGCGTGTGGATCGTACGGGACTCTATCTAGCGCTTAATGCGCTGCAAGAACGCGTTTCCAGCCTGCGTCTTTCGCAGGAAGTGGAAGAAAGCGCCGTCACCTCCGGCATTGAGCAGCCGCCTACCGGCAACTTCCAGCGTCAACTGGCACGTTTTGGTGAAGAGCTTAAAGACCTGGTCGTGATTCGTCATCACGACGAACCGATGGAAATGCTGGTCACTCCCGAGCAAGAGTCGTACCTGCGCCAAAGCCTGCGCTTGATTCTTGAGCAGGCCCAGCTTGCCCTGTTGAAAGAGGAGCAGCCGCTGTATGAAGCCAGTATCGATAAAGCGCTGGAATTACTTAACGGCTACTACGACCTGGACAGCGAGGCCACGCAAAGCGTGATCTCAAGCCTTCAGGAGCTTAAGCAAGCGGATATTGAGCCCGAACTGCCGGATATCAGCGCCTCCCAGCAGGCCATGACCCACTTTATTGAAAACCGCTTCAGGACGCGCCAGCAAAATGGCGAAGAGGGAGGTGATGCATGAGAAAACTTATTCTCCTGCTGGTCGCGGGCCTAGCCGTCGGTGCCCTGTTTGGGCACCTGATGATGTCAGTACCTGGTTATTGGTTAATTCGGGTAGGTGAAACCTCGGTCCAGACCTCGTTCTGGTTTGGCCTGATTCTGCTGCTGGCCGCATTTATTGTGGTGCATTTTGCACTGCGGCTGCTGACCGGCATCCTTCGTCCTGTGGGCCGTTTCCGTACCTGGAACAGCCGTGCGCGTAATCGCCGTGCCATGAAGCGTACCGTGCGTGGTTTGGTCGCCTTGACGGAAGGCCGCTGGAAAAAAGCCGAAAAAACCCTGGTCCACGCCGCCAATGACTCCAGCACGCCGCTAGTTAACTACCTGTCGGCCGCCCTGGCAGCACATTACCAGGGTAACCACACTAAATCTCAAGAGCACCTGAACCAGGCCCAGCTCACCACCGAAGGCGCCGACACGGCCATTGGCTTGATGCAGGCGCAGCTGATGATTGATCGACAGCAGCCTGAAGAGGCGCTGGCAATTCTGAATCGCCTGGACAGAAAACTAAGCGACCACCCGCAGGTACTGAAACTGCTCAAGCAGGTACACCTGAGCGTCAACGACTGGGAGGGCTTGCGCTGGCTGCTGCCACGCCTGGCTGCCCAAAAGCTGATTGCCCAGCAGGAGCGCGAGCAGCTTGAATTCAAGGCGTACCGTGAGCTGATTCTGTTTGAAGCTAAAAATCCCGGTAATATCGAGCGTGTTCGCGGCCTCTGGGCAGACATGCCCGAGTACCTGCGCGGCAACACCGAACTGGTCGTGCTGTATACCGATGCGCTGGTCCAGTCGAACGAAGAGAGCATCGCCGAGCGTCTGCTAAACCACTCGCTGGATCATCACTGGGATGCCCGGTTGGTGAAGCGTTATGGCCTGCTTAACGTGCATGCGGCGCGCCAACTGACAAAAGCTGAAAAGTGGCTGCAAGAGCGCCCCAATGACCCCGAGCTACTGCTAACCTGTGGCCGCCTCTCCCTGCGTACCGGTAAGTGGGAAAAAGCTCTGGAGTACTTTGAGGCCAGCCAGCGCCAGCGTCCCAATGGAGAGGTGTGCGCCGAGCTTGCGCGTCTCTACGCAAGCCTTGGCGAACACAATAAAAGCCAGCTTTACTACCGTCACAGCGTAGAAATGCTAGCGCAGTCACTGCCTTCGCTCCCCCAGCCCAGCGATGCCAGCGACAGCCAAAAATCGGATACGCAAGCGACCAAAAAACGCGCTTAAGGTACACTACGAAAAAAGGGGCGTCCTACGAGGCGCCCCTTTTTTATGCCGTTGATCCGTCCTGAATAGCGTTTCCCGTCACGCCTGCGGTGGAGGCGTTGCCGCCTTTAGAGACTGCTCTTCAGCTTGCGTGGGTACGGGCAGCTCTGACGTACAGTGTCCGCAGCGGGTCGCTTTGATAGGCACCGTCATAAAGCAGTAGGGGCAGGGTTTTTCGACCGGACTTTTGGGCGCCTCTACCTCTTCACGCTTTAAGCGGTTGATGGTTCTCACCAGCATGAAGACCACAAAGGCAACAATCGTAAAACTGACGACCGCATTGATAAACAGGCCAAGGTTGAGGGTCACCGCACCATCTGCCTGAGCCGCCGCAAGTGTGGGGTACGATGCTGACGTTGCTCCCTCTCGGAGCACGACAAACAAGTTAGAGAAATCGATACCGCCGACCAACAGGCCGATCACCGGATTCATGACATCTTTTACCAGGCTTTGCACAATCAGTGTAAACGCGCCGCCGATAATGATGCCCACCGCCATGTCTACCACATTGCCTTTAACGGCAAACTCGCGGAACTCCTTGAAAAACCTGGCCATTGATGCCTCCTTACGCATTCAGATTATGAGCTTATAGCGTTTTTGTGTGCAAAGCCTTTGGGTTCAATGACTTATTAAAACGACGCTGAATGTTGAAAAAACGTTTCGCTAATCACTGACACCCGCTTAGTATCGGTATTTACCGCCTTTAAAACGACCTCAAGCATTCTATTTGCGACACCCGTTGAGTTGCCTTTCAGATTGCTTTGTCAGTATAAGCGTCATTCGTGCCAATATGCAGGCAAGCAGCACGTATCTAGCGCAGGGGCTCACAACAAGACACCAGCGACATAGAACGATAATAAAAAGAACATCAATGATGTTAGGTGATAGAGGTAAAGACCATGACCACCGATCAATCCCAAAAAACCATGCCAGTAGGTCACTCGCACATACCGCAAACGCTCGGTTTTCTGCTGCTGGACAACTTCACCCTCATTTCGCTGGCGTCAGCGATTGAACCACTGCGTATGGCAAACCAGTTGGCGGGGCGAGAGCTTTACCGCTGGTATACCTTGACTCAGGACGGTGCACCGGTGCGCGCCAGCGACGGCCTTAATGTGACGCCGGACGCCTCTATCCATGCGCCGCTCTCACTTGATTGGGTAGTCGTATGTGGCGGGGTCGCTCCTCAGCACAGCGTTAGCCGCGAGCATATTCAATGGCTACAGGCTCAGTCGCGCCAGCTGCGACGCTTGGGTGCTATCTGTACCGGTAGCTGGGCGCTGGGTCAGGCGGGTTTACTGGATCATTATGAAATCAGCATTCATTGGGAGTGCCTGGCCTCTCTTCAGGAAGCCTTTCCGAAAATCGTCCTGACGACGCGGCTGTTTTCCATTGACCGTGACCGTTTCACTGCCTCGGGCGGCACGGCGCCGCTGGATATGATGCTCAACCTGATCACTCACGATCACGGCAAGGAGCTTTCCGCCGGTATTTCCGAAATGTTCGTCTATGAGCGTATGCGCAACGAGCAGGATCAGCAGCGCGTGCCGTTAAAACACGTGCTGGGTACGACGCAGCCCAAGTTGCTGGAAATCGTCGCGTTGATGGAATCCAACCTTGAAGAGCCGCTTGAGCTTGATGAGCTGGCAAGCTATGTCGATGTTTCCCGCCGCCAGCTGGAGCGACTGTTCCAGCGTTACTTACACTGTTCGCCTTCCAGGTATTACCTAAAGCTGCGCCTAGTCAGGGCGCGCCAACTGCTCAAGCAAACGCCTCTCTCGATCATTGAGATTGCCTCGGTATGTGGCTTTGTTTCTACCCCGCATTTTTCCAAGTGCTATCGAGAATGTTTTGGTATTCCGCCACGCGATGAGCGCTTGGGCATCCATACACGCCAAAAAGCGCCGGAAAAGATTCCTCCGCTGCTGAAGCGCTGGGGAGCAGAACCTGTCAGCAACGAGCCGGCATCAAGCGCGCTGCTGGCTCTGGCCTATGCCCAGGGCGAACCCACCTTTGCCAGCGTTCCTCTTGGCTAAACGGGTGTACCACCGCTGAACTAGAGCTGCCGCAAGGCGGCTCTTTTTTTGTACCGTGTTTTCTGTTTATTCACCAGGCTTCCTGCGCCTGCATTTCTCATGATGACGCTTTTGGAATTTCCATCGTCGTTTCCAAGAGCAGATAGGCACCACCTCAGCGCTATGCTCCCTACATAAACAATTCAGGAGCCACGTTATGAACCCTGCCGAATTACACCAGGACGCCATCATCATTGACGGCCTAATCATTGCCAAATGGAATCGCGAACTGCTGGAAGACATGCGCCGTGGCGGCCTGACGGCAGCCAACTGCACTGTCTCGGTTTGGGAGGGGTTCAAGGCAACGGTGGACAATATTGTCGCCTCCAACAAACTGATGGAAGAGTGCAGCGACCTGGTTCGCCCGGTGCGTACCACCGCCGACATCATGCGCGCCAAGGAAGAGGGCAAGACCGGAATCATCTTTGGTTTCCAGAATGCGCACGCCTTTGAAGATCAGATCGGCTATGTCGAGATCTTCAAACAGCTCGGCGTAGGCATTGTGCAGATGTGCTACAACACCCAAAACCTGGTCGGTACTGGCTGCTACGAGCGTGACGGCGGGCTGTCCGGCTTTGGCCGCGAGATCGTTGCCGAAATGAACCGTGTGGGTATGCTGTGCGATCTTTCCCACGTAGGCGCCAAGACCTCTGAAGAAGTCATTCTTGAGTCCAAAAAGCCGGTGTGCTACTCCCACTGCCTGCCCTCCGGACTCAAGGAACACCCGCGCAACAAGTCGGATGCAGAGCTCAAGTTCATCGCCGACCACGGCGGCTTTGTCGGCGTCACCATGTTCACCCCGTTCCTCAAGAAGGGCGTTGATTCGACCATCGACGATTACTGCGAAGCGATTGAGTACATCATGAACATCGTGGGTGAAGACGCCATCGGTATCGGCACCGATTTCACCCAAGGCCATGACCAGAACTTCTTTGAGTGGCTGACCCACGACAAGGGCTATGCCCGCCGCCTGACCAGCTTCGGCAAGATCATTAATCCCGAAGGTATCCGTACTATCGGCGAATTCCCCAACTTGACAGAGGCGCTTCTCAAGCGCGGCCTGAGCGAATCTCAGGTCAGAAAAATCATGGGCGAGAACTGGGTTAGAACCTTGAAGGATGTGTGGGGCGAATAAGTACATGCACAGCCTGTACTGCCGTTCGACGAGATCCTGGAAGCCACTGAATAACTCAATGTCTTTTGAATAAATATAAGTGTAAGGAATACAACCGTGACCAAAACCGCCCCCGAGCTCCCGATTGACGTCGACAGCGAAACCGGTATCTGGACAACCGACGCGCTGCCGATGCTGTATGTCCCGCGCCACTTCTTCGTCAACAACCACGTCGCCATTGAAGAGGCCCTGGGTGCTGAAAAATACGCCGACATCCTCTACCAAGCGGGCTATAAAAGCGCTTGGCACTGGTGTGAAAAAGAGGCCGAACTCCACGGTATGGAAGGCGTGGACGTGTTCGAGCACTACATGAAGCGTCTTTCGCAGCGCGGCTGGGGCATCTTCGTGACTGAAGAGATTGACCTGAATGCAGGCACGGCCCGCGTGCGCCTTGAACACAGCGCCTTCGTGTATCAGATGGGCAAAGTGGACCGTAAAATCGAGTACATGTTCACCGGCTGGTTTGCCGGTGCCATGGACCAGATTCTGAGTGCGCGTGGAAGCTCGCTGCGCACGGTTGCCGAACAGACCCAAAGCGGCGCCGAAAAGGGCTGTGAGTACGGCCTGTTTGTTGTCACGCCCAAGAACTGAGGATCGCTGCCATGGCATTTGAGGCACTGTTCAAGCCGATCCAGATCGGCAACCAAACCATTCGTAACCGTGTGGTCAGTACGGCCCACGCCGAGGTGCACGCCACCGACGGCGGCATGACCACGGACCGCTACGTCAAATACTACGAAGAGAAGGCCAAGGGCGGCTGCGGCCTGTGCATCTGCGGCGGCTCGTCGATTGTTTCCATCGACAGCCCCCAGGGCTGGTGGAGTTCGGTCAATCTCTCGACCGACCGCATCATCCCGTACTTTCAGAACCTGGCCGATGCCGTGCACAAGCATGGCGGCAAGATCATGATCCAGATCACCCACATGGGCCGTCGCTCACGCTGGGATGGCTTCGACTGGTCGACGCTGGTATCGCCGTCGGGCATTCGCGAGCCAGTGCATCGCTCGACCTGCAAGACGATCGAAGTAGAAGAGATCTGGCGCATTATCGGTGACTTCGCCCAGGCCGCGCGCCGGGCGAAGGAAGGCGGTCTCGACGGCGTTGAGCTCTCTGCCGTACACCAGCACCTGATTGATCAGTTCTGGAGCCCGCGCGTCAACAAGCGCACCGATGAGTGGGGCGGCAGCTTCGAAAATCGCATGCGTTTTGGCATGGAAGTGATCAAGGCGGTGCGCGCCGAGGTGGGCAATGACTTCGTGGTGGGCCTGCGCATTACCGGGGACGAGTTCCACCCCGATGGCCTCGACCACGAGGAGATGAAGCGCATCGCGGCCTATCATGACGCCACCGGCATGATCGACTACTTCGGCGTGATAGGCTCTGGCTGTGATACCCACAACACCCTGGCCAACGTCATTCCCAACATGTCGTTTCCGCCCGAGCCCTTCCTGCACCTGGCCTCGGGCATCAAGGAAGTGGTCAACGTGCCGGTCATCCATGCCCAGAACATCAAGGACCCCAATCAGGCCCAACGTATTCTTGAAGGTGGCTACGTGGACCTGGTGGGTATGACCCGTGCTCATATTGCCGACCCGCACATCATCGCCAAAATCAAGATGGGCCAGATCGACCAGATTAAGCAGTGCGTGGGTGCCAACTACTGCATCGACCGGCAGTACCAAGGACTCGACGTGCTGTGTATTCAGAACGCCGCGACCGCACGTGAATACATGGGGCTGCCGCATATTGTCGAGAAAAGCGAAGGCCCCAAACGCAAGATAGTCATCGTGGGCGGTGGCCCGGGGGGCATGGAAGCGGCACACGTATGTGCCAAGCGCGGTCATGATGTCACCCTGTTTGAAGCCCAGGATCAGCTCGGTGGTCAGATAACCCTGGCCTCGAAAGCCCCCCAGCGCGATCAGATTGCTGGCATCACTCGCTGGTACCAGCTGGAGCTGGCACGCCTTGAGATCGACCTGCGCCTGAGTACCCGTGCCGACGAAGCGACCATTGCTGATCTGCGCCCGGATATAGTAATTCTGGCCACCGGCGGGCAGCCGTTCCTCTCCCAGGTACCGGAGTGGGGTTACGACAGCGACCTGGGCAAGAGCTTGGTGGTCAGCACTTGGGACATTCTTAGCGGCAGCGTAGCGCCGGGCAAGAATGTACTGGTCTACGACACTATCTGCGAGTTCTCCGGCGTTTCAGCGGCCGACTACCTGGCAGACAAGGGATCAAAGGTCGAGATCGTTACCGACGATATCAAGCCGGGTGCCGCGGTGGGTGGCACCACCTTCCCGACCTACTACCGCAGCCTGTACGAGAAAGAGGTGATCATGACCTCGGATCTCGCCCTGCATAAGGTATATCGCGAAGGCGACTCACTGGTGGCGGTGCTTGAAAACGAGTACTCCGGCGCGCTAGAAGAGCGGGTGGTGGATCAGGTGGTGGTGGAAAACGGCGTGCGCCCGGATGAAGCCCTCTACTACAGCCTCAAGGAGCAGTCGCGTAACAAGGGCCAGACCGATATCGAAGCGCTCTACGCGATCAAGCCTCAGCCCTGTCTGTCTGAAAGCGGCGATGGCTTCGTGCTGTTCCGTCTGGGTGACTGCACCGCGCCACGCAACACGCATGCCGCCATTTATGACGCGCTGCGGTTATGCAAGGACTTCTGACCCACTAACGCTGTAAGCTGAATGTCATGGGCCATCAGGCTCATGACATTTCGTACTTACGGTGTCTCTGAGAGGAGAGACGCCATGCTTGATACCCTCCTACCGATACTGCTGTTTTCTGCGCTGTTACTGGCTGCCATTGGTGCTGTGCGCCGTGTGCGTCTGTGGCGCCAGGGGCGGCCCTCTCCTGCACCGATTATCCGCGGCCTGATGCAGGTACCCAGGCGCTACCTGGTGGATCTACACCACGTTGTCGAGCGGGATAAACTCATCTCCCATACCCACGTGGCCACCGCGGGCGGCTTTGTGCTGGCCGCATTACTGGCAATTGTGGTACATGGCTTTGGGCTTGATAGCACTATCTTGGCCTGGGTATTGCTGGCCGCCACGGTGAGCATGTTCTTGGGTAGTTTAGTGGTTGCCAAGCGGCGCAGCCCGCCACCCTCACGGCTTTCCAAAGGGCCGTGGATGCGCCTGCCCAAGAGCCTAATGGCGTTCTCCATCGGCATGTTCGTGGTGACGCTGCCCACTGCCGGTATTCTGCCAGAAGGCTTTTTCCAAAGCGGAGCAGGCTGGCTGGCTGCACTGGTGCTGGCCGGTGTCATCACCTGGGGCCTTGGCGAGATGTTCTTCGGCATGACCTGGGGCGGGCCGATGAAACACGCTTTTGCCGGCGCCCTGCACCTGGCCTTCCATCGCCGCCCCGAGCGTTTTTCCAAGCGCGCTGGCGGAGAGCACCGCTCAACCGGGCTCAAATCGTTGGCGCTGGATGACGAAAGTGCCAAGCTCGGCGTTGAGGTACCGGCTGACTTCACCTGGAACCAGCTGTTAGGCTTTGATGCCTGCGTTCAGTGTGGGCGCTGTGAAGCCGTCTGCCCGGCCTTTGCCGCCGGCCAGCCGCTCAACCCCAAGAAGCTGATTCAGGACATGGTAGTCGGCATGGCAGGCGGCACCGACGCCCACTATGCAGGCTCGCCCTACCCCGGCAAGCCGGTCGGCGAGCATGGCGGCAGCCCCCACGACCCGATTGTTGCCCGCACGGGTAGCGCATTGGTGGATGCCGAAACGTTGTGGTCCTGCACGACCTGCCGCGCCTGCGTTGAAGAGTGCCCCATGATGATTGAGCACGTTGATGCCATCGTCGATATGCGCCGCTTTCTGACCCTGGAACACGGTAATACGCCCAATAAGGGCGCCGAAGTGCTAGACAACCTGATTGCGACCGACAACCCCGGCGGCTTCGAACCTGACTCACGCCTGCACTGGGCGGCAGACCTCAATCTGCCGCTGATGGCCGACAAGCGCGAAGCCGAGGTGCTTCTGTGGCTGGGCGACGGCGTGTTTGACATGCGCAACCAGCGCACGCTGCGCGCGTTTATCAGTGTGCTGCGTGCTGCCGAGATCGATTTCGCCGTACTGGGTAATGAAGAGCGTGATAGCGGCGATGTCGCCCGCCGTCTGGGCGATGAGGCTACTTTCCAGAGTTTGGCGCGGCGCAACATTAAGACGTTGAGCCAGTACCGCTTCGCACGCATCGTTACCTGTGACCCGCACAGTTTCCACGTGCTGAAAAACGAGTACGCCGATCTCAGCACCGCCGACATGCCTTCCCGGTATGAGGTTTTCCATCACAGCACCTATATCAACCAGCTCGTCACCGACGGCAAGCTCACGTTCAAAGCCTGGAAAGGCGGCAACGTGACTTATCACGACCCCTGCTACCTGGGCCGTTATAACGGTGAATACGAAGCCCCACGCGCGGTGCTCAAGGCGCTAGGGATTGAGGTTAAGGAGATGGCTCGCTCTGGCTATCGCTCGCGCTGCTGCGGTGGCGGTGGCGGCGCACCGATCACCGATATTCCTGGCAAGCAGCGGATTCCCGATATGCGTATGGAAGATGTTCGCGAAGCCGGTGCTGACCTGGTCGCGGTAGGCTGCCCACAGTGCACTGCGATGCTTGAAGGCGTGGTAGAACCCCGCGCTGACATCAAGGATATCGCCGAACTGGTCGCCGACGCGTTGATCATCACAACGCCTGACGAAAAGGCGACCCAAAGTAAGCCCGCGCCAGCATCACCGCGCGCCACCCTGGAGGTAATGCCATGAGCGAGCTTGTTCGTCGTGACCCTCGAAAAGAGTGGATCGCCCGCAACCGCCTGCACCCGCAACATCTTGAGATGCTCGCCGAACTGGGTGGCGGCGCAGTAGCCAGCGAATGGATGGGGCCTAACGGCGTGATGCGCCGCAACCCCCATGCGGTCGGCTTCATCGGTCCCAACGGCATTCGGCGCATTGATCGTAGCGGCGTCCAGCAGGCGGCACAGGCGCCAGGGCGCAGCGTTGAGGCCAAGGATACGAGGACGCCGGTCACTATCGACACTCCCGCCTTTATGGTGGCGGTCGTACCGGATATGGCTGGTGGGCGCCTTTCCTCCCACGACCGTGATCTGTTAGGGCTTGCCCGCCAGCTAGCCGATGCCGACCCGGCCCAGCCTGGTGCCGTACTGGCCGTGGTGTTTGGCGAGCATAAAGAAACCACCTTTGACGAGGCGGGTATTGACCGGCTACTACACTTGGAAGGCGAGCGTTTCTCGGGCTACCTGCCGGAGCTTAGCGTCGCCACCTTGCAGAGCGTAGATCGTGAAATGATGCCCCGCTACTGGCTGCTACCCGACTCAAGCGTTGGCGGTGAGCTCGGCAGGCGCCTCGCCACAAGGCTTGGCGAGCGCCCGGCCGCTCAGGTCTGGCAGGTCGAGGCAGACACTGAAAGCGCAACCGGCTGGCGCTGTACCGCACGTGGTGCGGCAGGTAGAAACGACATTACCCGCGTCCTGCCCCGTATCGTACTGGCCTTGGCCGAGTGCGCCGACCCGGTCAGCGAAACCCGCCACGCGGCTGAGCCGATCACACTTTCTAACGGGCTTCCCGAAATACTCGGCCGCATTGAGGACATGGGCGAAGTCGCGGTGGACCCGGCCAGCGTATCGCTCGCGGAAGCAGAATTTATCCTTTCTGCTGGCAATGGCGTGAAAAGCTGGGATAGCTATCATCACGCTGCCGAGGTGCTCGGCGCCACCAAAGGCGCCTCACGGGTGGTGGTGGATGACGGCTTTATGCCGCGCGACCGCCAAGTGGGCGCCACCGGCACCTGGGTCTCTGCCCGCGTTTATGTAGCGGTAGGAATTTCCGGCGCTATCCAGCATCTTCAGGGCATTCAGAGCTGCGAGAAGGTGGTGGCGATCAACCTCGATGAAGGCTGCGATATGGTCAAACGTGCCGACCTGGCAGTGATCGGCGATGCCAGCCAGATACTCGCTGCCCTTGTTACACAGGTTGAGCAGTACCGCGCTGAACAGCAGGAGAATCGCGATGCCGCATGATGTCAGTAACAAAAGTGCCAAGCAATCAACCGCCAACGCGCTGAACGTCGCTGTACTGGTTTCGGTAGGCCAACACCCACTGACCGCGCGCGCACGCCGCGCCGACCAGGATGCCCGAGCGGTAGAAATGGCCCTGACGCTGGAAAACGCCTCGGTCAGCCTGCTACATGCCGGCCAGCAAAATAGCGATCATGAAGAGGCCATCCGCGGCTATCTCGGCATGGGTATCAACTCTGTTGGCTTGATCGAGCAGCAACCCCACGCCGATGTAATCCCCGCGCTGGCCAACGCGTTACGCGCCAGCGCCCCGCAGCTGGTGCTGACCGGTACTCGCGCCGAAACCGGCGAGGCCTCGGGTGTAACGCCCTACCTACTGGCCGAGGCGCTTGGCTGGCCGATCATTACCGGTCTAGCGGCGGTAGAAAAGGTCGAGCAGGGAGTGATCACGGTGCTGCAAGCATTGCCGCGCGGCAAGCGGCGGCGCCTGCGCATTCGTCTACCGGCGCTTGCCACGGTGGACAGCAGCGCTCCCGCCGCCCGCCAAAGTGCCTTTGGCCCCGCCAGGCGCGGCGAGTTAGCCCATCAAAAAGCGGCCAGCGAGCTTGATGAAGCACTAAGCACTTGGCAGTTCCAGCCAGCGCGCAAGCGTCCCAAGCGGCTTAAGATCGTTAAGTCATCATCGGCGCGTGACCGTTTCAAAGCCGCCGCTGCCAAGTCCGGCGGTGGTGGTGGGCAGACGCTTAACGACGTCACCCCAGAACAGGGTGCCGAAGCGATCTTCAAACTGCTCAAGGAGGAAGGAGTACTGCGCTAGGCGCACTGCTTCACGATAACGATACTGTCAGCCCGCCTTCTCGGCGGGCTTTTTAGTCCAGGTTCATGAGCGGCAAACGTACTACTTTCCCATAAAGCCCGAGTATAGCCGCAGGCGCTGCCTTTCCAAATGCAGGCCAATCCCCGCATGTACCATCAGCACGCTGATCACCACCGCCCCGCCCGCAAGCGTTGAGGCCGTGGGCTGCTCGCCCAACAACCACCATACCCAGAGCGTACCCAGCGCGGTTTCAACCAGATAGAACAACGCCACTTCCGTCGACGGCAGATAGCGGGTCGCGCTGTTGATCAGCACGGTGGCCAGCGGCATCTGAATAAGCCCCATCACCGCGAGGACGCCATAGCGCGGGGCATCCAGCGCAAACGGCGAAGCCAAAGGCAGCGCGATTGCCGCAGAAAGCAAGCCCTCACCAGCAATCACCACGATGCGATCAATGCTCGGAAAGCGGCGCAGCACCGTCAAATTACCGCCAATCGCCGCTGCCGCCGCCAGCGCATAAAGATTGCCTACCAGCATGCCGTGAGCGCCCTCGCCCATAAAGACCAAACTCATGCCCAGCATGCAGACGGCGATCGCAACCAGCGTGCGCAAAGCGACACGCTCTTTGAGAAACACCCGTGAAAACAGGGCAGCGAACAGCGGCGCAGTGCTAAGGATCACCACCACGTTGGCTACGTTGGCGTTCATCACCGCGAGTACGAAAAGCGCCGAAATCAGCCCCAACAGTATTGCCGAAACCAGCGATGAAAAAGGGTTCACGCGTAGCGTGGCCAGTCGGTTGCCTCGACAACACGCAAGCCCCAGCACACAGAACATCAAAAAGCCGCGCCAGAAGACGATGGTCCAACCCTCGGTATCGGCAAGGCGGATCAGCAGGCCGTCGAAACTGAGAAACACCACCCCCAGTACCACCATCAACAGACCGCGCTGATAACCACTTAACTGCATGATATTGACTCCCGGTTGGCAGAAAAAGATAACCGCTCACCCATGGGCGAGCGGTTAAGCGTAACAGTTGAGCGCAGGCTCACGGCCCAGGCCGTGTTAACGGCCAGGTGACACGGCCACCGGCGCAGTTGAAGCCCTCTGCTGGCGAGGGCGAACTACCCAGAACCCTACGGCTCCCGCCATCAGCAACATGCTCCCGCAGCCGACCGCCAGCATATAGCCACCCTGCACGGCACTGCCAGGCACACTAAACTGCTCGGCGAACCCGGCCAACGTGACCGCGTACTGTTGCCAGAGAAATACCCCGATGGCGCCACCGGAAAGCATGGTGCACAGGGCAATCACACGGGTGCCTGTCACCCAGCCACTGACGGCCTGAGCATCAAATGTATGCAGAAACGTCTGGTACTCTTTCTCGGCCTGGCTGACATGGGTAAACCTGGAAGCCAGCGTAATCGCCACCAGCGCCATCAAGGTGCTTAGCAGTACCGGGTGCAAATATACCGGCAGGCTAAGCCACTCGGCCTGAATCATCATCGACAGCGCGACGTTACCCACAAAGCCCACCGCCAAGCCCCAGCCCGCGCCTGCGGCGGTAATCCGCTTGCTCCAGATGCTCATCAAAGCAACCGGCCCCCAGGAAGAGGCAAATAGCGTGGCGGCAAACCATACCACTGACATAACCGCAGGCGGTTGAAACAGCGCCAGCAGCAGTGCTATCAAGCCCGCAGCGAGCACCGCAATACGGCTTTTTCGCATGGCCGACGTCTCATCTTGCGAGGCTGAGAGGATATCGTTGGAGAGGCTAAAGCCGATGATCGACAGAAACGTCGAGCAAGACGATAGCCCCGCCGCAAAGACGCCCGTTAGAATGACCACACCAAGCCAGGTTGGCAGCACGTTGAGCGCCACCCAAATCATGGAGCGCTCCGGGTCCAGCCCGGCATCGTAAAGATTGATGGCCGCCCCGGTCATCATCATCAATGCGTAGAAGATGGCCAGCGCCACTGCCGTCAACATGGCCGAACGCATTACCACGTGCTCATTGCGGGCCATCAGGTAACGGCTGGATTGCCAAGGACTCGCCGCCAGCACCGCTGCCCACACAAGGCCGAGTGTTAGTCCCCAGGTAAGCGCCTCGCCAGGCGAGGAGAAGTTGGCCTCAGGCCCTTCCAGCACGCCGTGCCATAGCGCAATGCCGGGCTTGTCGGTTTGGGTAAGCAGGCCTTCCACCACACCGTTCCACCCGCCCAAATCTTGAATCACATAGATCGAACCGCCCAAGGCTGCCAGCGAGAAGATCACAAACATGATGGTGTCGGTGAGCATGACACCGGGCGATCCCGAATAGAGAATAAAACCCGTATACGTTGCCCACACCAATACCAACCCGACCCAGTACGGCATACCGGTCAGCTCAGAGAACATGATGCCCGCGCCCTGCATAACGCCTAACAGATACGCGCCAAGGCCGATAATTGTGGTCAGCCCGGCAATCACCTGAACACGGCGCGAGGCAAAGCGCTTGCCAAAAAATTCCGGCACGGTACGTGCCCCGCTGCGCCGAAGGTAACGCCCAAACACCAGCGCACCCAGCAGGCATCCCGAGGTGCTGACGGCCGCGAAGATCAGCATCACAAACGGATAGCCCTGATAGGCAAAACCCGTTTCACCGAGAAACGCGCTGGTGCTGAGATAGCTTGCTACCAGCGTACCCAGGATAAAAAACGTGGGAGCATTGCGGCCAGCAACCAGATAATCATCCAGACCTTTGACGCGCCGTCCGGCGAGATGCCCGATAACAAAGTAGCCCACCAGGCTGAGCAGTATTGCGATGGTGTAAATCATGAGAATAGCCGTCAGGTTATTAATATTGTTTAGCCATGGTGCAATGCTTTGGCTGTCTACTCTTTGCTATTAGCGGCAACGCATGCAGGAATCACGACACGATATCCGCTAACCAATAGGGGCGCCATTGAAATGGCGCCCCTATTGGCAACAACAAAGTACAGCAACAAACCTGACTATCGCGCTATTTTGGGCACCGCATTGAGCTCGCGCCACTCCTTGTGAAGCCCTTTGTAAAGGCTGAAACACATCAGCAGAAGCACCAGCGTAAAGGGTAACCCTGTCGCCACCGCGCCTGCTTGCAGCGCGCTAAGCGCCGCGCTACCGCCACCGTAAAGCAGCACACCAGCGATGACACCTTCAAGCGCGGCCCAGAACACCCGCTGCCCCTTGGGCGCATCGGTTTTCCCACCCGCGGTGATATTGTCGATGACGAGGGAGCCAGAATCCGCCGAGGTAATGAAAAAGACCAGCACCAGCACAATCGCCAGCGTCGAGGTGATGCCAGTGAACGGCAGTAGCTCCAGCATGTGGAACATGGCAAGCGAAACGTCGCTGATGCCGTTGGCTAATTCGCCCATGCTATTTTCGGCCTGAAACAGTGCCGCGCCGCCAAAGGTGCTCATCCATACCAGCGTGACCAGCGTCGGCACCAACAGCACCGCAATCAGGAACTCGCGTACCGTGCGCCCCCGGGATACACGGGCAATAAACATCCCCACAAACGGCGACCAGGAGATCCACCACGCCCAGTAGAAGATGGTCCAGCCGTGATACCAGACGTCATCATCGCGGCCAATCCAGTTCGAAAGCGGCAGGATATGGCTGACATAGTCCACTGCCGTGGTGCCAATTCCCGTTATAATCATCAGCGTCGGTCCGGCGATTACCACAAACAGCAGCAGCACTGCCGCGACCACCATATTGATGTTCGAGAACAGCTTGACGCCGCCGTCGATTCCCCGCCATACCGAAAACAGTGCAATCACTGTAACCACCAGGATGATTGCCATCTGCGTTCCAAGGGTATTGGGTATGTCGAAAAGATAGGCAAGCCCGCCAGCCGCTTGGGTAGCGCCAAAGCCAAGCGACGTTGCCAAGCCAAAGATGGTTGCCAATACGGCAAGAATATCAATGGCATGGCCTGCCCAGCCGCGCGTTCGCTCACCCAAAATCGGGTAAAAAGCAGAGCGCAGGGTTAGCGGCAAGCCTTTATTGTAGGTAAAAAAAGCCAAGGATAGCGCGACAACGCCATAGATCGCCCATGGATGAAGCCCCCAATGAAACATGGTGGCGCCCATAGCGGCGCTAGCGCCCTCCGGTGTACCTGGGGGAATATTCAAGGGTGTACCGTACCAATCGGTGTAGTAGGCCACTGGTTCAGCAACACTCCAGAACATCAGCCCGATACCCATACCCGCCGCAAACAGCATGGCGAACCAGGAGGTGCGCGAGTATTCCGGCTTGGCATCATTTCCGCCCAAGCGTATCCGCCCAACCGGAAGACAGATAAGCGCCAGACAGAACACTACAAAAATATTACCCGCAATCATGAACAGCCAGTCGAAATGCTCAATCGACCAGTTCTTGGCAAGGCCAAGCTGGGTATTCGCAGCATCGGAATAGATCAGCGCATAAAGAATAAACAGCAGAATGGCGAGTGCGGAGAGCGGAAAGACGGGGTTATGGAAATCCAGCCCCATCACCTGCTTGTTATCCTGACCGGGGGTCAAAACAGGATCATCATGGTCCATAGGTTATCCTCATTGTTATTTTTTTCTGTACGCTAACCGCCAAGGTGGCGGATAGGGCGTTTAAATTTTTAGGCGATACTCACTTGCGCAGTTATTCAAAACCGACCCCGGCATAGCTATTGCCGCGTTGCCAGCGCTATTGCCGGCCGATTTATAGGTACACTGACAGACCAACAACCAACACAAGAGAGGATGCCGTCATGATGATTGTCGAACTGATTGATGGTGATGATTTTCGGGCACAGCTGACCGCGCTGGGTATCGATATTCCAGAGAACGCCGACCCCGATACATGTGCTCAAATCGCCGCTGAGGCCCATCGCAAGCAGGAGATTGTCGAGCTGCCAACGTTGGTGCGCAAGCTTATCGATCAAAAGGACATTCTGCTGCCTTCGGTACGCCACGCTATTGAGCGTTTTCTGCCCTTTGAGTAAGGGCATGAGCTGATTGATTAATGCGTTGATGAACGGATTGGCAATTGCTAGACGCAGGCTGGCCCGCCAAAGCGGGCCAGCCCATCATCAGCGTGCAGTTAGCCCTGCGCCAACTGCAGCGATACGCTATCGCTTCCCAGATTGCTGAGCATGCGCTCGGAGTACCAATCAATAAAGTCGATGACGCCAAACTCGTAGGTTGGTGAATAGGGGCCGGGCTGGTAGGCCTTGGAGTTGATACCGCGCTGATTCTCTTCCGCCAGCTGGCGATCCTGATCGTTGGTGGCGTCCCACACGCGACGCATGTTTTCCGGGTCGTAATCCACGCCCTCTACCGCGTCCTTGTGCACCAGCCACTTGGTCGTGACCATGGTTTTCTGCGGGCCAAGCGGCAATACACGGAACACGACGGCATGGTCGCCCATGAAGTGGTTCCAGGAGTTGGGCAGGTGCAGAATGCGCAGCGAGCCCATGTCCGGGCTGGTCAACCGGCCCATCAGCTTGTTACACGCTGGCTTGCCATCCATGGTCATGGACACCACGCCATCAAGTAGCGGTGTGCGCGTCAGGCGGTTACGCTTGTCAAAGCGCTTGAGCCGCCAAGGCACCTGCTCGCCGTTCCAATCGGCCTGCTTGCGGGTCACCAGGTCTTTATATTTGTCCGTCGCGCGCGGGTCTTCGGTATCGTCAAACTCGATTAGCGAGTTCAAAAGCTCTGGGTGCGCACCATTACAGTGATAACACTCGCGGTTATTCTCGATGACCAGCTTCCAGTTGGCCTGCTCAATAATACTCGACTCTACAGCGACCTTGACGTTATCCATCTGGTACGGCTCAAGGTAGTGCTCAAGCGTCTCCAGGAGGTCGTCGATGGCGGGCGGGTTATCGCTCAGATTAATAAATACAAAGCCCCCCGCCGTGCGCACGTTAACCGGCTTCAGCCCGAACTGGTTAAGGTCGAAGTCCGTACCCATGTCGCTTCCGGCAAACAGCAAGCGACCGTCAAGCTCGTAAGTCCACTGATGGTAGGGGCATACCAGTTTAGCGACTTTTCCTTTGTCCTTGGTGCACAGCCGTGAGCCACGATGGCGACATACGTTATGAAAAGCATGAATCTGACCTTCACCGCCACGCACAATCACAACGGGATTATCACCGATTTCCAAGGTCATAAAGTTGCCCTTGGCCGGGATCTCGCAGGTCATCCCTGCGAATAGCCACTCTTTTTCAAAGACTTCCTGCATGTCGAGCGCAAACAAGCGGGCGTCGTTATAGAACGGTTGGGGTAGAGAAAACGCGTGCGCGCGGGACTGTAGCATATCAACCGTCGCTTCACGCATGGCAGCCAGAGGGTCGTTGAGTGTGTCATCCATTGTCTTGTTCATACCAGATATCCTTTTAAATACCGCCTCCCTTACCCAGGGTGGCGACAGAGTCATTAACCAAACGTAATTGTGTTGTTGTTAAGTTGCTGAACCTGGCGATTGTGTGAAGCGCGCAGCGCTTGCTACTTGTTGATGGATTGTGGTCCACGCCATTTGCTTTCAATTGTCTGCCCACGACACTATGTGGCGTGGCGACGACGTGGGCGGAGATTTTTGATAGGCAGAAGGTGCCGCAAGGTAAGTGCGTGTCGCTAACAGGCAAGCTGGTCATAAAGCGCGTACCCAGAATGCAGGTTAATGGTGCTGGACCGTGCAGACAGGACGGGCCGGTGAAGGCAACGCGATAGCACGGCCATATTGAGACGACGATGACAACGAACTTCTTTAATCCCGTCACGACCCAAACCTGGACCAACGGCCGCCACCATGTGCGGTGCGTCAAGATCATTCAGGAAACCTGGGACGTTCGCACGTTCTGCTTTATGGCTGAACAGCCGGTAATGTTCTTCTTCAAGCCGGGCCAATTTGTGACACTAGAGCTCGAAATCGATAATCAGCCCGTTATGCGCTCCTATACGATTTCAAGCTCTCCCTCTGTGCCTTACAGCTTCTCAATCACGGTCAAACAGGTGCCGGGAGGCCAGGTCTCCAACTGGCTGCATGCCAATTTAAAGGTCGGCGACGAGCTAGTGGTCCATGGCCCGGTGGGCAACTTCAACTCCATCGACTTTCCTGCCGAAAAGGTACTGCTTCTCTCAGGCGGCGTAGGCATCACACCGCTAATGTCGATGACGCGCTGGCTCTTCGATACCAACGCCAACGTCGATGTGGAGTTCATCCACAGCGCCCGTGCCCCGCGCGATGTCATTTTCCATCGCGAGCTGGTGCACATGTTCTCGCGCATCCCCGAATTCAAGCTCCATATCGTGTGCGAGAAGAAAGAAGATATCGGTGAGGCATGGGCTGGCTACCGCGGTTTTCTAACCCAGCCCATGCTTGAGCTAATGGCACCGGACTTCCTTGAGCGGGAGATCTTCTGTTGCGGCCCCGTACCGTATATGAATGCCATCAAAGCGATTTTGCGCGCCAACAACTACAACATGGACCACTACCATGAAGAGCTGTTTGGCGAGACGCCGGTTGACGTTCAGGAAGACGTCCTGGAGCTTGCCGAGCAGGCCGAAGTGGAAGCCGAGCTAGCAGAGCCTGAGGATCTGATCAACATCGAATTTGCCCAGTCGGGCAAAAGTGTACGTATACAAGCAGGCGAAACGGTTCACGCCGCAGCCGCCAAGCTGGGGCTGCATATTCCCAAGGCGTGCGGTATGGGCATCTGCGGCACCTGCCGAGTGGAGCTGAAATCTGGCGAGGTGGAAATGGAGCATAACGGCGGTATCACCGACGAAGATATTGAAGAGGGCTACATTCTGTCCTGCTGCAGCAAACCGAAAGGCGACCTCGTGGTCGATTTCTAACGCGGTAGCCCCTCATTCATCCACAACACTAGCCCAACCCCAAAACGGATACTGAGCTCCTCGGTATCCGTTTTTTGTGCCGTACACTCGCCTTAAGCGGACACAAAAAAACGCCCATGGCACGTAGCCATGAGCGTTATTAGCGTTGGTTACCCGCTTCTTTTAGCGCTTAATCAGGCAACACCAAGCAATCCATGCGGATCAAGCACGAACTTGCTGGCCACGCCCGCATCGAACTGCTCGTAACCTGCTGGCGCATCTTCCAGCGAAATCACCTGGGCGTTAACGATCTCGGCAATGTTCAAACGCCCGTGCAGAATGGCCTGCATCAGCTGGCGGTTGTACTGCACTACCGGCGTCTGGCCGGTATGGAACGAGAGCCCCTTGGCCCAACCCTGGCCAAAGCGCAGGCTCAGGCTACCAGTTTGTGCAGCTTTCTCGGTCGCACCCGGATCTTCCGTTACGTATAGACCAGGAATGCCGATAGAACCGCCTTCGCGAGTGACTTCCATCATCTGGTTAAGCACCACTGCCGGCTGCTCTTTACCGCCATGCCCGATCGCTTCAAAGCCCACCGCATCAATGGCGCTGTCCACACTAGGCTCGCCGACCACTGCGGCAATCATCTCGCCCAAACGGTCATGCTTGCTTAGATCAATCGGTACAAAGCCCATCTTGCGGGCGTGCTCCAGGCGATCCTTGTTGAAATCGCCAATCATCACTACCGCTGCGCCTAACAGGCGTGCCGAGGCGGCAGCGGCCAGCCCTACAGGGCCTGCGCCCGCTACGTACACGGTGGAACCCGCACCAACGCCCGCTTTCAAGGCGCCGTGGAAACCAGTCGGAAGAATATCGCTCAACATGGTTAGATCGCGAATCTGGCTCATGGCCTGATCACGGTCCGGGAACTTGAGCAGGTTGAAGTCAGCGTAGGGCACCATTACGTAGTGCGCCTGACCGCCCACCCAGCCACCCATATCAACATAGCCGTAGGCACCGCCCGCTCGGTCATCGTTAACATGCAGGCAAAGACCGGTGTGGCCCTCTTTACAGGTGCGGCAGCGGCCGCAAGCGACGTTGAAGGGAACGGATACAATATCGCCAATGTTTAGAAACTCGACGCCCTTGCCTTTTTCGATCACCTCACCAGTGATCTCGTGCCCCAGCACCATACCGGTAGGCGCCGTGGTGCGTCCGCGTACCATGTGCTGGTCGGAGCCGCAAATATTCGTGGACACTACTTTCAGAATGACACCGTGATCAATGGGCTTGCCATGGGGGGTTTCCATTTTCGGGTAGGCGATATCCTGAACTTCGACTTTACCGTCGCCGATATAAACAACACCACGATTGTTGGACATGCGAAATCCTCTCTTCCGGGTGCTGGCGCAGTCTCAAGAGGTTTTCTCAGAGAGCGGTCTCAAGGACGCTATCAAGGGCCACTCCAACAACTGCGCTGGCATCATTATTTTAAATCGAGCTGGCGTATGTGAAGCGCTTTCGAGAAACGCTTCCTGATCAGCAGGCCAATTAAAGATTAGCCTGTTGCCGCAGCATGACGCACCCGGCCTACCCGCAATTACTTATAAACGACGTCGAGCAATAAATGAGCGACGCCTTATAAAGGCCCATAAAAAATTCACGTCAATGTCGCAAATACGCCGAGCGGTGACGTCGGTAAGCATCTTGGGGGGCAAGCCCAGCGATACTATCGCGGCACGATAGCGTGAATGGTGATGCCATTCCTGACGCTAACAAACTCCCAGACCGAATATAAGCGACTAGCCTGGAGACCCAGATGACTCACAATAACTTTTCTCCCGAAGCCCGCTTGGCCAACTACGACACGGCCCTTGCCTCGGCAATCGCTGAAGAGACAGCGCGTCAAGAAGCCCACATCGAACTGATCGCCTCTGAGAACTACACCAGCAAGCTGGTGATGGAAGCGCAAGGCACCCAGTTGACTAACAAGTACGCCGAAGGCTATCCCGGTAAGCGCTATTACGGCGGCTGTGAATTCGTCGACAAGGTGGAAGCGCTGGCTATCGAGCGGGCTTGCAGCCTGTTTGGTGCCAACTATGCCAACGTACAGCCCCATTCCGGCGCTCAGGCCAATGCGGCGGTATTCATGGCGCTGGTAAGTCCTGGCGACACTATTCTGGGCATGAGCCTGGCCCACGGCGGCCACCTGACCCACGGTGCAGCCCCCAACTTCTCGGGCAAGCACTACAACGCTATCCAGTACGGCCTGGTCGAAGGCACCGGCGAAATCGACTACGACGAAGTAGAGCGGCTGGCGCGAGAGCATAAGCCGAAAATGATCATTGCGGGTTTCTCGGCCTATTCACGCGTGGTCGACTGGCGCCGTTTCCGTAACATCGCCGATGAAGTCGGCGCCTATCTGATGGTCGATATGGCCCACGTAGCGGGCCTGGTAGCTGCTGGTCTCTACCCGAGCCCGCTGCCCTATGCCCATGTCGTGACGACCACGACCCACAAGACACTGCGCGGCCCGCGCGGCGGCCTGATTCTCTCCGCCGATGGCGACGAGACGCTTTACAAGAAGCTCAATGGCGCGGTATTCCCCGGCCAGCAGGGCGGCCCGCTGATGCATGTGATCGCGGCCAAAGCGGTGGCGTTCAAAGAGGCCATGAACCAGGACTTCGTTAACTACCAGCGTCAGGTTATCGCCAACGCCCGTGCGATGGCGCGCATCTTCGTTGAGCGTGGTTTTGATGTGGTTTCCGGCGGTACCGACGATCACCTGTTCCTGGTCTCGCTGATCAAACAGGGCATTACCGGTAAAGATGCCGACGCAGCCCTTGGGCGCGCGCATATCACGGTCAACAAGAACACCGTGCCCAACGACCCGCAAAGCCCCTTCGTTACCTCGGGCCTGCGCATTGGCACTCCGGCGGTAACCACCCGCGGAATGGTTGAGGCAGACTGTGAGCACCTGGCAGGCTGGATTTGCGACATTCTTGACGTACTGGCCGACCAGCAGGACACCACTGACGTAGAAAACCAGGTACGTGAAAACGTCGCCGACCTGTGTGCCCACTACCCGGTATATGGCCAAGCCCAAACCACCAGTGAGCACGTAGCCGATAGCGCCTCAATCGCCTGACGATAGCCGCCAGCCGGCTCCGCGGAGCCGATCAAGGAGAAACTTTATGCAACGTTATTCCGGCTTCGGACTGGTCAAACATGCGCTTGGACATCACGAAAACTGGGAGCGCCAGTGGCGCAACCCTGAGCCCAAGAAGCGCTACGACGTCATCATTGTCGGTGGTGGCGGTCACGGACTAGCCACTGCTTACTACCTGGCGAAAGAGTTCGGCATCAAGAATGTCGCCGTGGTTGAAAAGGGCTGGCTGGGCGGCGGCAACACCGCACGTAATACCACCATCGTACGCTCTAACTATCTATGGGATGAATCAGGGCGGCTTTACAACCACTCGCTGGATCTGTGGAAGGGCCTCTCCCAGGATTTGAACTACAACGTGATGTTTTCCCAGCGCGGTGTACTCAATCTGGGCCACACCCTGCAGGACATGCGTGATATTCAGCGCCGCGTTCATGCTAACCGTTTGAACGGTATCGACAGCGAGGTAGTCACTCCGCAACAGATCAAGGAGATCGAGCCTCAACTGGATATTTCCAGCCGTGCCCGCTACCCGATCATGGGCGCTTCCTGGCAGAAGAGTGCCGGCGTGGCGCGCCACGATGCGGTGGCCTGGGGCTATGCGCGTGGTGCCGATGCTCTCGGCGTGGATCTTCTGCAAAATACCGAGGTCACCGGCTTCAAGATTCGCGATGGCAAGGTGCTGGGCGTCCACACCAACCGCGGTGATATCGAAGCCAATACCGTGGGCTGCGTGGCGGCGGGCAACTCCGGCGTATTGGCTAACATGGCGGGCATCAAGCTGCCGTTGGAATCCCATCCGCTACAAGCATTAGTGTCCGAGCCGCTCAAGCCGGTCCTCAATACCGTCACCATGTCCAACCACGTTCACGGCTACATCAGCCAGTCCGACAAGGGCGACCTGGTCATCGGGGCGGGCATCAACGGCTACGTCGGTTACGGCCAGCGCGGCAGCTACTCGACCATTGAGCACACCCTTCAGGCCATCGTCGAGATGTTCCCGATGTTCTCTCGGGTGCGTATGAACCGCCAGTGGGGCGGCATCGTCGATACCTGCCCGGATGCTTGCCCGATCCTGTCCAAAACGAAGGTTAAAGGTCTGTATTTCAACTGTGGCTGGGGCACCGGTGGTTTCAAGGCGACCCCCGGATCCGGGCATGTTTTCGCCGCAAGCCTGGCCAAGGGTGAAATGCACCCCATCGCTGCGCCTTTTTCCATCGACCGTTTCAATACCGGTGCGCTGATTGATGAACACGGCGCCGCTGGCGTGGCGCACTGAGGAGAGCCCATCATGTTTTATATCTTCTGCCCCTACTGCAAGGAGCACCGCGAGGAAGAGGAGTTCCACCCTCGCGGCCAGGCCCACTTGATGCGCCCTTCCGACCCGGACAATACCAGCGACGAGGAGTGGGGTGACTACCTGTTCTTCCGCAACAACCCGCGCGGTATTCACCACGAAATGTGGGTGCACTCGGTGGGCTGTCGCAAGTTCTTCAATATCACCCGCAATACGGTGACCTACGAAATTCTCGAAACCTACCCCATGGGTGAGCAGCCAAGCATTACGGCGGCAACGCCCGATGTTCGTCACGAACAAGGTGTTCAAGTGGCCGATGGCGGCTGGCAGACCGTGGGCGCACGGCCTGAAAACAAAGCACTGAATGAGGAGGCCTCGCCATGACCCAGAAAAATCGTATTGATGCCGGCGGGCGTGTCGATCGTTCCCAAGTGCTTGAATTCACCTTTAACGGCCAGCGTTACCAGGGTCTGAAAGGCGACACGCTCGCTTCGGCACTGCTCGCCAACGGCGTGAATATCGTCAACCGTAGCTTCAAGTATTCACGCGCTCGCGGCATTGTCGCCGCCGGTGCCGAAGAGCCCAATGCCGTCGTTCAGTTGGGCGCCAAGGATGACACCCAAGTGCCCAACGTCCGCGCTACCCAGCAGGGCCTGTACAACGGCCTGGTGGCGCGCAGTACCAATGGTTGGCCCAACGTTCAGCGTGACGTAATGAGCTGGGTAGGCAAGCTGGGCGGTGGTTTTATGCCGCCAGGGTTCTACTACAAGACCTTTATGGCCCCTGCCTCAATGTGGATGACCTATGAGAAGTATATCCGCATGGGCGCGGGGCTAGGTCGTGCACCGACCGAGTCCGATCCGGACATTTATGATCACATGCATCACCACTGCGATGTGATGGTGATCGGCGCGGGCCCAGCGGGGCTTGCCGCGGCGCTTTCTGCCGCGCGTTCCGGTGCGCGTTCCGGTGCGCGTGTGATCCTGTGTGATGAACAGGAAGAGATGGGCGGCTCGCTACTGGATAGCCGCGAAACCCTGGATGGCGTTTCAGCGACGCGCTGGGTTGAGCAAACAGTAAAAGAGCTTGGCGCGATGGATAACGTGACGCTGCTGCCACGCACCACCGCCAACGGCTATCACGACCACAACTTTGTCACGCTGCACGAGCGGCGTACCGAGCATATGGCCGATACCGCCCGTGAAGCGGGCTTCCCCGGTGAATCACGTGCGCGTCTTCACCGCGTGCGCGCCCGCCAAGTGGTGCTGGCCAGCGGCGCCCACGAACGCCCCTTGGTGTACGCCAACAACGACTTGCCGGGCACCATGCTCGCAGGCGCCGTTTCCAACTATATTCGCCGCTACGCGGTGGTGCCCGGCAACAGCCTGGTGCTTTCCACCAGCAACGACCACGCTTACCGCGCAGCTCTCGACTGGAAAGAAGCCGGACGTAAGGTCGTCGCCATTGTCGATGCCCGCGCCAACCCTGATGGCGACCTGGTTCGCCAGGCACGCGACAGCGGTATTCGCGTGATCACTGGCAGTGCCGTCATCGAAGCACGCGGTAATCAGCGTGTTACCGGCGCACGCGTCTCGGCCGTTGATCTTGAGCGTTTCGTGGTGACCGGCAAAGCCGAAGAGCTTGAGTGCGATACCATCGCCACCTCCGGCGGCTATAGCCCGGTGATCCACCTCTCCTCACACACCGGCACACGCCCGGCATGGGACGAAGAGTTATTAGGTTTTGTGCCCGGCACGGTCAAGGGCATGCAGTCGGCTGGCGGCGTGGCGGGCTATTATGCCCTCGGCGAAACGCTTGCCGATGGCGCTCGCATTGGGTGTCAGGCAGCGCTGGAGTGCGGCTTTAACAGCGCCGAGGAAGCTGCCCTGCCCGCCACGCGAGCGCGGCGTGATGCGCCTTCCTGCGCGCTTTATCAAGTGCCGCATGAAAAGAGCGCCCTACGCGCGCCCAAGCAGTTTGTTGACCTGCAAAACGATGTCACCGCGGCGGGTATTGAGCTTGCCACCCGCGAAGGCTTTGAATCCATTGAGCACGTCAAGCGCTACACCGCGCTGGGCTTTGGTACCGACCAAGGGAAGCTTGGCAACATCAACGGCATGGCGATTGCTGCACGCTGCCTGAAACGCTCGATTCCCGAAGTAGGCACCACCGTGTTCCGGCCCAACTATACGCCGGTGACCTTTGGCGCCATCGTTGGCCGTCACTGCGGCGAGCTGTTTGACCCTGAGCGCTACACCGCGCTGCACCAGTGGCACGTGGAAAACGGAGCCGAGTTCGAGGATGTCGGCCAGTGGAAACGCCCGTGGTACTTCCCTCGCACCGTGAATGGCAAGAAAGAAACCATGCACGATGCAGTCAACCGCGAGTGCTTGGCGGTGCGCGAAGGCGTGGGCATTCTGGATGCCTCGACGCTTGGCAAGATTGATATTCAAGGCCCGGATGCCCGCGAGTTCCTGGGTCGCGTCTATACCAACAAGTGGGCCCAGCTCGCCCCTGGCCGCGTGCGTTACGGCCTGATGTGTAAAGACGACGGCATGCTGATGGATGATGGTACCACCAGTTGCCTGGGTGATAACCACTTCCTGATGACCACCACCACCGGCGGCGCGGCAGGCGTACTCGAGTGGCTGGAGCTGTGGCACCAGACCGAGTGGCCGGAGCTTCAGGTCTACTTCAACTCGGTGACCGACCACTGGGCAACCATGACCGTGACCGGCCCGGACGCCCGCAAGCTTTTGTCCGAGCTGACCGACATGAATCTTGATAAAGAGAACTTCAAGTTCATGGATTGGCGCGATGCCACGGTCGCCGAGGTGCCCGCGCGCATCTTCCGCATTTCGTTCACCGGCGAGCTGGCGTTCGAGATCAACGTGCAAGCCAACTACGCCATGCACGTCTGGAAGAAGCTTTTCGAGCACGGTAAAAAGTACAACCTGACGCCTTACGGTACCGAAACCATGCACGTCCTGCGTGCGGAAAAAGGCCTGATCATTGTCGGCCAGGATACCGACGGTTCGGTGACGCCGGAAGACCTTGGAATGCGCTGGGCGATCGGCTACGACAAGCCCTTCCCGTGGATCGGCAAGCGCGCCCTGTCACGCCCCGACACCCGCCGTACGGACCGCAAGCAGTTTGTCGGCCTGAAACCCAAAGACCCAAGCGTGGTACTGGAGGAAGGCGCCCAGGTCGTCTTTGACGGCAAGCAGTCGATCCCTATGGACATGAAGGGGCACGTAACGTCGAGTTACTACAGCGCCTCGCTCAAACACGGCTTCGCCCTTGCCGTGGTAATGGGTGGTCACGAGCGAATGGGGCAGACCGTCTATATTCCCATGACCGATGGCACAGTGCATGAAGCTGAAATCGTAAGCCCTGTCTTCATCGACCCGAAAGGAGAGCGCCAGCATGTCTAACGCGAGTGTACCTAACGTTTGCGAGTTCAACACCGTGCCCGACGGCAATCCGCAGGTCGAATCTCCTCTGGCGTGGAGCTACCAGCAGCACCCGGTGCCCCGCACTAATGGTCAGGCAGGCGTTGTCCTGCGTGAAAAAGCACTGCTGGGCCACCTGGTGCTGCGCGGCGGGGCCATCGTGCTCGATGAAGCGGTTCGCGCCACGCTTGGCATGAGCCTACCGGCCAAGCCCAATGCCCTGGAACACGACGATAGCGGCGAGCGCACAATCCAGTGGCTCTCGCCCGACGAATGGCTAGTGATTGTGCCGGGCGGCGAAGAGTGCGCGCTAGAAAGTGCGCTGCGCCAGGCCTTGGGCGATGCCCACGTGAGCATCGTCAATGCAAGCGGCGGCCAGACAGTGCTAACGCTTAGCGGCGACAATGCCCGCGAGGTGCTGATGAAGTCGATCTCCTATGACGTACATCCCAGCACATTTACCGTGGGCAAGGGGGTAACCACCGTGTTTGCCAAGGCCACCGTGGTTTTGCGCCGCCCTTCCGAGACACACTGGGAATTGGTGGTGCGCCGCAGCTTTGCCGACTACTGCTACCGTTGGCTGCTCGACGCCTCGGCGGAATATGGTATCGACACACAATAATAAGCCGGCAGGCCGGCACCACCGGCCTGCCCTGACTGCTGATCAAGCTGATGAAAGAGAAGCGCCATGAGCCGAATGACGGATACCTGGATACTTGCCGCCCAATGCCCCAGCATTCTGGGCACGGTCGATGTGGTGACCCGCTTTTTAAAAGAGCAGCACTGCTATATCACCGAACTGAGCTCATTTGATGACCGGTTGGGTGAACGCTTTTTTATTCGAGCGGAGTTTCGTCCCGAGCGAGAAGCGTTTGATGAGCAGGCGTTTCAGGAAAATTTTCTGCCGCGCGCCACCGATTTCGACATGACGTTTGAACTGACCCCTCCGGCCAAGCGCACGGGTGCAGTCATTCTGGTATCCAAGGCAGATCACTGCTTAAACGACCTGCTCTACCGCTACCGTACCGGGCAGTTGCCACTGGATATCAAGGCGATTATCTCCAATCACCCGGATCTTGAGCCCTTAGCGAGCTGGCATGATCTGCCTTACTATCATCTGCCTATCACGCCCGAGACCAAGGCAGAACAGGAGGCCCAGGTACTCGATATTATTGAGAATACGGGGGCGGAGCTAGTAATTCTGGCGCGCTACATGCAGGTATTGTCACCGAGCATGTGCGAGCTTTTGAGCGGGCGAGCCATCAACATTCACCACTCACTACTACCGGGCTTCAAAGGTGCCAAGCCCTACCACCAGGCCTACGAAAAAGGCGTTAAGCTGGTAGGCGCTACGGCGCACTACATTAATAACGACCTCGACGAGGGGCCGATTATTGCTCAAGGAGTGGAGCCAGTTGATCATGCACACTACCCTGAGGACCTGGTCGCCAAAGGGCGCGATATAGAGTGTCTGACGCTCGCCCGCGCTATTGGCTATCACCTTGAGCGGCGAGTCTTTCTGCACAATGGGCGCACGGTGGTATTTGGCAACTAGCCGCGCTTGCTTGACGCTACTCCTTTCATCCACAGAACAATCATCAAGTCTGCTCATTAATCGACGCCAGGACCAGGTTACGCGGCATTAATTCGCGATTCCCCTGTCCAACGTTGGGTGAGTCGACTTTTTATTTCCCATTCAGAGGTCTTCCATGCCTATTAGTGTCTTCGACCTTTTCAAAATTGGCGTCGGCCCCTCCAGCTCACACACGGTCGGCCCCATGATGGCGGCCTTCAAGTTTTCGGCCGTTCTGCGCGATAGCCAGTTGCTCGACCAGGTGAGCCGCCTGGAAGTGCATCTGTATGGCTCGCTTTCCGCCACGGGTATCGGCCATGGAACCGACCATGCCATTATCATGGGCTTGTTGGGCGAACGCCCGGACACCATCGATCCTTCGATTATCAACACCACGATTGCGGCGTTGAAAGAGACGCGTAGCCTATCGCTGGGGCGCCAGAAAGATGTCACGTTTGAATGGGACCAGGACATTATCTTTCATGAAGAGAGCCTGCCCCATCACCCGAACGCCATGAAACTTTGCGCCTTTGCCGAAGATGGCAGCCTACTGACCGCCAACACGTACTACTCGGTAGGCGGCGGTTTTGTGGTTGACCAAAACCAGGTGGATGCCAAGCTTGAAGACATGGACACCGCCAAGATCCCCTTCGACTTTAACTCCGCCGAAGAACTACTCGCCATCTGTAAGCGTGAAGGCATGAGCATCAGCCGCCTGATGATGGAGAACGAGAAAACCTGGCGCGGCGAGCAGGAAGTAAGAGACGAGCTGTGGCGCATCTGGCAGGTCATGTGCGAGTGCATCGATAACGGCCTAACCCACGAAGGCATTCTACCCGGTGGGCTTAACGTCAAACGCCGGGCAAGGCAGCTGCATCAGCGCCTGCAGGCGGCCGAGCAGAACGACTGCCTGATCGCCACAACCTTTTCCGCCATGGAGTGGGTCAACATCTTTGCACTGGCGGTGAACGAAGAGAACGCTGCGGGAGGGCGCATGGTGACGGCCCCAACCAACGGGGCAGCGGGTATTATTCCCGCCGTGCTGCACTACTACATGAAGTTCCAGGCGGGCTCCAGTGACCGCAACGTTGTGGATTTCCTGCTCGCCGCCGGTGCCATCGGTATTCTGTGCAAAAAGAACGCCTCAATATCCGGCGCCGAAGTGGGCTGCCAGGGCGAAGTGGGCTCGGCCTGCGCGATGGCAGCTGCTGGTCTGGCCGAGGTGATGGGCGCTACGCCTGAGCAGGTCGAAAATGCCGCCGAAATCGGGCTTGAGCATAATCTTGGCCTAACCTGTGACCCGGTAGGCGGCCTGGTTCAGGTGCCTTGCATCGAGCGCAACGCCATCGCCACCGTCAAGGCGATTAACGCCGCACAAATGGCCCTGCGCGGCGACGGCACTCACTTTATCTCTTTAGATAAAGTTATCCGCACCATGCGTGATACCGGCAAAGACATGTTGGACAAGTACAAGGAAACGTCCAAGGGCGGTTTGGCAGTTAATGCCATTGAGTGTTAGGTAAAAGCTGGCCAACAAGCGAGGACGTGAGTCTGCAGATCATTTTGGTAGGATCAATAACGTTCCCTGTCATACCCAGCGGTATGACAGGCTCGCTATCTGTTTTTACACTGATCACGACCTTCCAAAGCATGCACACATTCCCGGTTAAAACGCCCACCCAAGACTGGCTGCGATAGCACCAGCCAACAAACTCGCTTAACAAACGCCATTCACGACAGCATCCATTGCCGCCAAGTATCCCTGTATGCCTAGCCCCGCAATAACGCCGTCGGCGCGCAGCGAAATATACGAGTGATGGCGGAAACTCTCGCGCTTATGCACGTTGGAAATATGCACTTCAATGACTCGCCCATCGAAAGCATTGAGTGCATCCAGAATAGCGACAGAGGTATGCGTGTAGGCGGCTGGATTGATAATGATCGCCAGGGTCCCGTCCAGTCTTGCCGCATGAATGGCATCAATCAGCACGCCTTCATGATTGCTCTGCAGGCAGTCAATTTTCCACTCCGCAGTCGTCGCCTTTTCAATTAACAGACTGTTGACGTCATCAAGCGTTGCAGCACCGTAGATTTCCGGTTGCCGAGCACCCAGCAAATTAAGATTAGGGCCATGGAGCACCAGGACACGTGGCGTAGTCGGCATTGGTTTTCCTTGTCTGTTATTGAGGGCTATCGGCCCGTTATACGGCGGCGTTAAAACATCTCTTCATGCTACATTAGTACGCTTTATAAATGCAGCAGGCTCGTTGGCGTATGACCCTCCCCCTCTACCTAGGCCTCCCCATGTGGGCCAACCAGGATTGGCAGGGCAGCCTGTATGCCCGCCACGCCAAGACAGATCTGCTCAGCGACTATGCTAGCGTATTTTCAAGCGTGGAAGGCAATACGACCTTTTATAGCGGCGCGCCCAAGGCCGAGACCGTTGCCGCCTGGGCACGCCAGGCACCTGCTCATTTTCGCTTCTGTTTTAAATTACCTGCCAGTATCACCCATGACCAGCGGCTTACCCATTTGGATGATGTCTGGGACTTTTTAGCCGCACTTGAACCCTTGCATGATCGTCTTGGCCCTACCATGGTTCAACTACCGCGTGATTTTGGAGCGGATGAGCTACCAAAGCTAGAGGCCTTACTGGCTGCCTGGCCCGCTCACTTACCATGCGCGGTTGAAGTTCGTCATCCTGTTTTTTTCCACAAAGGCGCAGCTGAAAAAGCCCTTAACCAATTGTTGATAACTTATTGTGCCAACCGTGTCATGCTGGATGTACGCCCTGTTTTTTCAACCCCGGCTGACGGCCACGCGGGGCTTGCCCATGCTCAGCAGGAAAAGCCGAAACTCCCGTTACACGTGCTTTCCACAGGTAATTTTCCGGTCATTCGCTTTATTGGCCATATTGACAAAACGATTAATACGCACTACTTCGCCCCTTGGAAAGCCCGCCTCAACCTGTGGATAAGTCAGGGGAAAACCCCTTTCTTATTTGTGCATACTGCTGATAATCACGAGTCTCCCGAGATGGCACGTCAGCTATACAATGCGCTTGGCGAGCTTGCTGACCTACCCCCGCTTAGCGACTTTCCAGGTGAGGCACAAAACCTGTTGTTTTAAGCTAATATTAATTTAACCTAACTGGCACGGGGCCTCTTGATCGGATAAATTGCGCATACTCTTTGAAAAGTGCAGAGCCGTCTGTGCTTTTCGAACATGCGTAAATGGGGCGCATAGCGGCTTATTACAATTCAACTAACAGTAGGTGATGTATGGCAAAACTTGCACATGCACAATGGTCATCGCGTATGGGCTTTGTGCTTGCCGCTGCCGGTTCAGCGGTAGGCTTAGGGAATATCTGGCGCTTCTCATATATGACCGGTGAAAGCGGCGGCGCTGCTTTTGTTCTGGTCTATCTTGCATGCGTAACGCTGGTTGGCCTGCCCATTCTGGTAGCGGAATGGATGATTGGTCGCCGGGGCCAGAAAAACCCGATTAACACCATGTCCGACCTTGCCACGCGTCACGGACGCTCCAGGGCTTGGGCAACTATCGGTATTAGTGGCGTTCTGGCGGCCTTTTTAATTCTATCTTTTTATAGTGTTATCGGCGGCTGGTCACTCAATTACACGCTGGGGTCGGTGATCGGGACGTTTAATGGCCAGGATGCTGATGCCGTCGGGGCTATTTTTGGCGACCTGCTGGGTAGCCCTACAACGCTTCTGATTTGGCACACTGCGTTCATGGTGCTGGTTATTGGTATCGTGGCGCGTGGTGTGACCAAGGGGCTTGAAGCCGCTTCACGACTTCTGATGCCTGCGCTGGTCGTGCTTCTTTTGATTCTGGTCGGCTATGGCGTAACAAGCGGCTCCTTCGGTGAAGCACTTGCGTTCATGTTCAGCCCTGACTGGGATGCACTGGACGGTGGTGTCGTACTAGCGGCGATGGGCCAAGCCTTCTTCACCCTATCACTGGGTATGGGCATCATGATGGCGTATGGCTCTTACCTGGGCGAAGACGTTAACCTGATTAGCACAGCGCGCACCGTTATTATCCTGGATACGGTCATTGCCCTGCTGGCAGGCCTTGCGATCTTCCCCATTGTGTTCGCCAACGGGCTGAGCGCAAGTGAAGGCCCGGGACTCATCTTCGTAACGCTGCCTCTGGCCTTTGGCAACATGGCGGGCGGCACTATTCTCGGTTTGATGTTCTTCCTGCTGCTGACGTTTGCCGCAATTACGTCGGCTATCTCGCTGCTGGAACCGGTCGTTGAAACAATCGAAGAGCGCACGCCCTTGAGCCGGGTAGGATCGACACTGGCGAGCGGTATTGCGGTGTGGGTACTCGGTGTGGCGGCGCTGCTGTCATTTAATGTGTGGTCCGAGGTACTGTTATTCGGCCTCAACATTTTTGACTTCCTCGACACCTTCACCAGCAAGATTTTGCTGCCGCTGACGGGCCTAGGCGCGATTATCTTCTTCTCGCTCTGTTTGGACAAAGAAGAAGCGCGCAAGGAGCTACGGTTAGATATCTACGATTTCACCTTGTGGAATCTACTCGCCAAGTACGTGGCGCCAATCGGTGTGATTATCGTATTCCTGACCGGCTTGATCTAGCGATGCCTACGCCCTGCCGCTTGGCAGGGCAGCACCATGTGGGTACTGCTTAAACACCGAGCTACATGCCGTTAGTGCAACTCGCTCTCTTGCCGTTCGTCATCGTCTGGCAGGGGGGCGATATCCCGGTATAGCTTCTGAAACTCCCGATGCAGTTCAATTCCTCGGCGAGCCCGTAAATTGCGTTGTGCGGCGCTACGCTGGCGCTGAGCATGCTCATCCACTTCCATGCCCATAAAAATATCCAGCAACTCGCTTTTGACCGAGGTAATTCGTTCGACGTTTTTCATGATCGACGTGCCTCCAGGTGAATATGTCTTCGTCCACCTGCATCTGTGGCGACTGTTGAATGATGCAGTGCGACACTTCACTTCTTACTATACCTTACTTGACAGTATGATGACGAAACTTGGCGAAATGCGTTAACGCCTTTTAAACGCATGCCTAAACATCGTTTCACTGCCCTTTTATGCCATCACTCAGGCATACTGTGGCAAATGCTGACAAATACAGCAAAGCGCGCAGTGCAAAACGCGCGCACTGGATAATCGAGGAGCTGAACGTGAGTCGCGCCCTGTTCGATGAGATGAGACGCCGCATGGAGCACTTTCGCCGCTCCGAACAAAAAGTGGCACGCTTTGTACTGCGTAATCCTGACGAGGTTATCCACATGCGGATCGTTGACCTCGCCACCGAAGCCAACGTTAGCGAGCCTACCGTGGTGCGCTTCTGTCGCGCCCTGGGCTGCAATGGCTTTCAGGATTTTAAACTGCAGTTAGCGCAAATGCTGGCGTCTGGCAGCCAATTCGCGCAGTTCTCAATGAACGACAGTGACTCCGTTGCTGAGTTCTCACACAGTATTTTTGACTCCACGGTCGGCACTCTGCTTTCGGTACGTGACCGGCTCGATAACGACGCGCTGGGCCAAGCGGTTAATGCGCTGGCGATGGCCAATCGGGTGGAGTTTTACGGCTTTGGCGCCTCAGGCGCTGTCGCGTTTGATGCACAGCACAAATTTTTCCGTTTACAGATATCTACATCGGCCTATGCGGACCCGCACATGCAGAACATGTCGGCGGTGACCCTTAAAGAGGGTGATGTGGTGGTGGCTATTTCTCAAACGGGCCGGACCAAAGCATTGGTCGCCAGCGTGCGCCTGGCCCGTGAAGCGGGCGCTACAGTGATTGGCCTGTGCCCCAGCGGTTCCCCCTTGGCAGAAGAGGTCAGCCTGCCACTGTATATTGATGTTCACGAAGATACCGAGATCTACACGCCGCTCAGCTCTCGCATCGCCCACCTGGTGTTGATTGATGTGCTCGCCGTGGGCGTTGCCAAAACCCGCGGCCCCAAGCTGGCTGAGCAGCTTAAATCGGTGAAGAAAAGCCTGAATACCCTGCGCTACCCTGAAGACAACTAAATCGTCGTACGCTAACGCCTGTATGCACAGACAGTTCACCTGCTGTGCTAAACTACCCGCCCCTTTTCGATCCGGCAGCGGCTTTTATGGACGACGTCACGGCGATACTCGATCAGCTCAACACAGCCCAGCGTGAGGCAGTCAGCGCTCCTCAGGGTAATCTTCTCGTGCTGGCCGGTGCAGGCTCCGGTAAAACTCGGGTACTTGTTCACCGAATTGCCTGGCTGATGCAGGCAGAGGGCCTGTCGCCCTATGCGCTACTGGCAGTCACCTTTACCAACAAGGCTGCCCGCGAGATGCGCACGCGTCTTGAAGCCCTGCAGGGAATCTCCTTGCGCCATGTTTGGGTAGGCACGTTCCACTCTATTGCTCACCGCTTGCTTCGAACCCATTGGCAAGACGCTCGGCTACCGCAAAACTTCCAGATCATTGACTCCGATGACCAGCTCCGGCTGGTGAAGCGGCTGCTCAAGGATTACGCCATTGACGATGAGCGCTTTCCGCCGCGTCAGGTTCAGGGATTCATCTCAAGCTGCAAGGAAGAGGGCTTACGCCCGCATCAGGTGAACGTTGATGGCGATGCCTACATGGCGCAAATGGTAGAGCTTTACGAGCGCTATCAATTAACCTGTGAACGCGGCGGGCTGGTGGATTTCGGAGAACTACTGCTTAGAAGTCTTGAGCTTCTGCGGGATAACCCGGCGCTTTTGAATCATTATCGTGAGCGCTTTGGGCACATATTGGTGGATGAGTTTCAGGACACCAACACCTTGCAGTATGCCTGGCTAAAGCTGCTGAGCGGCATGCAAACCCCCATGACCGCAGTGGGCGATGATGACCAATCCATTTATGGCTGGCGCGGCGCCAAGGTCGAGAATATTCGCCGGTTTGAGGAGGAATTCCCACAAACGCAGACGGTGCGCCTTGAGCAGAACTACCGTTCAACCAGTGCCATTCTGGATGCTGCCAATGCGCTGATCAGTCACAACAGTGACCGGCTGGGCAAGAACCTGTGGACCGATGGTATCGAGGGCGAGCCTATTTCTGTCTACGCCGGGTTTAACGACCTGGAGGAGGCACGTTATATCGTCGACACTATCAAAGAGAAGGTCGATGAAGGCGTTAACCGCCGTGATATTGCGATTCTCTACCGCTCCAATGCTCAGTCGCGACTGCTGGAAGAGACGCTGATTCGTCAAGGCATGCCTTACCGTATTTACGGAGGCCACCGCTTCTACGAGCGTCTGGAAATCAAGAACGCCCTCGCCTATTTACGCTTACTGCTCAATCGCGATGACGACGCCTCGCTTGAGCGTGTGATCAACGTACCGACCCGCGGCATTGGCACGCGTACCGTGGAAATTCTGCGCCTGCGCGCGCGCGAACAGAGTATTTCACTTTGGCAGGCACTGCATGATGCCCTTCAGGACGGTACGTTAAAGGGCCGTGCGGCCAACGCGGTACAGACGTTTGCCAACCTGATAGAGCAGTTGGATAACGACGCGGCAGGCTTAACCCTTTACGAAATTATCGATCACGTCACCGAGCACACGGGCCTGATTGAGCACCATAAGAGTGAGCGCGGAGAGAAAGGCCAGGCGCGGGTCGAAAACCTCGAAGAACTGGTCACTGCTGCCCGAGCCTTTACCCAGGGTGATGCGTTTGAAACGCCCGAGGCGGGCGAAGGCATGGCCGCTCTGGAGGCATTTCTTTCCGAGGCGGCGCTTAACGCAGGCGACCATGAAGCTGAAGAGTTTGAAGATAGCGTACAGTTAATGACGCTTCACTCTGCCAAAGGCCTCGAGTTTCCGGTGGTATTTATTGCCGGTGTGGAGGAGGGTCTGTTCCCGCATAAAATGTCGCTCGAAGAGCCGGGGCGTTTGGAAGAGGAGCGCAGGCTCTGCTACGTGGGCGTTACCCGTGCTATGCAGAAACTCTACCTGACCCACGCAGAAACTCGCCGCTTACACGGCAAAGAGGTGTTTCCGCGTCCCTCGCGCTTCTTGCGTGAATTACCGCCGCACCTGCTAGAAGAGGTTCGCCTGCGCGGCCATATCTCACGCCCGGTAACCGCCGGCCGCACCAGTTTTGCGCAGCAGCGTGTTGAAAGCGATGGCGATTTACCTGCCCTGCATGTGGGCCAACGTGTTGGCCACGCCGTCTTCGGTGAAGGCATTATTCTTAATGCCGAAGGCGAAGGCGCACGCGCCAGAGTACAAGTGAGCTTTGAAGGCGAGGGCGTTAAGTGGCTAGTGCTGGGGTTTGCCAAGCTAATCCCGCTGTAACGCCTATGTTAAGGGGAAGTGTCTTAACAGGTTGCCCAATAAAACCGGGTTAGCGCATACTGGCGAGCGGACACGTACGCTCACGCGTAACGCAATAATAATCGTATTTATTCGGAGTTATAGCCGCCATGCAACGCCGCCAATTCTTAAAAACCGCTGGCTTAGGTGCTGCCGGTGTCGCTGCCGCCCCCTTTGTAGCGACCGCGCATGCAGATGAAACGTATACCTGGGACATGGTGACCTCTTGGCCGAAGAACTTCCCGGCGCTAGGCACGGGCGCCAACGACTTCGCCCTCCGCGTTGAGCAGCTTTCCAACGGCCGTATGAAAATCCGCGTACACGGCGCAGGCGAGCTGGTACCTGCATTGGAAGTGTTTGATGCGGTATCGGCTGGAACGGCAGAGATGGGCCACTCCACGCCCTATTACTGGCGTGGCAAGCTCCCGGCTGCCCAGTTCTTTACCGCCGTGCCCTTTGGTATGTCAACGACTGAGATGAATGCGTGGCTGTATCACGGCGGTGGTCAGGAGCTGTGGGACGAGGTTTACGCCAAGCATAATCTTAAGCCGTTCGCAGTGGGCAACACCGGCCCTCAAATGGCGGGCTGGTTCAAGAAAGAGATCAACTCGCTGGACGACATGCAAGGCCTTAAACTGCGTTTGCCAGGACTTGCCGGTGAAGCCATGAACGGCATCGGTGTCAGCACCGTGAATATGCCAGGCTCTGAGATTTTCACCTCGATGCAAACGGGTGTTCTGGATGCCGCCGACTGGGTAGGCCCTTACAACGATATGGCGTTTGGTCTGCATCAAGTGGCCGACTACTACTACACCACGGTGTGGAACGAGCCGACCGCAACCGTCGAGACGATGATCAATCTGGATGCCTGGAATGCCTTGCCAGAAGATCTGCAGGACGTTATTCGCGAAGCAGCACGCGCGTCCAACCTGGCCATGTACACGGAGTTCGCTTACCGCAACGCGCAGGCGCTAGAGACACTGGTTGATGAGCATAACGTTCAGCTACGCGAATTCCCCGACGATGTTGTTCAGGCACTCTACGAATCCTCGCAAACCGTGATCCAAAACCAGGTTGAGGGCGATGAAGACTCACGGCGCATTTATGAGTCGTACGCTAACTTCCAGAACCTTATCCGCCCGTTTAGTGATATCGGCGAGTATGCCTACCTGAAAGGTCGTGATGCCGTTGGCGGTTAATCGCTACCCACGGTTGATAAAAAGGGCGCCCAGGCGCCCTTTTTTTGCAAGCCATTGTGCAACCTGATGAAGGGTCAGCAGGCCTTAACCATGCACGGCACGGATACGACCATTATCGTCCAGAGCGACCATGACGAAACGCGCCTCAGTGACTTTTTGGCGCTCTTCAAGGCGCCGCCCATGAGGAATACGCACCCATACTTCGACATCGATCTTAAGAGAGCTGCGGCCAATTTCCTGTACATGAGTGTAAACACTCACCATGGAACCCACGCGCACAGGGCTTAAGAAATCCATCGATTCGATGGCCACTGTCGCAGTACGCCCGCCGGCCTCACGACCGGCTGCCAGTTCTGCCGCCTGATCCATGTGATTAACCAGCCACCCGCCCGAAATATCGCCGTAAAGGTTGGTATCCTGTCGAGAAGCCAGTAATTTGAGTGTGAGCAGACCTTGGGGGGCCGGAGCATCATCCAGGTCGGTTTCTAAAAGTGTCATAAGTCGGTCGCTTAATAGGGTTATTGTTGTGTGGTTGCTGCATAGCAATATAAGGCATTAGTTAATCATACGAGGGCATACGTTTGAAGCGCATTGGTTGGTCGTCAGGGAAGAAAAATCGCCTGTGTTTTACGCTTACCACGGTACTAATGCTATTCGCATCAGCTGCCTGGGGGCAACCACAACCGATTAGCGGCACTCTGAGTGCGATTGGCTCCGACACCATGGCCGGACTCATATTGCGCTGGGGCGAGGCGCTAGCCGTGCGCTATCCAGAGATTAACGTGCAGTTTCAGGCTACTGGCTCGGCCAGCGTACCGCCAGCGCTTACGGCGGGCACTGCACGGCTTGGCCCCATGTCACGCCCCATGAATGACCAAGAGCGACAAGCGTTTATCGATCGCTACGGTTACCCACCGCTAGAACTTAAGGTGGCCAGAGATGCGCTTATTCTGGTCGTTCATCGTCATAACCCCTTGCGGGCCATTACGCGCCAACAGGCCGATGCCATTTTCTCCACCGGCCAAGCGTGCGGCGCCGATAAGCCGATAAGACGCTGGAGCGAATTGGCCGCCACACGCGAGTGGCCCTATGGAAATATCGCCCTACATGGGCGCAACCTGGCATCGGGCACCTATGGGTTGTTTCAGGACGAGGTGCTGTGTGATGGCCAATTCCGCCGCGACATCAGCGAGCACCCGGGCTCTTCTGCTGTTGTCGCGGCCGTGGGTGAGTCGCCCAACGCCATGGGATATGCCGGATATAATCACCTGACACCGATGGTACATGCGCTGCGCTTTGTTACCGAGGAGGGGGAAGAAATCGCGCCCAGCGAGCAGGCTGTTCAGCGTAACGAGTACCCGCTATCACGCGATCTTTACCTCTACGTTAATTTGCCGCCAGATGAGTCACTACCCGCCGCCGAGCAGGCATTTTTAGCGTTTATTTTATCGGAAGAAGGCCAGCAAATTGCCCGTGCGGCGGGTTTTGTACCGCTGCCCGATGATGAACTCGCAAATCAGCAACACTGGTAGCTCACTATCATCCAATTGTCATAAAAGTGTCTTAGAGTAAGGAGAACTCACCATGCAACCCATCTTCGCGACGGCCATGCCTTCCCTATGATGTTGATATGATCCCACCTCGCGTTCCTGCTTCTTATCAGCCGCTACGCCAGTTTAAAAATCGTGTCGCCACCGGCCTTATTACGGCGGGGGGCATCGCGGTGCTGCTCGCGATTCTGGCGATTGGCGTGTTTTTATTTTGGGAAACGCTGCCACTGTTGGCATTGGATAAGACCTTTGCCTTCGATAAGCTCTCGCCATTGGTATGGGGAACGCTTAAAGCGGCCTTGGCGGCGATGCTCTTCGCGCTTCCTATCGCCTTGGGCGCCGCCATGTACTCGGCGTTATTCATGTCAGCACGCTTGCGCAGCCGGATTAAGCCGACTCTTGAGATGATGGAGGCAATGCCCGGCGTGGTAGTGGGATTTATTGCCGGTTTAGTACTTGCTCCATGGGTGGAGCGAAACCTGGCCAGTACGCTGGTGCTGCTGGTATGGCTACCAATCAGCGCGGGGCTTGCGGGCGTACTCTGGTACATGGCCTCGTCTCGCTGGCATCGGCGACTGCCGTTTTCCTGGGCCGGGCTATGGCTTGTACCCTGGCTTATCGGCATGGTGGCACTGGCGGTGTGGTTGACGCCCTTGCTGGAGCAACTCTTTCTGGGCGGCGATCTGCGCCGCTGGTTAGAACAACGCTGGGGCATGGACTACGTCACTCGCAATGCGCTGATTGTAGGTATCGCCATGGGGTTTGCGGTAATACCCAGCATTTACTCTCTTGCCGAAGATGCCCTTGCCGACGTCCCGCCCTCCCTGATGGAAGGCGCCCAAGCGCTCGGGGCCAGCCGCTGGCAGGCGCTATGGAAAGTCGCGCTACCAGCGGCGGGGCCGGGTATCTTTTCTGCGGTGATGATTGGCATGGGTCGTGCGGTAGGTGAAACCATGATTGTGTTAATGGCCAGTGGCAACACCGCTCTGCTGAGCGCCAGCCCCTTTGAAGGCATGCGATCAATGGCCGCTGCCATCGCGATTGAGCTCCCAGAAGCCTCCCCCGGCGGGTTTACCTATCATCACCTGATTCTAGCGGCGCTGGTACTGTTTCTATTTACGTTTTTAGTAAACACCCTGGCCGAAGCGGTGCGCTTACGTATGCGCCGCCGCTACCATAAAGTGGGGCATTACTAATGAGCCGCCTATTCGCCTCCGCTTCCAAGCATCGGCTCGATAAATTATGGCCGTGGCTATGCGCCGCTAGCGTTGCCTTGTCACTTTTAATGTTAAGCGCGTTACTTACACTCTTGCTTGTTCGTGGGTTAGGCCATTTTTGGCCCGCCACGCTTGAAGAAATAACACTACGCTCGGGTAGCGTTGTTGCAGGGCAAGCTATTCGCGAAACGCCACTGCCTCAGGAAGCAGGGGTTGAGCGCCTCTATTTTAAAGGTAACCGTGATGTAGACGGCGTCAGCTGGCACTGGGTAGATATCGACGATATTACCTCACGTACAACACCGCACGACCTGATCCGCCTGGAACGTGCTCCGTGGGGCAGCTTTATTGGTCGTCTGGCCGCAGTAGAAACCGCTCAACAATCGTTGCATGGCCGCGAAGCGTGGGACTATTTAAACAACGCGCTTACCCTACCGGCTAATCAGCGCCCGCCCGGGCAACTGCTGCTGGTCACGGCACAGGGCGAGACGTTACGCCAACCTCTGGACAGCGTTAGCCAGGCACTGGCACCTAACGCCATGTCCTGGTGGCAAAAAACGCACACCTGGGGCACTAACGTTTGGCAGTTTTTAAGCGAGGGACCACGCGCGGCCAATACCAGCGGTGGCGTATGGCCGGCTATTTTCGGTACGGTGCTGATGGTCATCTTAATGTCCGTAATCGTCACCCCCTTTGGCGTACTGGCCGCTATTTATCTTAATGAAATTGCCCATCAAAACCGACTTACCCGGTTAGTACGCATTGGCGTACGCAACTTGGCGGGCGTGCCTTCTATTGTGTACGGCGTGTTCGGCCTTGGCGTATTCGTTTACGGCATTGGCGGCACGCTGGATAGCTGGTTCTTTAGCGATACACTGCCTTCGCCAACGTTTGGCACCGGCGGTCTTTTATGGGCCTCTTTAACGCTCGCGCTATTGACGCTTCCTGTCGTGATTGTGGCCACCGAGGAAGGGCTTGCTCGCATCCCCGATGCTCAGCGTGAGGGGGCAGTAGCGCTGGGGGCCACCCGTCTGGAAATGCTAACGCGTATTGTCCTACCCATGGCTACTCCTGCCATGCTAACCGGCGTTATTCTCGCTATCGCCCGCGCCGCAGGCGAAGTAGCTCCGCTTATGCTGGTGGGGGTTGCCAAGTTAGCTCCGCAAATGCCGGTCGACGGTGAGTTTCCTTATGTGCATCTGGAGCGCAAATTTATGCATCTTGGCTATCATCTATTTGATACTGCTTTTCATGGCGAGGATGTACAGGCCGCTATGCCTCTGGTTTACGCCACGGCGCTTCTTTTAGTGGTTATTATTTTGGTGCTTAACCTAACTGCCATATTTCTGCGTCATTATTTTAGGCGCCAACGAGGAAGCGAATGCTAGCGTCATTAGATATAGCCAATGCCCCACAGGCGCCGGTGACGCACTTTTCATCCGAGCACTGCGCCTTGAGTATCGACCAATTTAACCTCGCCTATGCGGGGAAATCGGCGTTGCGTAATTTAACGTTGAGTGTGCCACGCCACCGGGTAACGGCCTTTATTGGGCCTTCAGGCTGTGGCAAGTCAACACTGCTACGTGCCATTAACCGGTTGCATGACCTTAACGAGAGCGTGGAACACAGTGGGCATATTCAGCTTGAAGGGCAGGATATTTACGCTGCGCAGATGAACGTGACCGAGCTACGCCGCCGGGTAGGCATGGTGTTTCAAACGCCCAATCCGTTTCCCATGTCGATCTATGAAAATGTCGCTTTTGGCTTGCGTTTACAGCATCGCCTACCCAAGCGGCAACGCGATGACATTATCGAGTGGGCGCTGACCTCAGCAGCCCTATGGGATGAGGTAAAAGACCGCCTGCATCGTTCAGCGTGGCAGCTATCAGGTGGTCAGCAGCAGCGCTTGGTCATCGCTCGAACGCTAGCCGTTCAACCGGATGTGCTACTACTGGATGAGCCGGCATCAGCGCTTGATCCCATTTCAACGCTGAAGATTGAGGAGCTGATTCGTAACCTTAAATCACAGCTAACCCTTATCCTTGTCACCCACAATATGCAGCAAGCCGCACGGGTCTCCGATTATACGGCCTTTCTACACAACGGAGAGCTGGTTGAGTACGGCCCTACCGACCAGGTCTTCACTAATCCGCGTTTACAGCGCACCGAGAACTACATCACCGGCCGCATGACGTAGTCGTCAATCATCAGGCCTAACTAACCCAACATCAGGAGTGCTCAATGGATATTACGAGCGATACCCACAGCCAGCATATCTCGCGCCAGTTCAACCAAGAGCTGGAAGAGCTAAAAACCCACCTGATGGCCATGGGCGGCCTGGTGGAAAAACAGGTTCAGGATGCCGTATTCGCCCTGCTGGAAAACGATACCCGCTTGGCTGAAAAAGTGCGCGATAACGACCGGCAAGTGAACGATCTTCAGCTGCAAATTGATGAAGAGTGCACCCGTGTATTGGCACGCCGCCAGCCTGCAGCATCAGACTTACGCCTGGTGCTTGCCGTTATTCGTGCCACTTCAGATCTTGAGCGTATCGGCGATGAAGCCAGCAAGATTGCGCGTAATGCAATCCTGCTCAGCGAAAACACCAGCACGGTTCGTGGCTTAATTGAAGTTCGTCATATCAGTGAGCATGTACGTAAAATGCTGCGCGATGCGCTGACAGCCTTTGCCCGTTTCGATACCGACTTGGCGATGAAGGTAGTGCGTGAAGATGAGTCGGTCGATGATGAGTACGGCAGTGCCATGCGCTCATTGATGACCTTCATGATGGAGGATTCGCGCTCAATTAGTTCAATACTCAGCATTATGTGGGTGCTGCGCGCGCTGGAACGCGTCGGCGACCATGCCGACAACCTGGCAGAGTACGTTGTGTATCTCGTGAAGGGGCTCGATATTCGACATAGCGACCTGGACACCGTCGACCAGAAGGTAACGAAAAAGCCTTGACCCATGAGGCATTTCCTCTTGCAATACGTCTGGGCGGACACCCGCCTGGACGTTTGTATTGATGAGGACTGCTTGAATGTTGGATGCAATAACAGCGCTTAGCCGAGGTACGCGGCTGGTCTATCAAAAAGGCCTGCGGCGTTATATTTTTCTTCCTATCCTCGTCAATATTATTGTTTATGCCGCCATGTTCAGCTTTGTGATTACGCGCTTTTCAGGCTGGATTGGCCACTGGATGACATTAGTACCTGCTTGGCTGGATTGGCTTTCCTGGCTGATCTGGCCGCTGTTTGTGGTTAGCCTTATTGTCATTGTATTCTTCACCTTTACCCTGATCACAAGCTTTATTGCGGCGCCTTTTTACGGCTTTTTAGCGGCTAAAGTGGAAATTCAAGAAACAGGCCGTATACCGCTGGATGATCGCGGGCTGACCAAAACGGCGCTTGATGCGCTAGGCCGAGAGCTGGTCAAACTCGCGTATATCGCCCCACGCGCCATTGCCCTCTTTATCATCAGCTGGATTCCAGGGCTCAACCTCTTTGCGCCGATTCTATGGGGGCTGTTCTCCGCATGGGTAATGGCCATTACCTATCTGGACTATCCTATGGATAATAATAAAGTCTCGTTCAAGGATATGCGTCAACGGCTTTCCAGGCGCTGGTGGCAAAGCCTCAGCTACGGCGGGCTCGTGACTCTGGTTACCTGGATACCGCTTGCCAATCTTTTTCTGATTCCGGGGGCCGTAGCAGGAGCCGTACTAATGTGGGACCAATATTATCGTACGGCGAATGAGCTTACGATCCAGCGGCCCTCGTAACACCTGAAAAGTCATGCTTTTTTTCTACGCTTTTAAACGCGAAACCCCGCTTTAACGGGGTTTTTAATGCTTTCAGTAGTGGTTTACCAGTCCAGGCTATCGCCTTCTTTGTGATTTAACTCGGTCGATTCGAACGAATGGGTGTTACGACGCTGGGCGCCATCCTGATCCCGCTGCAGCTGGCTTGACGGTGCATAGTTGCCGTTCATATGATCACGCTGACTATGGTTAAGCTCACTGGGTGAGTAGTGAGGACTAGACGTGCTAGTGGATTGCGGCATGTCGATGACATCGCTGCCGACTGCACGATCTTTAGTACGCTCAATAGAGCTTTGGGCAAAAGCTAGCGGGCTTGCAATCAAACCGATAGAAATACCTAAAACACCTGCCGTTTTTAAAACTGCTTTAAATGACATAACGCTCTCCTGATGTGGGGTGCCGCTCACCTGTCTTGGCTATTATCACACTAACGTAAATACCATTGCACTGAAGGGTGAGAAGCGATCAGTGTCTTTGACTGCAAGATTATGGTCCAAGTGCCCAAACGTCCCAAATTCGTGAAATGCTGAATGATTAAAAATATTTTTAAACACGACCACACAAATAAAGCTATCCAAGTAAATAACAAGCTAACATTTTTTTAGTGTTGGCACAGCACCATGGTGAACAAGCTAAAAAGCTCGTTATCAACCTTTGCGTTTAAAAAGCATGAAAGGGGTCATCACGCCGTGGGACAAGAGAATCGTGAAAAAAACTATTATGAGCGGGGGTAATGTTAAAAAAACGTAGATAGGGGGGTTCAGTTTTAAAACCAGCCAAACACGACTGCTCATCAAAGGCTACATAACAAGATTAGGCCCTGCCATGGCAGGGCCCTAACCTCGCATCTATGGACAATATCTAGCGCTAGCTTCCACTCCTTTTGCGGGACTCCAACCTTGGAATTTACCCTGACTAACGCTCTGATTGTCGCTTGATTCAATCCATGAATCGGTGAGCATCCATGCGATGGGACATCCTTATCCCGTGCTCGTTCCTAAACTGTAGTACAAATTTTTAGCACTGAGTGTTTAAACCGCTGGTCACTGGTCTTGACCAGTGGTCACAGAGCTATTTTGCTCAGGCAGGTCGCTCGGCTCAAATGACGTATCGCCGCCACCTGTTACACCCGTTGGACCACCATCCATCGACTCATTATGAGTTTCATGTTGAGAAGAACCTGCACCGGGACGAGTAGTATCGCCTGCACTTTCACCGTTCATATCCGAGAGCTCGTCTGCATCATAGGTAGATGCATCACCACCTGCTCCTGTACCAGATGATTGCGGCTGCACGGGTTCTTCATCAGCAGTAATATCGTGGCTCGGGTCTACTGGTTCTTGGGCAAAAGCGAAGGGGCTTGCCAGCAAACCGAATGTTACACCTAAAATCCCAGCTTTCTTGAGTAGTTCCTTGGACATCATGTAGTGGTTCAATAAAACCGGACACCAACGTAGGTGGTAATATTGCCACCATAAGCGAGGTGTCTGATGACCAGGA